>JAKSSG010000038.1 GCA_024403185.1 Clostridia bacterium
TGACCTGACAGACAACTACGATATCAGGGCAGAGATCGAGGAAGGCAAGCTGGAGGTAACTCCAAGAAAGGCAAGAATAAGCACTGCCGACGCAAGCAGGGTTTATGACGGAACCGCACTTACCAAGAAGGATGACGTAACTGTTGAAGGTTTCGTTAAGGGTGAAGGCGCAGACGTTGATGTAACAGGAACAATTACAGATACAGGATCTGCAGCCAACACATTCGAATATACTCTGAACAAGGGTACAAAGGCAGACAACTACATTATCACAACTTCAGAAGGAGTACTGACTGTAACGGCCAGAACGGTAATTCTGAAGTCAAAGGACGGCAGCTGGTGCTATGACGGCAGAGAACATTCACCTGAGGACAATGAAGTTACCGTAACCGGCGACGGATTTGTAAAGGGCGAAGTTGACAACATCAGAGCAACAGGCGTAATCACAGATGTTGGAACTGCAGAAAATACGATCAAGTATGATACTCTCGACGGTTTCAAGGAAAAGAATTACGACATCACTCTGGTGCCTGGAACTCTGACAATCACCAAGAAGAGCGACAAGATTATCATTACTGCTGCAAGCGACAGCAAGAAGTATGACGGCAAGATTCTGAAGAACGGCGGTTATACATATACTGAAGGCGTACTTGCTGACGGAGACGTTCTCATTGCAACCGTTGAAGGCGCAAGAAAGAATGTCGGCACAACAGAAAATGTAATCACCGAATACAGCATCATGCACGGCGACAAGGTTGTTAACGGAAACTATGACATTGAAACAGTAGCAGGTGCTCTGGAAGTAACACCTAGAAACATCACAATTACATCTGCAACAGACAAGAAGACGTATGACGGCAAGCCTCTGACTGCAAACAGATTCAGCGTTGGCGGCGACGGACTGGCAGAACATGAGGACTTCATCGTACTCTTCGGTGACGGACAGACAGATGTAGGCGAAAAGGATAATGACTTCCAGGTACTCGGCGTTGCAGAAAACGATAACGAGGATGAGGCAAGTCTCACGGGACTTACACTCAACGACATCATCGTTCCTCGTCTCGAAAACTACAACATCAGCCTGGTATTCGGAAAGCTGACCGTTGAAGCTGCTTCAAACAACAATAACAGAAATGCAGGCGGCGGTGGATCAACATTCAACAGAACGGGACTGGTAGCCGGAAACGGATATGAATTTACAGTTCTGGGCAATGAAAACACACCACTGGCCGGCGGACTGCTGGATGCACACTGCTGCATACTCCATCTGCTTCTCATGCTGGCTGCACTCATCATGCTCCTGTGGTACACAAGCGACATGAAGAGACGCCAGAGAAGAATATTCGAACTCGAGTCAGAGCTTGAGAAGAAGTAATTGACTGAGAGGCGACGAAAGTCGCCTCTCAGTACGAAAAAGCATTTGTGGCTTTTTCAAAATGTGCTATAATTAAAACGCTACAAAGATATGGAGGGGCGAGATGTTTGAACTTCACCAAACACTTCATTCACAGTATGGAATCTGTCTGTGGACACTTCTGGCCATGATCGTATTTCTTATCATGGTTGTGATTTTCATTGTTCACCTTTATAAGCAGAACAAACGTGAATACAAGTTTGAAAAAGAACTGGAAAAAAAGGCTGAGACAGAAAAAGCCGAGGCTAAAGGACAGGAGGTAGTATAATGGAACATGCAATGGAACATACACTACTTGGATACTGCTGGTGGGATCTTCCGGCCCTGATTATTTTGATTGCAGTCATAGTTGTTCTTGTAGTGAGACACAGAAAACTGAAGAAACGCGAACAGGAACTTGAGGACGCAATATCAGAAAAGTACACGGATCACAGCGTCATGGAAGAAGAGATAAAGTTCTAAATGAGCGGTGCAAGTAAAAGATTGATGGGTAAATACGACCACAAGAAACACGAATGGCTTAAGCTGGCCGTGGAGATTGTGGTTGTTATAATTCTGGCCTTTCTGGCCTTTAATCTCGTTGTGGGACTTTCGAGAGTTGACGGTGTCTCGATGAAACCGACACTGAAGGATGCCCAGGTTGTGGCATACTGGAGACTCGGCGACGCATACGAGATCGGTGACATAGTGGCAATCAAGATGCCGAACGGCGACAAGTATGTCAAGAGAATAATCGGCGTTCCTGGCGACGAAATGGACCTGATTGACGGATATGTCTACAGAAACGGTCAAAAGCTTACAGAGAGCTATATAAACGGTCCTGACGGCATTACAGAACCGGAAAATGACCGGATTTCCTATCCGTATAAGGTGGACCCTGGCTGCTTCTGGGTAATGGGCGACAACAGACAGAACTCGCTGGATTCCAGAGGGTTCGGGCCGGTAATCAAGGAAAACATTAAAGGCCGGCTGCTGCTGCAGGATATTAATTAAAAATGAAAAAATGAGTTTTCGGGACGTTTCCGAAAGCTCTTTTTTTTGATATAATCAGTGCATGAATGAAGAACAGTTCCGCCTGGCGTGTGAAAAAGAAATGAAATACATTCAGAAGCAGGAACGCAAGCTGCAAAAGCAGGCCATGGCTTCTGAAAAATCCTGGAAGAATGCTCTGGAAAATGTAATCCCCGAAAAGGTATACATCAGTCTGAGGGCTGCTTTTGCGACGGCTTTTACCATTATTTTTGAGAAGGGTGTAGATGTAATTGAGAAAACCTATAACAAGGAAAGTCTGCTGAAGGATTTCGAAAGCAAGGATACGGCCGTTGACACGATTCAGACCAGGAGGGAGCTGCGCAGATTCAGAAGCAACGCCGCCAAGTCCATGAGATGGAAATCCATCGTAACAACCGCCGAAGGCGTTGGTCTGGGCGTGCTTGGCATAGGGCTTCCGGACATAGTGCTTTTCATAGGTTTTATTCTGCAATCCGTTTATGAGGTTGCACTTAAGTACGGTTACGATTACAATAAACCTGAGGAAAGGATGCTCATTCTGAAAATGCTGGCGACAGCAATTCAGAAAAGGGAACGGTGGATTGAATCCGACCTGGAGGTGGATGAACTGCTGGTTGCCCGTCCGATTCCTCAGCCCGATGAAATACAGGAGCAGATAGCTGTTACGGCGGATGTCTTCGCTCTGGACATGCTCGTCCTGAAATTCATTCAGGGCCTGCCCGTAGTGGGAGCTGTAGGTGGACTGAGCAATCCTATTTATTACAGCAAAATCATGGAATACATTCAGTTGAAATACCACAAGAGATATCTCTTGGAAAAGAAGGAGGAAAAAGAATGGTAGGTATTATTGTTATTCTGGCGATATTAGTTATTCTGGCAATCTGGTTCATCGGTGCTTATAACAAGTTCATCAAGATGAAGAACAGGATTGAAGAAGCATTCGCAACCATGGATGTTTACCTCAAGAAGAGATGGGACCTGGTTCCTAATCTGGTAAACACAGTTAAGGCATACGCACAGCACGAGAAATCAACCTTTGAGGCAATTGCGGCTCTGAGAAGCAAAAACTATGATTCAATGTCCACCAATGAGAAGGTTGAAGCAAACAAGGCCATGGGCGGATTCCTTGGTACTCTGATTGCTACAGCTGAAGCATATCCTGAACTGAAGGCAAACGAGAACTTCCTGGATCTCCAGAACAAGCTCAACGAATTCGAGGATGACATCGCCAACAGCCGAAAGTATTACAATGGCTGTGTAAGACAGATGAACACTGCAGTTGAATCATTCCCGAGCAACATCATTGCAGGCATCTTCCATTTTGAAAGATATCAGATGTACGAAGTTGATGACGCCAGAGAACGTGAAAACGTTACAGTTGATTTCGGAGACATGGCAGCACCTGCTCCTGCAGAGGCACCTGCCGCTGAACCGGCACCGACTGATCAGCCTCCACAGGCATAATGCATTTGAACTTTAAGAGCGCCGGATTGATTCCGGCGCTCTTTTTCTATACAATGTAACTGATGAAATACGAAAAAACAGTTAAGGCAACATTCATAGAACGCGAGAACCGGTTCATAGCCAGGGTAAGGCTGCAGGACGGCAGTGAAACGAAGGTCCATGTCAAAAATACAGGCCGCTGCAGGGAACTTCTTGTTCCCGGATGCACGGTATTTCTGGAGGATTTCATGGGACGCATGGGAACGAGAAAGATGCAGTACTCACTGATTGCTGTGGAAAAGGACCGGCCCGGGTCGGGAAAGCTTCTCATAAACATGGACTCACAGGCCCCGAACAGGGTGGTGCAGGAGGCGCTTGAAGCAGGCAGGCTGAAACTGCCGGGAATAAGCGGGCACCTGACATTAATAAAGCCCGAGAAGACCTACGGAAAATCCAGATTCGATTTTTACGTGGAAAGCGGGGATGAGAAGGCATTCATTGAGGTCAAGGGAGTCACCCTGGAAGAGGCTGGTTTTGCACGATTCCCCGATGCACCGACGGAGCGTGGACTAAAACACATAAATGAGCTGATAGAGGCTGCAGAGAACGGTTACAGGGCATTTATTGTCTTTGTGATACAGATGAAGGAGATGCATCTGTTCGGGCCGAATTACGAGACTCAGCCGGAATTTGGTGAAACACTGATAAAAGCTGAAAAGGCCGGAGTGAAAATCCTTGCCTGCGACTGCAAAACGGGGCCGGACAGTCTGGAACTGGATGAACCGGTGGCAATAGATTTGACAAACATAGAACCGGAGGAAATAAAATGGGAGCATTGACGGGGCTGAAAATACTGGATTTTTCTACTCTTCTGCCCGGTCCGTATGCCACACTTGTCATGGCGGACATGGGTGCCGAAGTTATAAGCGTTGCTGCACCTGACAGGACCGATCTGGTAACAGAGTGGCCGCCACTCATCAAAGGGTCAGAGGATGAGAATGGAAAGGGCATTACAGCTGCGGCCGCATGGCTTGGAAGAAACAAGAAATCCATATTCGTAAATCTAAAAACACCTGAGGGCATTGAGGCAATCAGGCGTCTTGTCATGCCGGAAGAAGATGGCGGCGGCGGTTTCGACATCATTCTTGAGCAGTTCAGACCGGGAGTCATGGACAGGCTTGGCATAGGATATGAAGCACTGTCGGAAGTGAATCCGGCTCTCATATTCTGCTCACTTACGGGATACGGGCAGACAGGTCCCATGGCCATGAAGGCAGGACATGACATCAATTACATGTCCAGATCGGGAAACATGAACCAGGCGGGGCGAAAGGAAACCGGACCGATTCTGACAAACATGCAGGTTGCCGACGTTGCGGTAGGTTCGATGAACAGTGTCGTCAGCATTTTCGCAGCGGTGAATTACCGAAACAATCCGGGAGAAGGTCCGCATCTGGATGTTGAAATGACGGATGGCACGATTCCCTTTAACGGAATGGACGGAGCATCCTGGCTTGGCGGCGGAGAAGCACCGGAAAGGGAAAGCCAGATGCTCAACGGCGGCGGTGCTTACGACTTCTATGAAACGGCCGACGGCAGACACATGAGCGTTGGCTCTCTGGAACCGAAGTTCTTTGCCGACCTGTGCAGGGGGCTTGAACTTGATGCAAAGGCAGACAAGACTCAGATAAGACAGCGTTTCAGGGAGAAGACTCTTTCGGAATGGTGTGAGATTTTCAGCGGACTGGATGCATGCGCGGAACCTGTACTGACGATGGAAGAAATGCGGGATGACGAACAGGTGAAAGCGCGAGGCATGCTTCCCATGGTTGAAATACCGGAAAGGGGGATTTATGTTCAGCAGCTGGGAAATCCCATGAAGCTGAGCAAATGTCCGGTTGAATACAGGCATGCAGGCTATCCTGCAGGCCGACATACAGAGGAGATTCTGAAAAAACTGGGATTTAGCGATAAAGAAATAGATATGATCAGGAAGTAATATGGGACTGATAATAGCATTTGTAATTTTCATAGGTAGCATGATAACAATGCTGATCACAGGGCACTCAATGGTGTGGGCACTGCTGATCGGTCTTGTGCTGTTTGCGGTTCTGGGACTTCACAGGCTGAAAACCGGGGAGGAACAGATGTCCCTGAGCAAAGGGCTTAGGGAACTCGCAATCAATTCCTGGGGCTCAATTAAGGATTCGCTCATAGTAATTGAAGTAATGCTCATTATCGGATTCATTACTGCGGCCTGGAGAGTATCCGGTACAATTACAGTTTTCGTATATTACGGAATGAAAGTAATCGTGCCGCCGCTTTTCCTTGTAATTACATTCCTGCTATCCTGTCTGCTAAGCTATGCGCTGGGCACTTCATTCGGAGTGGCGGGAACGGTTGGAGTAATATTCATGGCACTCGCGAGAAGCGGGGGAGTGAATCCGGTTATTACTGCAGGAGTTATCATGTCGGGAATCTATTTCGGTGACAGAGGATCCCCGGTTTCCTCAAGTGCAAACATGGTTGCAGGAGTTACAAAAACAGACATACTGGAAAACGTACGTCTGATGATGAAGACAGCAATTCTGCCTTTTGCAATAACACTTGCGGCATATGCGGTCCTCTCTGTCATTAACCCCATCAGCCACGTGGATGCGGATATAATTCAGGCATTTGAGAATGAATTTACTCTTTCACCATGGGCTTTTGTTCCGGCAGTTCTCATGCTGGCACTGCCTCTGTTCAAGGTGGGAGTCATTCTTTCGATTAGTATCAGCATAGTAGCAAGCGTCGCAGTTGCATTTTTTGTTGAGAAGGTCCCGATTCTTGCCATACTTAAGATTCTCGTTTTCGGTTATCATTCAACAGGGGACGGGCTGGCTGCGATTCTGGATGGAGGCGGTCTCGTTTCCATGCTGGAAATTGTGGCGATTCTGGCCATTTCCTGTGCATATTCCGGCATATTCAACAGGACCGACATGCTGCAGAATCTGCTCAACCTCATAGAAAAATGCTGCACGAAGACGGGACGTTACGCAACGACTTTTATCGTAAGCGTAGCAACCTGTGTAGTATTCTGCAACCAGACCATCGCAACTCTCATGTGCAGCGATCTCTTGACAAGGCCGTATCTTAACACGGGCGGCAGCCGTCAGGAGCTGGCAATTGACATGGAAAACACGGTAATAATAGTCGTGGGACTGATTCCGTGGTGCATAGCCTGCAGCGTTCCGCTCACTTTCTTCAACATCGGAATCAGTGCGTTGCCGTTTGCATTCTACATGTATCTGGTGCCGCTCTGTTATTTCTTTACGAAGAAGAGATGGTTTGTGAATAGAGTTCACGCTTCAGAACACCAAGACGGTTGAGGAGTTCATCTATGTGATAATTGCCGTAATGTATGATTCTGGCGAAGCGGTCGAGAAAATCGCCGTGACCGTCGTTAATGTCCATCTTCAGCTGAGCTATAAGATTAAGTAAATTTCGCTTAAGGTCTGTCGTGTTTTCTCCGGCAGGCACATAGGCGATTTTTATTTCTCCGGTATCTGTATTGAAAAAGACCGTATCCCTGTCCAGCTTTATCCTGGCTGGGGTGATGAGATAATCCGTAAGGCCTCCGACTATTACAAGAACGTTTTCTATAATGAAAAAAGCATCCTCGGCTGTCTCAACGGAATACCTTTTCAGCGGCACGAAGCCGCTGCAGTCATAATACGCCACCTGCTCGGATTCCTCGCCGATGAAGATCATGGGAATCAGAAAATCACATTCCCCCGATGTAAGCATTACCTTTTCAAATTCAGGTATTTCCAGGTCGTTTAAGTACATCTTGAATTCGTTGTTTTCCCACATGTCAGTTTCCTCCGCATTTACTGCAGGGGCTGTAGCCCCTTTTCTCCGCTTCGCTCTTATCAATTACTATCGTGTGCCGGTTGATGCACCGGCAGCTGCCACGGTGATATGCTGTGTCATCCCCACTGAAACAGAAGACAATGCTGCCGGTCGGAAGGCTTCCCGAATCGCACATTTCACAGGCAGAATATCTGCTTTTCAGACTGTCCGTGAGAATGGATCCGTGAACGCAGGCCTTTACATAGGTGCAGCTTTCGCTGTGATACCTCGTACCGCTCTGTGGAAAAATCCATACGGATGTTGAGCCTGCATTACTTTCAAGGCCTTCCGCTCCCAGAGCGTTTCTGCTGTATTTCTTTCCATCGAAATCTCTGTAGTGAATTCTGCCTTCAATGCCGTAGTCCCGCCCGAATCCAAGAGGCAGAGACAGGTGGACAGTAGCCGACACCTGACAGGACTCCTTTTCTCCCGCCAGTCCGCTGTGAACGGACAGATTCTGCAGCATGGGCATTTCCTCATTAAGCCTGCTTTTTACACGGGAAGCCATTGCCAGACCGCCGGGACCGCTGCCTGAGATGGCCGCGGAATAGGAGCATTCGTCAAGAGCTGAATTCATGCAGTTCTCCCACATGGCATCGGCACGAATAAAATATCCGATTGTTAATACAGTCAGAATTACAAGAGGCAGAAAAACTGCCGCCTCCACTGTATAAAACCCTTTCCGGCTTTTTCGTCTGCATCTGGTTTCAGTATTTCTTATCATATGAAAGGATTTCCCCGTTTACTTTTGAGTCTATTGAAATACCTGTCGCACACTCCTGAATCAGGAAATTTTCGTCGTGGTTTTTTCGCATGTTAATCTGAATAAGATCAAGTATTCGCGCTGTCTTAATATTGTCGTCCTTGATGAACAGAAGAATGCGCAGGTAATCCTCATAGGGACGGCCCCTGTCAACGGCAGGGTGGATGCATCCTGTTTCGGAATCGTAACCTTCGATGAGTGCATCAAGATCTATTGCCCAGGATGAGGTGTCCTTTATGATGGGCACCCTGCTTCCCGAATGAAGCAGCTTCACATCGTTTTTTGCTTCCGCTGTTGCCCAGGCCAGAGCAATACCCGCCTGGGTTACAGTTCCCAGAACGCCGGGGGTGATTATCTCGGCGGCAGCGGTGACGGCAGCAAGCTTATCGGGATCCGAATAGATGTGAGAAAGATTCAGGCCCGTTCTCAGAGCTGTAAGCGCCAGATCAACCTTGTGGCGGTTTCTGTCATCTGACAGTTCCCCGCAGATGATATATTCCACTTCATTATTGAAGAAATGATCTTCTGCCGCACTGCGTACACAGCTGTTGAACATGGATAAAATGTAGCTGTCCAGCACGTATTTGGCAGTGCTCTTACGGAAAATGGTTTCCGGATTTTTCATGTTATCCGCAAGCTTTTCTGCTGCGGCAATTATGCTTCTGTCCGGAAGGGAGCGGGAAGGCAGGCTGACTATTGTGGGACCGTGACGCAGTGTGTGTCCGGAATCCCTGTCTGAATTTGTTCCTGTATCTGAAGCCCCGGTACCCGTCAGCAGTTTTCCCGCACCACCGGATTTCATGAAAGCCAGTATCTGTGCCCGCACGGGCTCAGGATCGACGGTGCTGTATCGGCCTGCATTTACAGATGCCCCATCAAACTCTGCGCCGTCAACTGCATCCAGAGAGTAGCCGGCGTAGCGATTCAGCTTGCGGGTCAGATTTCTGTCAGTATCCTGAAGCAGAAAGAGACCGTAATCCCGTTGAACATAATAGTCGTACTCACCAAGCAGGGAATCCGCCGCAAGATGCATTACACCGTCGGCGAAGCTTATTTCCGCACGGTTTCTTGCCGCAAAGACAAGCGTCAGACTTATGCAGACCAGCGCTGCCAGAACAATGCTCAGAAATACCGCGCTGCTGCCTTGTTTTCTTTGAAAATTCATCATTTGACAATATCCGTTGAACGTCTGAAGGCAACGCCGTCGGCCACATGCCATGAGCCGCTTACGGACAGGCTGCCACTGCTGTACAGAAGCCCGCTGTGAATCATGCTTATTTCATCATGGGCTTCAACGGTACTGAACACACCGTCTCTTCCCGTGCTGCAGATCCCGTCCCAGTCCGCTCCGATGCAGGTCATCCGTTCCGAAATCGTCCCTGCCTCACTTCTGAGGAACATGTGCATTTTACTCTGACTGACAGAAACCTCGTAAAAGAGCATGATGATCAGAATTACGGTTATGACTGCCAGAATAATAATAGGCAGGACTACGGCTGCCTCAGCAATGTAGCTTCCGCCTTTTCTCTTTAACTGAAGTTGCTCAGACCTTCGAAGGTTCTGTTTACGAAGTCTGTTATCTGTGTTTTGAATATGAGACCCAGTGCCACGGCTATGGCCACAAGTATGGCCACCTGCACCAGTTCCATTCCGGATTTGTTTCCAAGTTTGAACCCCATTTCAATACCTCCTTGTTAATCTGTTTTCTATTACAATTCCAGCAGGGCAGGGCTTACGGTTATGATAATGAGAACGAGAAGAAACAACGTTAATGGGAGAGTAAGCTTTGTTTCGGCAAGTCGACCTCGCTCTTCACAGTTCAGCTTTCTGGAAATCCAGAGCATTTCGCTTTCTGCTTGAAGTTTTTCCGTAAGCTCAACGCCCTTGCTGATATTGTCATTTATTATGTTGCTGATGCGCATCAGCTGTCTGGCGGCGTCATCGCCGGCAGCTCTTCTTGATTTTGCAAAAGCACGAAACTCGCGGTTCATGGACCCGTTAGTCTGTTTTACGCGTGAGTATATGTCATGCATCTGTCCGTAAAAGTAGTCTTCACCCGGACTTTCCTCTACAGCCTTTTCAAAGGCGGAATTCAGCACCATGCCCGCATTGAGCAGGAGTACCAGTCTGTTCACGAATTCAGGAAGCTGGCGGGTAATGGAATCCTGTTCCGCCTGCAGCTTTTTTTTGAGAGGTGCATAGCGGTTTCTGTAAACGAGTGCGGCCAGAATCATTGCTGCAAAGGCAATGGCAACCGTGTTGTTTTCTCTTTCCACACTCCATATGATCTGTTCACCCGTATCAAGTCTGTCGGGAAGATATACTCTTCTGACAGAGGTGTTATCGTTGAGAGAGTGTACGGCACTTCTGATTTCATAGGCCACCAGCTCATCATCCTTCATACTGCCTGAGGCAGCCTTGTCTTCTGAAGGGGAAGCATTCTTTTCAGAACTGAATGAGTCCAGTGTGATATCGAAGCTTCGGGAGTAGTCCTTTTCGGCCACCCGGGCGCGCAGACTGATTTTGCCTGATGCCTCGCCGGAGCCCGGGCGTATCATGTACAGCCCCTTATTGCTGTCGTGGAGAGCCAGAGTATTGTCATTGCCTGCCATGAACAGATCGGCAGCAATGATGATGATTCCCACTGTGGCAATCAGTATCATGCGTTTTCCCGCCTTGCGGTTCAGACTTTCCCTGTTCATATTTCAATCCTTGATATTTTTTCCATGAGCTTGACGCCGAGCACGACTGCAATAAGGCATCCGGTCATTATCAGTCTCCCCATGAGCCCCTCATAGAGAGGGGCAATGTAGGAAGGGGAGAAAACATTGAGTATTAAAAGCATTGCGAGAGGCATCAGTGCAATGAGTCGCCCCTCCAGTTTTTTCTGTGCGGTAATTGCCTGTATTTCTTTTTCTATGTTCATCTTGTCTGTCAGAATTTCAGAGGTGTGTGTAATAATCTTTACCAGATCACCACCCATGCTTCTGCAGGTAACATATACGTTAACGAAATTGCCGATATCCTCATTTCCGCTTCTTGCGGCAAAGTCGGAAAGCAGGACACTGTCGTTTTCGTTATTTTCAAGCATGCTTTTTTTCATGTGATTCAGTTCAATCATGATTGGTTCCTCATCGCCATACATGACCTGAAGATTTTCGCATGCTTCAATAATGGCCTCCGCCATCTGCCTGCCCGAAGCAACAGAGGAAGAAAGGGAATATAAAAGATCCTTGAATTGCCTTCCGAGCTTCTGCATTCTGCGAGAGGCCATATGATTTTCGCAATATGGTTTAAGCGGCTTTATCAGCAGTCCTCCGGCCAGTGACAGAAGGATACTGTGATAGAAGAGATAAACCATGAACCCTATGGACAGGTAACCGAGAGAGTAGAACAGAAGCTGCTCTCTGTCTGTCATTTCATATATCGAATAATCCCGAATCATTAAAATCCTCCCCGGTGCGTTTTGCTCCAAGTTCCAGCTTTTCACGATGCATTATGCGGTTTCCCGTCATACCCGTATCGTGTCTGTAAAGGCTGTTCGTGGTAATGACACCGTCCTCCATTCCGGTTAGCTCGGCAATTTCGATCACCTTGCGGCTGCCATCCTTCATCCTGCTCATGTGTATGATGACATCAAGACCCTCACTTATCTGTGCACGGATTGCTTCGACAGGGAAGGCGGCGGCCTGCATGAACATTGCCTCAAGTCTCTTCAGCATTCCTGAAATGCTGTTTGCATGTCCGGTACTCAGCGAACCCGAATGGCCTGTATTCATGGCATTTATCATGTCAAAGACTTCAGCGCCCCGGACTTCGCCTATGATAATGCGGTCCGGGCGCATTCTGAGACTGGCTTTAACAAGCCGGGCCATGTCCACGCTGCCTTTCCCCTGAACATTGGCATTGCGGCATTCCATGCGAACAATGTTATCGATCTGTCTTATCTGTAATTCAGCTGAGTCTTCAATGACGATTACACGTTCATCAGGAGGGATTAACTGTGCGAGAACATTGAGCATTGTGGTTTTGCCTGAGGAGGTTCCACCCGAAACGAAACAGTTGTAACCGCAGACAACAAGAGTGCGGAGGAGGCATGCGGCCTCCATGCTTACTGTGCCGTTGAGGATGAAATCTCTCATGGACATGACCCTTTCAGGAAATTTCCTAATGGTAAGAATAGGTCCGTTCAGCGCGATGTTCCTGTAAACGGCATTAACTCTTGAGCCGTCGCTTAAACGTGCGTCGACAATGGGATTCAGTTCATTTATCTCCCTGTGAACGCGTCCGGCGATTCGCCGTATGAGCTCTTCAAGGTCTTCAGTTGAATCGAATGAGAGAGGAACCTGGATAATAGATCCGTTTTTTTCAACGAAGACATGATCCTTGCCGTTTACCATTACTTCTGAAATGGAGCTGTCATCAATCAGGGGATGCAGAATATCAAGTTCCTTTCTCAGGGACAGGAAGAGCCTTTCTATTAAAGCTGCGTTATCTTCATAGCTGCAGGCGCCTGACAATGCATGGGAAAACACATAGTCCTCAATGATTTCCAGAGCCTTCGCATCTGTCATTTCCTCCACGGATTCAGTAAGCAGAAGGCGGATATCCGAAGCATATCTGTGCATTTCGTCGTTTGAATAAAATGACAACATTACCATTTATTTCCTTTCAACACGAATAATAACACAAATGGAATAAAATGGCAATAGAAAATTTGACAAAATGTCACATTATTTTGAACAAGATTGTTAAAAAATAAACTGTACAAAATAAATGCAATTTGTTAAAATGTCACGTGTGCGTGGCCTTTTGTTACAGGGAAGGGCTTACTCACACATGAATCAGTTCATTAATTGATTTGTAATCATTATTATTTTTACGGAGGAGTTATTTTATGTTTAATTCAATCGATGCTGGAGTATGTGCTGTAAGTAACATACTGTACCAGCCATGGTTCGTTCCCCTCATTCTGATCTTCGGCGGAATCTATCTGACAATCAGATGTAAGTTCCTGCAGGTTGGAATGTTCAAGGAAGCATGCAAAGTTATTACAGAAAAGCCACATGAAGGTGGAGTATCATCATTCGGAGCACTGATGGTTTCAACTGCATCAAGAGTAGGTACCGGTAATATTATCGGTGTATCAACTGCGGTTATTCTCGGTGGCCCTGGAGCTATCTTCTGGATGTGGGTTACTGCATTCTTCGGTGGAGCTTCAGCATTTGTTGAGTCAACACTGGCTCAGATTTTCAAGAAAAAGGATGATGACGGCACATTTAAGGGCGGTCCTGCATTCTACATGAGAGATGCACTCGGTCAAAAGTGGCTTGGCGTTATCTTCTCAATTCTGATCATCTTCACATACATGGTTGGATATAACATGCTGGCTTCATACAATCTGCAGTCAACATTTGCTGCATTCTCTTTCTATAAGGAAGGAGTAACACCAGCAATCATCGGCGTTATTCTGGCTGTTCTTTTTGCCATTATTGTTCTGGGCGGAGCAAAGAGACTGATCAATGTAACAGAAGTTCTGGTACCAATCATGGGTATCATGTACGTTATCGTTTCACTGATCGTTCTGGTTATCAATATCCCTAACCTGGGACACATGTTCGGAATGATTTTCTCAAGCGCATTTGATTTCCATGCAATTTTCGGTGGATTTACAGGATCATGCATCATGTGGGGTGTTAAGAGAGGTCTGTACTCCAATGAAGCTGGTATGGGTTCTGCTCCAAATGCAGCAGCAAAGGCAGACGTTTCACATCCGGCTAAGCAGGGTCTGGTTCAGATGCTTTCAGTATTTATTGACACACTGCTTATCTGTACAGCTACAGCTTTCATGTGCCTGTCAACAGATGTAATCCCTACAGACTATATCGATGCAGATGGTGCAGCATTGGCAGCACCTTATGTTCAGGATTCACTGGCATCAGTATTCGGCGGATTTGGTCCGGCATTTATTGCAATCGCAATGTGCTTCTTCGCATTTACAACTCTGATCGGAAACTATTCATACTGTGAAGGCTGCTATGAATTTATTATCGGCAGAGAAGCAGGCAAGGGTGAACTGGTTGTTATGCGTATTATTGCTTCAATTCTTGTATTCATTGGAGCTATTGCATCAGCAGGTCTGGTATGGGATATTGCAGACATGATGCAGGGACTGATGGTAGTTACAAACGTTCCATCAATCATCATTCTCGGAGGAATCGCGTTCAAGTGTCTGGATAACTACAGAGATCAGATGAAGCAGGGAATTAACCCGATCTTCAAGTCTGCAGATATCGGCATTAAGGTTCCTACAGATCACTGGAACTAGTATAGTCAAATATTAGCCTGAATAGGCAAAAATCAATAAAATTCGGCTATAGCATTATGCAACATATTGCGAGATAATATGTAAAGTATTATCTCGCAATTTTTTATTATTTTTTAGAGGAGAAGAAAATGAGTCAAGCACAACCACAACTCCAGGGTGTAGCAGGA
>JAKSSG010000039.1 GCA_024403185.1 Clostridia bacterium
TTTTCAAGGGTCTGCCTATGTCATACAACAGAGACATGCAGGAAGACAAGGTTCCCGTCATCGATGCGGCAAACACGCTTGAAAGTTCACTGAGCCTCTTTGTTGACATGATCAAGACAATGGAAATCAACAGAGGCAACATGCAGAGAGCGGCCAAGTACGGATACATGAACTCTGCCGAAATGGCAATGTATCTCTATGAAAAGGGCCTTTCAATTGAAGAGTGCTCCAGAATCATCAGCAATGTCGTAAAGTATGCGATCAATAACGGCAAGCCGATAGACGAACTCTGGCTGGATGACCTGAAACAGTTCAGCCAGGTATTCGACAGCGATATATATGACAGAATCGCAATCAGAAACGTAATAGCCTCCAAGAAGTCTGAGGGATCCACATCCTTCAGGAGCGTGGAAAAGCAGCTTGAGGATATTGCAAAGGCAAAAAAATAGAATCTGGAAACCGCAATTAATTGCATGGGTACAGCAATTTATTGCAGTTCAAATGAACAATCAAAGAAAAAGATGACAGGACATGGTTCCTGTCATCTTTGTTATATCCTTTCGCAGTGTTTTCTGACTATGATTCGACTGACGAAGTCCGCAGCCTCCTCTTCGGGACAGACATGATAGTCATCTGGAAGCGAGCATTGCTTTTGCAGTCTCTTGCGGTGCTGAAGAGGTGTAATCTTGTAGAAATGCCTGAAGTATTTGTAAAAGTACTGTTCAGACGAGAACCCGCACCGTTCGGAAATTTCAGGAATTTTCAGGTCAGTGTGGGCCAGCAGTTTTTCAGCTTCGTAGCAGCGGCAGAACCAGACCAGAAGCGACAGGTGAAGCATGTTGGTGTTGCGCAGGAATCTGGAGAGGTAGTTTTCGCTGATGTAGAAAAGCTTTGACAGCTGTGAAAGAGTGATTTTCTCACGGTAATGGAGCTGTATGTATTTCAGTATGCCGTGAAGTCTGTCTTTGTACTTCTCGTTTTCCTCCCGGCTTATTGAGTTGACCTGAACCCAGGTGAATTCCCGCAGTATCAGTTTGCGAAGCTCGCCGAAAATGCGGAGGGTATCATTATCCATTGATGCAAAGGCAGTATAAGCCAGTGCCAGTGACATGTCTGACACCTTCGTAAGGGGAATTTCAAGATCTGAATTTTTGGCTGCGGCTCTGGAGTCGCAGTTATAGAAGCGCCATTCGGCTTCTTCCCATTCGGCTTCGCTTTCATCAATTCCTATGTGAACCATGAGAGTTCTATTGTCTTCATCCGAAAAGAGGGTGTGGATCTCTTCAAGGTCGATCATGAAAAAGTCACCCGCTTTCAGCGTTCTGTACCTGTAGGCTGATATGAGGGACAGGCTTCCTTCCAGGCAGTAGACTATTTCAAATCCATGCTGGTGGTAGTGGGGCCTGACATGCCTTATGTTCAGCAGCTGTGCCGAAACGGGAGAATTACCCGTTCTTTTTATGTCTTCCTGCTTGATTTCCATAAAAACTTATAAAATCCTTACGTTATTTTTGATTTAATTAATCAAATTAGTATTTTTTTATGATTTGTGACTATGATATCATATTAATGAAAGAATTCAAGTGAGTTTAATAAGATCATTCTTCAGAGGGAGGAAATATGATTACAGATAGAGTACAAAGATTAAAGGACAGATTCCTGTCAGTTAAACCAAACATCACACCGGAGCGTCTGCTCTTAATAACAGAGGCGTACAAGAAGTACTCCGGAGAGCCGAGACACCTGTTCAGAGGCAAGACTCTTGCCTACGTTCTGGACAATCTCAGCATTACCATTCATGACGAGGAACTTATTGTTGGCGTGCCTACTTATTCGTTAAGAGGAGCGCTGCTCTTTCCTGAATACACGTCAACAGACTGGCTCATGGAGGAAATTCCCGAATTCCCTACACGTGAAATGGACCAGATAGATGTTACCGAAGAGGACAAGAAGATTATTCTGGACTGCCTGGAATCATTCTGGGAAGGAAAGGCAATTGAGGATATCCTCTACGACATACTTCCGGAAGACACAATGGCCATGTATGATAACTCAATTATCGACCTGGGACAGACCAATACAATTTCAGGAGAAATCGTTCCTGACTACAAGACACTGCTTTCAAAAGGTCTCAGAGGATACATTGAAGACTGCGAAGACAGAATCAGAACCGGGGCAGCGGATACTCTTGAAGCTCAGGAAAAACTGGACTTCTGGAGAGCATGCATCATTATCTGCGAGGCAGTAATAAGATTTGCTAACAGATACGCAGAAAAGGCGCTGGAGCTTGCAGAAAAAGAAAGCGACATGACGAGAAAGGCCGAACTCCTTGAGATCGCATCAAACTGCAGAAATGTGCCTGAGAATCCGCCTAGAGGCTTCTACGAGGCACTTCAGTTCGTATGGTTCATTCACCTCGTATATCACATTGAAGGACCGACTACCGCATGCAGCTTCGGCAGATTCGACCAGGTTCTGTTCCCTTACATGCAGATGGACATGGATGCAGGTGCTTTTGATGAGGACAAGTCCCAGGAAATTCTGGAATGCTTCTTCCTCAAGTGCGGTGAAGTAATCGAAGTTCGAGACAAGTACTACTCAAAGGGTTTTGCCGGATTCCCGATGTGGGCAATTATCATGGTTGGCGGTCTGGGTATGGACGGCGAAGATGCCACAAACAAACTCAGCTACATGTGCCTGACTGCCGGTGCGGATGTGAGAACGGCACAGCCGGTTCTGGCCATGAGAATCAGCGACAAGACACCTGATGACCTGTTCAGACAGGCTTCGGAAATGATCCAGGCAGGCATGGCTCAGCCGGGACTCTTTAACGATGACGTTAACATGAAAATCATCCGTTCCAAGGGCGGCACGGAAGAAGAAGCGCTTAACTGGAACGTAGTAGGCTGCACACAGCCTCAGTACGGCGGCGGCAGCTCGGACTGTTTCCCTGATGCGGGATATGTTAATTATGCCAAGTGTCTGGAATTCGTTCTGCACCGCGGTATCGACCCGATGACAGGACTTGAGCTGGGCCTCGATACGGGAGATCCATGCGAGTTCACGACAAAGGAAGAGATAATTGAAGCCTGCAAGAAACAGATAATATTCCTCCACGAGAAGCTTGTGGAAGCATCGAGAATCATTCAGATCGAACAGGCCAAGAGACTTCCTGCAATCTATTCCTCACTGGCAATCGGAGGCTGCATTGAGAGCGGCAAGTCGGTGCAGGAGGGCGGAGCGAAGCACTCGAGTGCAGGTCTCTTCAGTACGGGAACAGCCAATCTGGCAGACTCAATCGTTGCAATAGAATATGCTGTATTTAAAGATAAAGTCATCACAATGGAAGACCTGATCAAGGTTCTCGATAATGACTTCAAGGATAACGAAAGGATAAGACAGTATCTGATCAACGTGCCTCCGAAGTTCGGAAACGACGACCCGTATGTAGACAGCATTAACAGCGAAATATGCAACTACGTTGCAGAAACAGTGCAGGGCTGGAAGGATGCCAGAGGCGGTCATTACGACTACACGCTCATGTCCCAGTCAATGAATGTGCCGCAGGGCGAAGATACAGGCGCAACTCCTGACGGAAGACATGCGGGAGACGCCCTGAACGACAACGCTTCACCTATGATGGGACGTGACATCAGCGGACCGACGGCAACGGTTAAATCAGTAGCCTCACTGAAACCGGAAAACTTCTATGCGGGAGCGCTATTCAATCTGAGATTTGATCCTAAGAGCGTTGAAGGCGACAAGGGAATAGACACTATAGAAAATGTTGTCCGCACATTCTTCAGGGAAGGTGGACAGCACATACAGATAAATGTTGTAGATGACGCAACACTTCGTGCTGCTCAGGAAAACCCTGAGGAGTACAGGGGACTGGTTGTAAGAGTAGCGGGATACCTGGCTTACTTTACTGAACTCGACAAACACGTTCAGGATGCGCTGATTGCCAGAACCGCTCATGGAGGATGCTGATGGGACATACGGCATTAATCGGAGACATACAGAAATTTTCAACTCAGGACGGCCCCGGAATCAGGACGACTGTATTTCTTAAAGGTTGTCCGCTTAACTGTGCATGGTGCCATAATCCTGAAATGATCAAGCCTGATCAGCAGATGATTATCAGTCCTTCGAGATGCATAGGCTGCATGGCCTGTGTTGAGGCTTGCCCGGAAGGCGGAATTACAGTTACTGATGAGGGCCCTTCAATTGACTTCAGCAGCTGCAGGGCCTGTGGCGAGTGTCATGCGGTATGCTTTTCAAAAGCGATTACACCTGTTGCCAGGGAGATGACAGTTGACGAAGTAATGGAAAAAGTCCTTCAGGACAGGAACTTTTATGAGAATTCCGGCGGCGGTGTTACCATAAGCGGCGGTGAACTGCTTTTGCATTATGAATTCGCGTCTGAACTGATTCGTGCCTGTGAAAAAGAGGGCATAGGCGTATGTCTGGATACCTCAGGCTACGGCGACACCGGACAGCTGATGGATCTGGCCGGGCAGGCGAAGGTCAATCATGTTCTTTATGATATCAAGCACATGGATGACGAAGAGCATAAGAAACTGACGGGCGTTGGCAATCTGCAGATTCTTGAAAATCTGAGAGCTCTCGCGGCAGATGAAAACACCAGGAAAAAAATATGGATCCGAATGCCTCTGATCAGCGGCATTAACGATTCAGATGAAGAGATTCATGCAGCAGCAGACCTGATGTGCGAGCTGGGGCTGAGCAGAGTGTCCCTTCTCGGATATCATGAGATGGGCATTGCAAAGGCAAGAAATACGGGTGCGGATTACACAAGATTTGAAGCGCCGTCAGCCGAACGCATGGATGAAATAAATAAATATTTGGAAGGCAGGGGCCTTGATTCCGAGATTTCAGGAATAGGCAGCTGAGAAAGGAAACAGAAATGACAGTTAAAAACAGAATTGCAATCGTTACAGGCGGAGCAATGGGCAACGGCAAGGGAATTACAGAGGTTCTGGCTTCTCAGGGTGCAAGCGTAGCCATATTTGACAAGAGCGACATCCTGCAGGATACAGTTAAGGAATTTCAGGACATGGGATATGATGTCTGCGGATTCAGGACAGACATTACGGACAGAAAAAACATTGATGAATCTGTTGCTGCTGTGGTAGAGAAGTATGGCAGAATTGACATTCTCATTAACAATGCAGGTGTAATGAAGAATCTGCCATTCCTTGAAACAGGAGAGGACAACCTGGATTTTCACATCAACATTAACATTAAGGGACCGTGGAATGTATCACAGAGTGTCATTCCACACATGATAAAAAACAACTACGGAAGAATCGTGACAATCGCATCGGTTACAGGCGGATTTGTAGATGACGGCGGAGACATGTCATACTCGCTGACAAAGTCGGCACTCATAGGCTTCGGAAGATGTCTGGCAATGGAATTCATTGAGTATGGAATCACTTCAAACATCATATGCCCGGGATACTGCAATACGCCTATGGTTGCCAAGGAGGCAGCTGAAGAAAAGCCTGACAATCCTGATGACTTCCTGAAGGATCTTGCTAACAGTCTGCCGATTGGAAGGTTGGGCAAGCCGCAGGATATCGGATTCCTTGCAAGCTATCTGGCAAGCGATGAAGCAAGCTTCATTACGGGGCAGACCGTTGTTATTGACGGAGGATGCACACTCCCGGAAACCAATCTGGATTATTAGAATACAGATTTCACCTGAGGATTTTGACTCATGCGATGAAATAGTTATAAAGATAAAAAGATGACAGCGACAGCTGTCATTTTTTTAATAAAAATATTTATTCAGGGTATTGCATAAATATAAACACTCGTGTATAATTACACATCATATAAAGAAAAGGAGTACGAAATGCCTAAGAAAGAATATTTGAAAAAGATACTGATTGTAGGTTCAGGACCGATTGTAATAGGTCAGGCAGCTGAGTTTGACTATGCCGGAACGCAGGCCTGCAAGGCGATAAGAGAAGAGGGAATAGAAGCCATACTGGTAAACAGCAATCCGGCCACAATCATGACGGATTCTGATATTGCCGATAAAGTATACATGGAGCCGCTCACAGAGGAAGCACTTGAGGAAATAATAAAGAAAGAGAAGCCTGATGGAATGCTTGCCGGATTCGGAGGACAGACCGGGCTTAACCTTGCCATGGAAATGGATGCCAAGGGAATTCTGGCCAAGTACGATGTTGAACTGCTGGGTGTAAACAAGGAAAGCATTAAAAAGGCAGAGGACAGAGAAGCATTCAAGCTTCTCATGCAGGAAATAGGAGAACCGGTTCCCGCAAGTGTTATAGCAACAAACATTGACGAATGTCATGCATTCATCGAAAAGGAGGGACTTCCTGTAATAATAAGACCGGCCTATACTCTGGGCGGTACAGGCGGAGGAATAGCCGAATCAATGGAAGAACTTGATTCACTGTGCTACGCAGGAATGGAGGCCAGTGCCATAGGTCAGATTCTTCTTGAGAAATCCATTGCCGGATGGAAGGAAATCGAATACGAGGTAATGCGTGACGGTGCGGACAACTGCATTATCATATGCGATATGGAAAATGTCGACCCGGTAGGAGTGCACACCGGTGACAGCATCGTTGTTGCTCCGACACAGACCATAAGCAAAGAAGAAAACCAGATGCTCAAGGATGCATCCGTTAAGATCATAAAGAGTCTTGGGATTGAGGGAGGATGCAACATACAGTTCGGATTGAATCCTGCAAACGGTGAGTATGCCGTTATTGAAGTGAACCCTCGTGTAAGCCGTTCATCGGCTCTGGCATCAAAGGCGGCGGGATATCCCATTGCCAGAATTGCAGCCAAAATAGCTCTGGGATTCAATCTTGACGAAATCAGGAACAGCGTGGCGGGAGGAAGCGCATACTATGAACCGAGTCTGGATTACATAGTTGTAAAATTCCCGAGATTTCCGTTCGACAAGTTCAGGACGGCATCCAGAAAGCTTGGAACACAGATGAAGGCTACAGGTGAAGTAATGTCACTGTGCAAGAGCTTCGAGAGTGCATTGCTGAAGGCACTTACATCCGCAGAAATAAAATGCGACGGTCTGCATATTCCATTTGTAACTGATCTTTCAGATGTGGAGCTGCTTGCAAAGCTGGCATCCTGCGATGACGAGAGAATATTCTGCATTGCGGAGGCGCTTAGAAGAAATCTGATGACAGTCGAGGAAATACACGGTATTACGGGAATCACTTCATGGTTCCTCGAAAAGATTGCATACATAATCAATCTTGAAAAACAGCTGAAGGAAGGCCCGGTAACCAAGGAACTCATAAAAGAAGCGGAAACCAAGGGCCTCACTGACACTGACATAATTGAGCTTTCAGGACTCCCTAGGGAGGTTCTGCAGGATATCAGAATCTATAACGACATTTATCCTGTCTACAAGATGGTTGATACCAGCGGAGGAAAATCCGGAATCTCAACGCCATATTACTATTCATGCTATGAAGAAGGCGACGAGAATGAGGTGAGCGATGGTGAGAAGGTTCTGCTTATAGGCTCGGGTCCTATCAGAATAGGACAGGGCATTGAATTTGACTACTGCTGCGTTCAGGGAGTAAACGCAATTCAGGAGATGGGTTACGAGGCAATCATAGCAAACAACAATCCTGAAACAGTAAGTACCGATTCAGACATTTCCGACAAACTCTATTTTGAGTCTTTGCATATCGATAATGTCATGAACATCATCAAGAAGGAAAGACCTCATGGAATAATTCTTCAGTTCGGCGGTCAGACATCGCTGAATCTGGCGGAAAAGCTGAACAGCAGAATGATAAACATTCTCGGCACATCCTATGAGAGCATAGATCTGGCAGAAGACAGAGAAAAGTTCAATGATCTTCTGAACGATCTGCACATTGCCACACCGCAGGGCTGTGCGGTTACAAATGAGGAAGAGGCTTTTCAGGCTGTAAAGAAGCTGGGATACCCTGTAGTGGTTCGCCCGTCATATGTTATAGGCGGACGTGCAATGCAGGTAGTATACACGGATGAGGAACTGCTCAAGTACATGAGAGAAGCCGTATCTCTTTCTGCAGAGCATCCGGTACTTGTAGACCAGTATATAAAGGGCAGGGAAATTGAAGTCGATGCAATCGCCGACGGTGAGGAAATTCTCATTCCGGGAATCATGGAGCATGTGGAAAGAGCAGGAGTGCACTCCGGTGACAGCATTTCGGTTTATCCTGATTTCTCACTGCCGCCTGAAGTGGAAACAACACTTGCCGTCTACACCAGAAGAATCGCCAAGGCGCTTAACGTTGTAGGACTGGTTAACATTCAGTACGCCTTTGACGGAAACAGAATATATGTAATTGAAGTAAATCCGCGTGCGTCAAGAACAGTGCCTATTCTCAGCAAGGTAACGGGAGTTCCAATTGTAAAACTGGCCGTTGCAGCCATGCTGGGGAAGAAGCTCCGCGATTTTGAATACGGAACGGGCCTTTACAGGAAAAGCAGCATTTATTCAGTCAAGGTACCTGTATTCTCAAGCGCCAAGCTGACTGACATGGATATTGCACTGGGACCTGAAATGAAATCTACAGGCGAAGTTATGGGCCTTGATAAGAATCTTGACAGGGCCTTCTACAAGGGCTTCCTGGCAGCCGGAACAAATATTCCGACGAAGGGCAATGTGTTCGTAACACT
Organism: Clostridia bacterium; assembly: GCA_024403185.1. Lineage (GTDB taxonomy): Bacteria > Bacillota > Clostridia > Peptostreptococcales > Anaerovoracaceae > Lentihominibacter. The sequence goes on from JAKSSG010000039.1 coordinate 8,707, forward strand.
GAGAGAATCCGAACTAACAGACTACACTGCCGACATTCTGAAGGAGTACATTGAAGCAGGCTTTGAAATCTACGTTTCACCTGATAATCTTGATTTCGTCAAGGAGCACGATGTTAACGCCAGGGTAATGACATACAGCACGGCGATTAACTGGATCAAGAACAGGGATGAAGGAAGCAGTGAAAAGCTTGCGATTGTCATGAATGTTCCTGAAATCGCCAACAGCAAGAAGAACGACAGCTTCCCTGTAAGGCGTGCCGCTGTTGAGAGAAACATTCCGGTAATGACCTGCATGGATACAGCTAAAGTATTCCTGAAAGCCATAAAGCAGAAGCAAGAAGACACAAAACTTGAATACAACAGACTGTTTTAAGGGAAAGAGCCGGTAACTCGGCTCTTTTGTATTGCCGCCGCCCTGTGTTAAAATGAAGTAGAAAGGTTGGATGAAATCATGAAAACACTCAGACTGGCCCTCATGGGCTTTGGAAATGTAGGGCAGGCCTTCGGAAAGATGCTGCTCGAAAAAACCGGTGAAATACAGGAACAGTATGGAACAGATGTGAAGATTACAGCCTTGGCAACTGCCACCAGGGGAAATCTCTATAATCCCGGGGGTATAGATATTGCAAGGGCAGTAGAAGATGCTTCTGAAAGAGGCAGATTCTCAGGCTCCGACATTACGGAGCTCAGCGGCATGGAACTTCTTGAGAGTGCAGAGTATGACTGCCTTATGGAACTGAGCCCGCTGGACATCTTTTCAGGCCAGCCTGCAACTGATCACATAAAAACGGCCATTGGTCGGGGAAAACACGCCATAACGGCAAATAAGGGCCCTGTAGCCTGGTGTTTCAGTGAACTGAGAGACATGGCTGAGCAGAAGAATGTGGGTTTTTATTACGAGACAGTTGTCATGGACGGAACACCTGTGTTCAATCTGGTTGAGCATACCCTGAAGATGACAAAGGTAAATGAAATAAAGGGAATACTTAACAGCACTACAAACTTCATTCTCGAAGAAATGGAAAAGGGCTTTGACATGGACGACATCATGGCAAGAGGCAGGCAGATGGGGTTCATTGAAGCCGATCCTGCCATGGACATTGAGGGATATGATGCAGCAGGAAAGGTTACGGCACTGCTGAATGTACTTATGGACGCAGGGATAACACCGGACCAGGTCAGACGAAAGGGCATAGAAGACATTACAATTGAGGACATAAGAGCTGCAGCTTCGCGGGGAAATGTAATCAAGCTCCTATGCAGAGGCTCCATTGATGAGAATGGCTCAGTCATTGCCGAAGTCGGACCGGAAGAGATTCCGCGCACGGACATGCTGGCTTCAGTAAACAGCACAACATCGATAGTATCCATTACTACAGATCTGATGAAAACCGTGTCAGTAGTTGAACACGAGCCTGAAATAGAGCAGACAGCATACGGAGTATTCGGTGACATGCTTCGGGTTATTGAAAGATAGCGGATATATATGCAAAGGCAAAAAATCACAATAAATCGGGAAAAATTCCCGATTTATTTTAGTTTGGGCTGCTTTTGTATTAAAAAAAGAACATGAATAGTACTTGATAATTATGCATAACTATGTATAATAATAAACATAACAAAGCGATACTTATTTTATTTCATAAAAAGGAGAGTAGTAAAATGGCTAAAGAAAAAGTAGTACTGGCTTATTCAGGCGGACTGGACACATCCGTAATCATGAAGTGGTTAAAGGAAAACTATGATTATGACGTTATCGCAGTATGCTGCAATGCAGGCCAGAAGGAAGACTTCGATGCAATCGAAGCAAAGGCAATTGCAACCGGAGCTATCAAGGCAATCACAGTTGATCTGAGAGAAGAATTCATCACGGATTACATCTGGCCGACACTCAAGACCGGGGCAACATATGAAAACTATCTGCTCGGAACATCAATGGCAAGACCGCTGATGGCACAGAAGCTGGTTGAAATCGCACAGGCAGAAGGTGCATATTACATTGCACACGGATGCACAGGCAAGGGAAGTGACCAGGTAAGATTTGAAACTGCAGTTCACGCACTTGATCCTGCAATCAAGATCATTGCTCCATGGAGAATGGATGCATGGGAATTCAAGTCAAGAGAAGAACTGATTCAGTATTCAAAGGATCACAGCATTCCTATTGCACAGTCAAATGCAAAGATTTATTCAAGAGACGAGAACATATGGCACATCTCCCACGAAGGCGGAGAACTGGAAAACCCTTGGAACGAACACTATGATACAATCCACGTTCTCAGTGTTCCTCCTGAAAAGGCACCGGATGAAGTTACATATGTTGACATAGATTTCGAAAAGGGCGTTCCTGTAGCACTTGACGGCGTTAAGATGGGACCTATCGATATTCTGACAAAGCTTAACGAACTGGGAAGCAAGAATGGTATCGGAACAATCGACATCGTTGAAAACAGACTGGTTGGAATGAAGTCCAGAGGCGTATATGAAACTCCGGGCGGAACCATTCTCTTCACCGCACACGCAGGACTCGAGGAACTGATTCTTGACAGAGACACGGCACACTACAAGACAATCGTTGGTGAAAAGTTTGCCGAACTGCTGTACAATGGATTATGGTTTACACCACTCAGAGAGGCAATAGGCGCATTTGTTGATGTTACTCAGGAAAATGTAACAGGTACAGTAAAGATGAAGCTGTACAAAGGCAATGCCATCGTTGCTGCAAAGAAATCACCATATTCACTGTACAACGAGGAATTTGCAACATTCAGTAAGGATGAGGTTTATAACCAGTACGACGCTGAAGGATTCATCAACCTGTGGTCACTGCCACTGAAGATCCGTGCAATTCAGAAGGAAACAGCAGAAGGAGTATCAAAGAATCATGAAACTTTGGAAAGGAAGGTTCTCAAAGGAAGCGACTTCGTCGAGTAATGAATTCAACGCTTCGATTCCATTTGATCAGAGAATGTATGAGGAAGACATTACCGGCAGCATAGCTCATGCGAAAATGCTCGGTAAGCAGAGAATCATATCTGAAGAGGAATCAGAACTGATAATAAAGACACTAAAAGAAATACTGGCAGATCTTGACGCCGGAAAGATTGATTTCACAGTTGAGAATGAGGATATACACATGGGTATTGAAACCATTCTCACGGAGAGAATCGGACAGACAGGCAAGAAGCTGCACACGGCAAGAAGCAGGAACGACCAGGTGGCCCTGGATTTCAGACTGGTTCTGCGCAAGGAAACAGCTGAAGTAGACGATAAGCTGGCCGAACTTCTGAAAACTCTTAAGGAGCTTGCAGAAGAGCATCAGGAAACTGTAATGCCGGGATATACCCATCTGCAGAGAGCACAGCCGGTTACACTGGCTTATCATCTGCTGGCGTACTATCAGATGTTCTCACGCGACAGGGAGAGATTTGCTGACTGCCAGAAGAGAACAAACAGGCTTCCGCTGGGAAGCGGTGCTCTGGCAGGCACAACATACAATACGGACAGACAGTTCCTGGCAGATGAACTTGGATTCGACAGCGTTCTACCTAACGGAATGGATGCTGTTGCGGACAGAGACTTTGCCATTGAATTCCTAAGCTGCTGCAGCATATGCATAATGCATCTTACAAGATTCTGCGAGGAGCTCATTAACTGGAGCAGTGTTGAATTTGGCTTCGTGGAAATAGACGACGCATATTCAACGGGAAGCAGCATCATGCCTCAGAAGAAGAATCCGGACATGGCTGAACTTATCCGCGGCAAGAGCGGCAGGGTTTACGGTGATCTCATGGCACTGCTGACAGTATGCAAGGGATTGCCGCTGGCCTACAACAAGGACCTGCAGGAAGATAAGGAACCTGTATTTGATGCAGTGGATACACTGAAGGCTTCCCTGGGCATTTTCACCGAAATGATTTCAACAATGACGGTGAAGAAGGATAAAATGGCTTCAGCCGCCAAGTACGGTTACATGAATGCCACTGACGCAGCCGATTACCTGGTAGGCAAGGGCATTCCGTTCAGAGACTGTCATGAAATAATCGGAAACATGGTTCTGTATGCCATTAACAAAGGCGTGGCTCTTGATGACCTGACCATGGAAGAATTCAAATCATTTTCAGATGCATTTGACGAGGACATCTATGAGGCGATTGACATTGTCAACTGCATAAAGGGCAAGAAGTCCGAAGGATCAACATCCTTCGAGAGTGTTAAAAAACAGTTATCACAGCTAGCCAGTGAGTAATACTCACTCTCCAGAGAAAGGTGGCAAAGGGGTCACACCCTTTTGTCACCTTTTATATGAAAGGACAGACATGGATTACTATAAAGAATCGTTAAAACTGCATGAAAAGGCCAGAGGAAAGTGGGAAATGGGAATAAAGGTTCCCCTTGAGACCGCTGAAGATCTGAGCCTGGCCTATACGCCGGGAGTCGCTCAGCCATGCCTTGAAATACAGAAGAATGAGGCTCTGGCAAAAAAATATACGAGCAGATGGAATACCGTGGCCATAGCCACTGACGGGTCGGCTGCCCTTGGTCTTGGCAATATCGGCGGGCTTGCCGCACTTCCCATAATGGAGGGTAAGGCGGTGCTCTTCAAGGCTTTCGCAGGAATTGATGCAATTCCGATCTGCCTTGATACTCAGGATACCGATGCCATCATAGAAACCCTTGTAAACATTGCACCTTCTTTTGGAGGAATTAATCTTGAAGACATTTCTGCGCCAAGATGCTTTGAAATAGAGAAGAAGCTTCAGGCCAGAGTTGACATACCCGTTTTCCACGATGATCAGCACGGAACCGCGGTCGTGGTTCTTGCTGCACTTATAAACAGCTGCAGACTTCAGGGCAGACAGCTTGAAGAACTGGAAGTGGTCATCAGCGGAGCCGGAGCTGCCGGCGTTGCAATTGCCGGAATGCTTCTGGCTGCAGGAGTAAAGGATGTTGTGTGCTGTGACAGCAGGGGAATAGTATCAGGTGACCGAAGTGACCTGAACGAAGCCAAAGTCTGCCTTTGCAGTATTACTAACAGAAAGGGCATCAGCGGTACCCTTGCTGATGCTGTAAAGGACAGGGATGTGTTTATCGGCGTATCACAGCCCGCAATATTAACTCCTGAAATGATAAAGACCATGAAGCCGGATCCCGTGATCTTTGCAATGTCAAATCCGGAGCCGGAGATCGAGCCGGAACTTGCAAAAGAAGCGGGAGCAGCTATAATTGGAACAGGGAGATCCGACTATCCGAATCAGATTAACAATCTGCTGGCATTCCCGGGAATTTTCAGGGGTGCACTTGATGCCGGAGCCAGATCCGTAACAGAAGAAATGAAGCTTGCAGCTGCAAAGGCAATAGCCTTCACACTGGAGGACAGCCAGCTGTCTGCAGACATGATCATTCCTTCGCCGTTAAATGAAGAGGTGGCAAAAAACGTTGCAAAGGCTGTAGGGGCAGCTGTGGAAAAATGAGAGAAATAAGTGTAGACATTATTACATGTGCAATAAGCAGCATGTTCATTGAGGCCAGTCATTATCTGGGAGATGATGTTAAGAACTGTCTGAAGACCTGCGGAGAAAGAGAAGACAGCCAGCTGGCAAGGAGCGTGTTTGAGAGCATTGAAAAAAACATTGAAATTGCAGAAGAGGGTGTTTTCCCGCTGTGCCAGGATACGGGCATGGCCTGCGTATTCATGGAAATAGGTCAGG
>JAKSSG010000004.1 GCA_024403185.1 Clostridia bacterium
TTAAAGCTTAAAACTTCAAACACTAAAATAAGGCTTCGCAAGAAGCCTTATTTTTATGTTACTATTTATCTGTTACCCCAAGTCTCACGCATTTATTTTAGCAAGATATTCATTGGGAGAAAAGGTTTCCATGATATCTGAATGTAATCCTTCTTTATCTCTGGTTACTATACAATCCGCTCCGCATTCTTCGGCGCACAGCACTTGTACATGGTCTTCCAAATCCAATCTATCTCCTAATATAGCAGTCATGATTTTGCTCTCACTAACATCAATAACTGTGCACAAATCACAGATGTTATGCATTATCATCTTTCTTGTTTTTACACCAATATGTTTTCTTAGTATATAGAACATATTTAGAATTGAATGTGCCGCAACATACACATCAATTCGCCCTTCTACACAAAGCTCGAATATTTTCTCTGCACAAACACTCACATTTCCTCTGTCAAGAATATAATCAAGTAACACATTGGTATCCAGAAAAACCTTCTTATAAGTCATACTTTTCCTCCAAATATGAATCTCTTTCCCTCTCCATGTCAAAATCATCTACATGAATGCGTAGAGATTTAAGCTGATCAAATGCTGCTGCCTTTTTATTATGAGGTTTTATCTTCTGAATAACAATCGTATCTCCTTGAAGCATAATATCCACATTATCACTTTCTCTCCAGTTCAATTCTCTTAAAAAACTTTTAGGAATGCACAGCCCCTGACTGTTCCCCCATTTTCTAATTGTAGTTTGCATCTCGTCCTCCTATGTATATACTATAGTATATACATAGTATAGTCTTTGCATCCTTTTGTCAACAATGATCCTTTTTGTATTTTTCCCCCATTAATGTTATTATCTTTATATGAAAATCAAACTAGGATACGGCACCGGATTCCAGTCCGCTGAAGTGCCAGAAAAAAACATATTAAAATTACTGGAGCCCAATGAAATCTCGCGCAAAGGCAGCCCTGCTTCAATAGTTAGGGACGCCCTCGCAAATCCCATCGGCACCCCTGCCCTTCGGGATATTGTGAAGCCTGGAGAGAAGATTGTAATCATCACCAGTGACATTACCAGGCCGATGCCCACATGGGATGTTATTCCTCACGTGCTGGATGAGCTCTATGCTGCAGATGTTAAGGCAGAAGATGTTACTCTTGTCTTTGCACTTGGAAGTCATCGTGCTCACACTGAAGAAGAAAAGAAAAAACTGGCCGGAGAACGTGCTTTCAGTGAAATTAAATGCGTGGACAGCAATCCTGATGACTGCATTCACATGGGCAACACCTCAATGGGAACGCCTATAGACATCACGAGGGTCGTTGCGGAGGCCGACAGAAGAATATGCCTGGGAAATATTGAGTATCACTATTTCGCGGGCTACTCCGGAGGAATCAAGGCGCTCATGCCAGGCGCTTCCACTCCTGCAGCCATACAGGCAAACCATTCAATGATGGTTAATGAAAACGCATGCGCCGGAAAGCTCGATGGCAATCCATTAAGAGAAGATCTGGAAGAAGCCGCTGAGCTCTGCCCTATCGACTTCATCGTCAATGTGGTTCTTGATGAACACAAGCAGATCGTTCATGCTGTTGCGGGCGATGTTAAGAAGGCTCATCGCAGCGGCTGCGCTTTTCTGGACAGTCTGTATAAAGTACAGATTCCACAGCGTGCAGACATCGTACTTGTTTCCCAGGGAGGAGCCCCGAAGGATCTTAACCTCTACCAGACTCAGAAGGCCCTGGATAATTCCAAGCATGCAGTCAGGGATGGCGGAACCATTATTCTTGTAGGTGCCTGTCAGGAGGGACTCGGTCAAAAGGTATTTGAGGAATGGATTACCGAAGCTGAAAAGCCTGCAGATCTGATTAGCCGCGTTCGTGAAAACTTCAGGCTGGGCGGCCACAAGGCTGCAGCCATTGCCATGGTAATGGAACGCGCTGACATCAAGCTTGTTTCCGAGATGGATAAGGATTTTGTTGAATCAATATTCTTCGAACCCTATTCCGAGCTCCAATCGGCAGTAGACGATGCGTTGGCCAAGCACGGTAATGATGCTTCAATAATAGTAATGCCTTACGGGGGTTCCACCTTACCTGTTGAATAAGGCCATATATTAAGCAAACAAAAAGACACATCACTATGATGTGTCTTTTTTAGTGTAAGTCAGTTTAGAAATATCTGAACACGCCCTTTACCTTACCCAGGATTTTCACATCCTGAACTATAATAGGGCTCATTGTTGAATTCTCAGGCTGAAGTCTGATGTGATCTGCCTCCCTGTAAAATGTCTTTACCGTCGCTTCGCTTTCAAAACCATCCACCATGGCTACGACTATATCACCATTGCGGGCAGTATTGCACTGCTCAACCAGTATATAATCTCCATCCATGATTCCTGCTTCAATCATGCTCTCCCCTCTTACTGTCAGCATGAATGTTGCGCCATTTCCGACAAATCTTGCAGGTACAGGAAAACTGTCTTCAATGTTCTGCTCTGCAAGAATAGGCGTTCCTGCTGCAATTCTTCCCACAATCGGAATGTCAATTACATCTGTTCTTTCTACGCTGTCTCTGCTGCCCGAAACTGCGCCTCCGGGCAGTACACCAAATCCCGAACTTACAGCATCTCTGATTGCACCCTGCTGGTCAAAATCATCATCCACTACAAGCAGAGCTCTTGGTCTGGCAGGATCCTTCTTCAGGAAACCCTGCGCCTCCAGGCTGGCAATATCCTTATGACAGGTCGAGGTTGATTTGATATTAAGTGCTGAACATATTTCCCTCACAGTCGGCGGATAACCCTTCTCCCTGATTTCCTTCTTCATGTATTCAAGTATTCTCTGTTCTCGTTCCTTTGACATAGGACACCTCCAGGTTCAATTTACTGCTTCTTCGTCTTGAGTATATCACAGCAAAAAAGAAAATGCAAACAAATGTTTGCATTTTCAGAAACTCTGTTCTGTTTTATTCATTAATCTCCTGGGGAACCTGTGGAATATTCTCATTCTCATTTTCACTGCTATCTTCCACAATTGTCTGTTCTTCAGTCGGATGCTCCTCTGTGGAAATTGATTCGATTTCATTTTCCTGTGTCTGATCATCAGGAAGCTCTTCTGCAGGCTTCTCAATATCAGAATCCGTGCTAACCGGTTCTGTTGCAGGCTGCGGTATTGGCGGCTGCAGTTTTTTAGGAACATTAATTCTGCAAAGATAATTTTTTCTGTGTATATCGCCCCTCTTCAGTACCTTTGCCCTGTAAAAACAAATATACCACTGATTTCCTTCATGAAAGATATTTTCCAGTTCGTATAGCTGTCCGGTTTTGCCGCTGGCTATTTTCATTCTACCCAGCAGCTTTCCTGTGTTTACGTTTCTCACCGTAACCAGATTGTATTTATGTTTACCCTTGAAGCTTTGCACATCATACATGAAGCTGCCTTCCGTATAAAGACCCTGTGGCATCAGATAACTTCTGTTTCCTGTTATTTTTACCCTTTTCTTCGGTTTAAAACTGCTGTTTAATAAAACAATCTTATTCGAATCTCCTCTGAGCTTGGCTACATAAATGTTTTTTTCAGAATTATACGCGATTGCTGCAATTCCGTAATAAGTTCCGCCGGCCATTTTCCTGCTGATCTTTATAGTTTTTGTTTTCTTTAACTTCAATGAGCTGGCATTGACTATTGCTATGCTTTTTCTTCCGCCTTTTCCCCTGCAGATTATTATTGTATTGTTTCTTTCATTATAAGTGAGAGAGTTTGCATGACATGTGCAGCCAATGACTTTGGATTTCTTTACAACCTTCATTGTCGCAAGATTAACTTTGACAATTTTGATTCTCTCCTTCTGTCTGTTGTACAGCGACATATAAGCATAACCATTGTGCGAACAGGCTCCCTGAATTGTGTCATAACCCCAGGTTTTTTCTTTTGCGGCAATGCGCACATCAAATCTGCTTCCATTTGCTTTTACAATACCGGCTTTAACCGGGTAAGTGGAGGCGGCGCTGCATATGTCCGCCCCGGAAAGAACCATTGCCATTATAATTATTATTGCTGTTATTCTTGTCGCAACCTTTTTATTCATGAATTATTCCTCTAAGTTGTTTTACTTTACCAGAAGTTTTTTAATCCCCTTTTCCAGACCGTCCAGAGTCAGTTCATACATCGGAAAAACCTCACCGATGTCATGAATCGTCTGTGCACCGTATGTCCATTCCCAGCTCTTTTTTTCTATCGGGTTAAGCCATATCTGCTTCTTGAATCTCTTCTTGAACTTCTGGAACCACTCCATTCCCGTTTCTCTGTTAAACAGACCTATTATGGCATTTCCACCAGGCCTGTAAAGCTCTGAAGGCGCCATAGCTGCATCTCCGACGAATATTACTTTGTAGTCCGAATCCAGCCTGTTGAATACCCATGTCGTATCTACAGAATCTCGAATCTTACAGTGCGGAGTGGTATAAAGCTGATCATAAATCGCATTATGGAAGTAATATATCTTCAGATCCTTGAAATGATTGGACCTGCTTACTGCCTGAAACAGCCTGTTACAAAGCCTGCTGTATGGAAGCATGCTTCCTTCAGAATCAATCAGCAGAAGCACTTTAACCGTATTCTTTCTTGGCTTTTCATAGGCAAGTGTAAGCATCCCGCCATTATCGCATGTTTCATCAATGGTTTTATCAATGTCAAGTTCCTTTTCTTCTCCATCCACTCTGGATGAATACTGGCGAAGCTTTCTGAATGCCATCTGGAATGAACGGATGTCCAAGATTGTATCTTCCCTGAAGTCCTTGAAGTTTCTTTCACCTGCCACCTGCAGCGCTGTTTTGTGTCGGCTCTTGCCGCCGACTCTGATGCCTGAAGGATGATAACCGCCACGTCCCATCGGTGAAGTCCCGCCTGTTCCAATCCAGTAGCAGCCTCCGTCGTGCTTTTCCTTCTGCTCGTTTATTCTTTCTTCAAACATCTGCAGAAGTTCATCAAGCTCCATGGCAAAAAGCTCCTGGGCTCCCAGGTCATCCAGGTCACGCTCGTGATCTGACTCTTCCAGCCACTTCCAGAACTCCTCAGGCAGATCATCTGGAGTCTCTACTCCTTTGAAATATTCGGCAAAGACCTGGTCGAACTTGTCGTAATCTGATTCAGTTTTTATTAGTATGCTTCTGCACAGCTGATAGAATCCTGTGAGTGATGCTTTCGCAAGACCCTTGTTCAGAGCCTCTTCGAGAGTCATCCATTCATTTATGGAAACATCCAGCCCGCGTGCACGAAGCAGATAGAAAAACTCTAAAAACATGTGCGTCCTTTACCAGTTCCTGAGACTGTATCCCTTCTCTTTTATTTCCCTGAACATGTCCATGTCCTGATTCTTCTTCAGCAGAACTCCCAGGAACGGCATGTCCTCATATAAATCACTGATATTAACCCCGCTTATCATCAGAGCCTGAATCCAGTCAAGGAGTTCCGATGTGGACGGTCTCTTCTGCAGGTCCTTCATCTCGCGGATTTTATAGAATGCTTCAAGTGCATTGGCAACCAGCTTCCTGTCTATGTTGCCATAGTGCACGTTGATGATTTCCTCCATCTTCTCTTCGTCAGGAAATTCTATGTAATGGAAGATGCAACGGCGCAGGAATGCGTCAGGCAGTTCCTTCTCTGCGTTTGAAGTAATGATGACAATAGGTCTGTGTTTTGTCTTTACGGTTTCCTTTGTTTCGTTGATGTAGAATTCCATCTTGTCCAGTTCCCAGAGAAGGTCGTTAGGAAATTCCAGATCTGCCTTGTCTATTTCATCTATGAGAAGTACAACCTGTCTGTCGGAAGTAAAGGCCTCGCCCAGTTTGCCCAGCTTTATGTACTGACCGATATTCTTGACATCGCCTTCTCCAAACTGTGAATCGTATAATCTCTGAACCGTGTCGTATACATAAAGTCCGTCCTGGGCCTTTGTCGTTGACTTGATGCTCCATATTATGAGCGGCATATCCAATGACTCTGAAATAGCTTCGGCCAGCATGGTTTTGCCGGTTCCGGGTTCACCTTTTATCAGAAGTGGCTTCTGGAGTGCTATGGATACGTTAACTGCATTCATCAGCTCATCTGTTACAACATATTTTTTGCTTCCTTTGAAAACATTCATTTTGTCTGTCATTTACTTCGCCTTCGCTTTCTTTATTTCTGAAAATCTTCCATACATGGTGCCGCCTGCAACATATCTTATTGCGCGTACCTTATAATAATAATTCCTGCCGGCTGTCAGCCCGGAGTTTGTATATGATCTTGAGTCAGCTGAAACTGTTTTGATTTTTTTGAAGCTTCCGCTCTTGCCGGTTTTTCTGTAAATCTGGTATCTGCTCGCTCTTTCGGCTTTGGTCCATCTGACCGTAATCTTGTGTCCTGCCTTTGCAGTTACATATCTGATGGCCGTTCTGCTTGGTTTTTTGTGGCTGACAAGTCTGCCCTCCGAATCAAATCGCAGCTTCCTGTCATTGATGGTATGGCTGCCCGTAAACCGGAATCCTGTGCTTTTGCCCATGTAGTACGCATGACCCTTAATCCAGTTCCAGCCGGTGCGAATGTAGCCCTTGCTGTAATACTGATATCTTCCGCTGACTTTTACCCAGCCGTTCAGCATCCCGTCATCAGGTTTGCAGTTGTTATTGTAATCCCTGTACACACGGGTTCTGTTGTTTTTCACGCAATAGATTACTGCGTGTCCGCCCGTTGCAACCGGGTAATAATATCCGTATTTTCTGACGGTGTTTACCGCATCTTTACGGGCATCGGTAAATCCGTGGTCCTGTGCGAAACTCCACATTGGAGTGACCTTTGCCACAAAAGACTTCGTAGCCGATGTTCTCAATGCATGGTGCGGCAGCTTCATGATGTTGGCGTTAAGCCTGCTGCCGTATTTGCCTGCAAGCTTTGCCTCTTCCTGTTTTTCAATATCTCCTGTTGCCAGATACTTTATCTTTCCGCACTGAAGCAGAGTACAGAGAGATGAATTGTTAAGACAGTGTCCCTCCTTGGTTCCACAGAAGCCGTTCAGTTCTTTGACGTATGATTCGAAATCTGATGGCTTGTATTTTCCCAGGGGACCAAGTACTGTACAGGTTACAGCTCCTACATTGAATTTATTAGTCGTATTTACCGCCCGGGATCTGGATCTGCGCACTGAAGAACTCGGCCTCAGATAGACAACCTCTGCCCCGCCGTTTCTGGCAATGCCCACATGCTCTTTATATATTCGGTCTATGGTTTTCCTTGTGTTAGGAGTGTAGTAGTTTTCACACAGTTCTATGTCCGGAAAGAAAACAGTTCCGACCTGAAAATTCTTCATTACCTTCTCCAGGCCTCCGGTGTGATCGCCATGCATGTGACTGAAGTAAACATCAACTTTCTTTTCGCTGCCCATGACCGATTTCATGCATGTTACCAGCTTCGATGCTGAATCCCTGTGTCCGGTATCCATCAGAAGGTATCGGCCATTCGATTCAATGAGAACAGCATCTCCATACTCACCTGTGCCGAGATAAAATGCATATATCCGCATTTCCTTCGCATACCCGGATGTATCCTCCATGTGATATTCACTTCCCGTATCAGTGAATTTATATGCTGACTCAATCTCTGCCTGAGTTCCCTGTTCAGTTATCTCCCCTGCATCTTCTGCAAAGGCAGACGTCGGCATCATTGCGAAAACCATAATAATGCTCAATGCAAAGACCGCAGTTTTCTTTATCATCAGTTTTCGTCCTTCCTGATAATAGTGACTTCTCCACCGATTCTGTCCTTATGCCCTACAGTAGTGATTCCGTTCTTCACGTAATCCCTGTATGTTTCATAGGCTTCTTCCCAGCTGTCATAAGCGGAATCTCCCCTGTGATCAGTCAGCTCATAGTTTCCGGTTATGTATTCCGTTAACCAGTCTGTATATTTTTCTGCTCCCAGATAATTTACGTGCTTGCTGTTATAGAAGTCGTGATCCCAGTCGATTCCAAGCTCCTCATACATTTCCGGAGTATTGAAATTGATCACATCATATCCTCTTTCCCTCACCATATCCATGGCGGTGTTAAATTTCGGCATCTGAGGTTTCTTAACAGAATAAGGAGACAGCACGAATAGAACCTGCTTGTCTTCAGGCAGTGCATCACAGTAATCCAGCACTTCAGTCAGTGCGGTTTCCGCAAGGTCAGACAGAGGCTTTCTGTCATCGGACAGCCTTGACATGAACTGATTTACCTGCTTTGTGGTGCTGGTGCTGAGCACGTAGCCCTTTGTCCTGTTTTTGCTGCTGGTAATCTTAAAGTCACCGCTCGTCATGTTTTCCTGGGCAAGTCTTCCGTGATATTTTATTATCGGAACCAGATACTCGATTTCATTTGTCGTAATGTCTCCCAGCATTCCGGAACTGCCATCCATGTACTCAAATGATTTGCTGATAGCCTCATGCTTGTTCATCGAGATCTTCAAGTTGTCTGTAACTCGCCTGATATGTGCATCGGTAATCTGATCGGTGTCCTTGTCAACCCATCGCAGTTCAATGATGAACAGTTTCGGATCCTGTGTCTTGCTCACCTCGTCAATAAGATTCGGCACATAGAACAGCGGCATTCCCATTGTTGCCATGGTAAATGAGCTTATGCCTTCATCATGAAAGGCCTTGGGGTTGATGAAATACCTGTTGGATGCACTGGTTCCGAAGTACATTACATCTATCGTATTCTTATCCTCTGAATAAAAGGCCTTGAATGTCTGTCTGTTTGCATCGGAGTCACCCATGCTGAAGACCTTGTTCAGATACACGAAAATAATTCCTGCGCACAGCAGGAATACCAGTATTCCAAGTATTATTCTTGTCTTTGCAAATGATTTGTTTCTGTTGGTTTCCATACTTGGTTATTATAGCATAAATGGATCAGGAGAACATTCTCCGTGACCCATTTAATGTCATGTTTCAGAAATTTATTTCTTTATTGATTTGGCCTTCTTTATAGTGTCTTTGCCTACAATTCCGTCAGCTTCCAGTCCGTTTGCCTTCTGGAACTGTTTGGTAATTTTCCTTGTTGCCTTGCCAAAGTCGCCGTCGACCTTAATCGAGTATCCTTTCCATTTCAGGAAGGCCTGCCATCTCTTGATGTTTGTCTTGCTGCCCTTCTTGTACTTGATAAGCTTTGTCGGCCAGGATCCGGTATAATATGAACCTTTTGCCGTTGATGGTGTAGTTTTTTCAGGCTGTGTAACCTTGGTGTTTGCTCCTGTGGCAGCCTGCGGTGTGCTAGGCCATCCGCTGGTAAATTTCAGTGCTGCAGCGTAACTGCCGCTACCGAACTTGCCATCCACTTCAATGTTCTGTGATTCCTGGAACTGCTTGACAGCCGCTTCTGTCTTTTTGCCGAAATCACCGTCTGCCTCGCCGCAATCGAATCCCGCCCAGTTAAGGAACATCTGGAGGTTCTTTACTCCTGTGGAATAATCTCCCCTCTGTATTGCGCCTATGCATTTGTTTACCGGTCTGTATACGCCAAACGATGCAAAGCTTGAAGGCGTCCAGTTAGGAGCTCTTCTGGCAATGCGCCCGTATCTCTTGTATGTATAGCTTGCTTCGGCTATGTATCCCTTGCCGGCAATTTCAACATAAACACAGATATGTCCGCCATGGCCCTTGTTCAGGTACATGATAATGTCA
This sequence comes from Clostridia bacterium, assembly GCA_024403185.1. Lineage (GTDB taxonomy): Bacteria > Bacillota > Clostridia > Peptostreptococcales > Anaerovoracaceae > Lentihominibacter. The sequence goes on from JAKSSG010000004.1 coordinate 9,701, forward strand.
CCCGGCTGGAACTGGCTTGCCTTTGTAATTCCTACTTTCTTGAATTTCTTTGAGGCAGGCAGGTAATTGAGGTCCTTTGCCAGAGCTCTCGGGAATTCTCTGTCATATCCGCAGGATCTGATTACAGTTCCCGCAAAAACATCGCATGATGCTCCTGCTCGTGTCTGTTTGCTCCATCCCTTTCGGTCGCCGTACGCATTCTGCAGAGCTTCCTGATATTCCTTTTTGGCCGCAGCCTTTGGATATGTCAGCTTGGAATTTGGTGTGCCATATGGACATGCAAGCTTGATTGCCTGCTGCGAAATCGCATTCGGGAAAACAGGTGCCGGACCTGTATATTTTCCCTTTGCCTGCAGACTTGCCTGCGTAACCTTCACTGCATCATCCGACTCGCTGTTTTCCGCACCAAATGAAAAGACAGGAATCATGGCAAGCATCATTACCGCTGTTATTATTGATATTATTTTTCTTTTCATGTTACACCTCACACCCTTTCAAGTTATTTTAACATGTTTCTTGTGTCATGGTCTACCTTTTTCTTCCAAATAACACAATATCTTGCGGTTTCTTAATGATTTTTAATAAAACAAAAGACCCGCAGATTTCAATGTCTGCGGGTCCATAACATGCAGGTCTTTGCCTGTCTAACCTCTCTTTATCTCGCTTATTGCTGCGTCGAGCGGATCATATATCTTTTTTTCAATCTGATCTTTTCTGTCACCCAGAGCTGCGTACATTATCGGCAGTTCCGTGCATCCGAGAATTACACCGTCATTCGGTACATTATTTACGTAGTCTATGAAGGACTGCTTTATCTCGTCCGTAATGTTCTTCTGCTTTATGGCTTCAATGAAATCCCTGAGTATTGAGAAATCCTCTTCGCCCGGAGCATCACAGCTGATTCCGTACTTTTCGAACGTCTTCTCGTAAATCTTTGAAAGAATCGTTCCCTCCGTGGCCAGCAGGAAAACGCTTTCCCTGTTGTCGTCCTTTATCGCTCTGGCGCATGCTTCTATTATGTTCACAACCTTGTCCTCCGCTTCCGGAACGTTTTCAAGAACCTCCGGAAGGAAACAGTGTGAGGTATTGCATGCCAGAACAATCCTGGTGGCTCCCATGTCCAGAAGGCCCTTAACAGATGAAGTCAGTTCCTCCACAAGAAGTTCATAGTTCTCATTGTATAGAAGCGCCCTGACTCTGCTCGGCATGGTACACTTGTTGTCAATTATTATTCTTGGTCGTTCCCATTCCTTTTCTGCAGGAAATGAATCAAGGACACGTTCAAAAAAGCTTGATGTTGCATATGAACCCATTCCTCCAACAATTCCAATAACATAATCGTCCATTTTGTTTGCCATAATATCTGCCATATCTGACCTCCTGATATTTTATCTACATGAATTAATCTGCAATTTCTTCATCACCTTCTATGTCTTCACTGTCATCCTTGCAGAGACCTTCAACGTGCTTTAAGGCTCTGGTTATTCCCATACCGGCCAGATCCATGAGTATCAGCCCGTTTGTCGTGTTTACCGCTGCCTTTTCATACATGCTTAAGGCAGTAGCTTCATCACCGCATCCCCTGAAGGCATCGCCGTAGTATTTTAACAGATCCCCATCGTCCGGATACAATTCAAGCATGCTTTCAATGTATTTCTTTACATTTTCAAATTCCTCCGGGGAATCCGCAAAATGCAGGTCTGACTGAATCTTTCCTCTTACGAATGACAGCTGGGTGTTTCCTTCATATGCTTTTACTGTTTCAGCAGCCTTCTCGTATTCGCCCAGGTCAAGACTCTTCATCATTTCTGTGATATCACTGCAGAAAGTCATTGCCTCCTGCTGATGTTCGTTCAGACTGCCCTTTGCATCCTGTCTGATTACCAGCATCTGATGGAGCTTTGAAATCTGATTGTTTGCAATGCACACATCGCAAAGCAGATCCGCATTGTCATCCTCGAGAGGAACGAACTTGTTGTTTCTGTAAAACGGAAGTTCCAGCTGCAGGGCCATGTATTCCCTGAACAGCTGCTTCCCTTCTGCAGGATTGCTGACGAAGTAGTCTGCTCCATGAGCCTTGACTTCCTTCGTGATCTTGCAGTTCAGGTAACGGATGTAAGGTTTTGCCCTGTCATAATACACTTCCTGCTTCAGCTTGAAGTAATTGAGTCTTTCCTTCTTGTAAGCCCTGTTTATCTTTCTTACTTCGTCAATGTCCAGAATGCTCAGAGTCTCTCTCTCACAGTTTCCCGAATCAAGTTCGTTAAGCTGCAATGTAGTGTGCCCTGTTCTGATGTCCATGTCCGGAATGTATCTCCAGTCCAGACCGTAATTTTCAAAAGCACACAGTTCTGCCTTCTCTGCTATGTAGAAGGATTTGTCCTCAAACGGAACATCTCTCGGTGTACCATACCAGTCAATAGGAGATACTCCAAGCCACACGGACCCAAATCTCATGCAGTAGTTGTCCGCATCCTTTTCATCAATGGTAAAGAGCTTGTTTTCCAGTTCTTCCAGAACGGCTTCTTTTCCCACTTCAGCTACCTTCTGCATGTACATGTTGTATCTGTCGTAATCAATCCATTCCCAGCTTGAGTTTCTTGCTGCATTTATCAGTGTATCCTCGAGCACTTCGCAGTACACGTAGTGATTCTTCTTCCACTCAGTCAGTTCCGGTTCTTCCCTTGGCATCGGATCAAGAATTACTATGTCCAGATAAACACCGTGAGGCGCTCCGTCCGTCATCCTTACCTTCGGGATGCATGTGGATTCCCTGTTTACAAATCTTGATATCGGCGAGGTGTAGTTCGGATATCTCTTGTGGCTGACAAGCTCTTCTCCCTCTTTGAGTTCCTGGTCAACTATCGCTTCAAGCTTCAGATACTCTTTTCTCGGTATTCTGATATCGGCATCATCATCCCATGGAATAAAGCCCTTATGCCTCAGAGCTCCCAGATTGGTGCCCCCGCTAAGGTAATATTTAATATCGTGTTTTCTGCAGATTTCATCGAAATCGCACATTAACTTATACAGTGAACTTTGTAGACCTTCCATCCGTATCTCCCATTATTGTTCTAAGTTTATTTCCCTTGTAATCGTATACAACTATTCCCTTCCTGTACTTTTCAGGGACTTCATTAAATACTTTCTCAAGGTTTACTGAATAGCGTTCTTCCAGGATTCTGTTGATCTCCGGGCAGAGATAGATGTTCCTGTATTTCATGAGCACGCCGATATACGGCAGCATCAGCTCATCAAGCTCATCGTATCTGCCGTTTTCATGCATCTCGACAATTTCTTCAATTCTGCCTTCGAATTTCAGACCGTAGACATAACGCCAGTAGCTTCTGAACAGTGTGTCAACGGTACTCAGCTTTTCCTTTTTTATAGCACGCTCGTACTTGCTCTGATTTCTTAATCTGCGCACAATGTCTCTCATTGATTCCCTGAAATCATCCAGGTGCAGTTCCGCATACGGCATGTCTGTGTCATAGAAGTCGTGCTGCGTGTTCGGGCTTTCAACCTCAGACGCCTTCCTGAACTTCGCTCTGTTATAATTGTTCTCCAGCTCCAATGGAACCCAGAATTCTTTTCCTGACAAAGTTTCCTGGCAGCGTTCTGCGAAATACTCCTTGCTGAAGCCTCTCGTCACGCCCGGGTTTCTCCTTACCCAGTACCCGTTTCCTTCGGAAGCGGAGTGTTTCTTTATGAGATGTTCAAACAGTTCTTCTGCTGCAGCCTGTCTGCCTTTTTTTGCAATCTTCTTTTCAAGTTTTTTCCTGAACCATGGTTCCAGCTTTGCACCCGAACAGTTGGATCCGTATGCCAGATTGGTCCATGCCTGTTCCAGTGCCATCAGCATCTTCTGGTTGCTTCTCCTGGGTCTGATTACATTTATTGTTATTTCCATTCCCAGGTGCTCTTCTGTAGCAAGCTTCCTTCTGTTGTAATGAGTTGTGGTTTCATCACAGTAATTCAGATAGAAGCCGGAAAAGAACGGGCTGTTTCCCATGTATTCAATGGAGCGGTCCTTCTTTGGATCTTTATTGAATGCTTCGATGAACTTCTTCAGTTCCGGAGCACGCATCAGTATACGTCCGTTTCTGGTTCCGGCCGGCAGTTCATCATAATACACAGCTGCTGCTGCCAGTTTCCCGTCAAGAAAATACTCTATGTCATTTTCCTGACAGATGTCATGTATTTCACTTAATAAATCGAAAATAACCTGTCGTTTTTCTCTCATTTTTTCTTCATCCATTTTCCTGTTTCGGCAACTATTTCATTTCTGACCTTTTTGAATGTTTTCATTCTGCTAGGGTCTGAGATGTGGAAGAACTTTACCTTTCCTTCATCCCTTAAAGTTCTGTCGATTGCAACTCCCAGCGCAACACTGTAGAGCCTGTCGACATATTCCGGCAGTACAATAAGCCCTGAACCCATTGCAACGCCCTCTGCCTCGGCAAATGTGGCATCATGGGCAACAATCCTGTCACCATCGCGTATTATCCAGCTTCTGCCCATGCCGGTTCTCATTCTGTCAGCAAGCTGTGAAGCCAGTTTTTCTTCATTATACATTTTGCTCCACTGCTCGGAACTGCACATGAGTGCTGCAATTTCCGGTGCATCTTCAGGCTTCGCCAGTTCAACTTTATCCGCTGCGCTAACTTCCATGTCAGCCGTGGATCTTCCCTTGAACATCCATCCGCCGCGTTTTTCATATGAATCACCCAGTTCATCTTCCAGGGCATCCAGCATGCTCATCTTGGCATTTACAGCCTGAATGTCATACTCTTTTACGATTTCCATGAGCCCGGCCTTGTCCCAGTTGTCCTTGTGGCTGTAGATCTGAAGGGAATCCATGTATCTCATTACAACAAAGTTCAGCCCTTCTTCGTCCTCATCATACCACAGATCAAGCTTTGGACTCTCTATGCCGTATACCATTACATCTATGTAGAGATATACGCATTCACCAAAATTCGGCCTGATATAATCTATTATTCTTTTTACTTCAGCCTCGGTTTTTGCCTGTTTCATTTTTCACCTTTCGTAATGTAACACTAACATTTCCTGTTCAGATGGCCGCCGTCAATTATATATGTCTGTCCGGTAATCCATCTGCTCTTTTCAGATACGAGGAAACTGATGAGATTTGCAACATCCTGCGTTTCGCCCAGTCCAAATCTGTATCCCTCTTCGAGCTTTTCTCTCTGTTCCTGACTGATGCTGTCCATGTTCTTCTGAACCATTTCAGTCATTACCAGTCCGGGAGCAACCGCATTAATGCGAATTTTCTTTTCGGCAAGCTCCGGTGCTGCCGTAGTTACAAAGCCCTCATTGGCTGCCTTTGTAGAAGCATAAATGGTCTTGCCATACGCTCCTTCGTGGGCAGACAGCGATGAAATCAGGACAACCGAGCTGTCTTCCGCAAACATCTTTTTTCTGACAAGTTCCTTGATGATCATTATTGGCGCGAAGGTGTTCAGCCCGAAAATGTCGGTCATTTTCTCCAGTTTGATTCTTCCGACAGATGTCGTATAATCCATACCTGCGCTGTGAACAAATGCGTGGACCTTCTCAACTTTTGCCTTTACCTTTTCAACGTAGTCTCCAATGGTTTCAACCTGTGAAAGATCCCACGGAATGATAATGCAGTTTTCATTATCTCCAAAGGACTGTCTGAGTTTTTCTTCGTTTCGTGAAGAAACAATTACACCATACCCCTCGTCAAGAAGAGTGTGTGCTGTTCTGTTTCCGATTCCACTGGAAGCCCCTGAAACAATTACCCATTTGCTAACCATCATATCACCCTGTTATTTTCCTGTTGCCATGTTGTAAAGCTCTTCGATTGTGTCGCAGGCCAGGAATTCATCTACTGACAGACGCTTGTCGTATTCATCTTCAATAGTAAGGATGATTTCAAATCCCATCATTGATGAGAATTCTTCAACAACCTCTCTGAATCTTGAATCCTTTGTCAGTTCCACATCTTCATCATAAACTTCCTTAATCAGTTCAATAAAATTATCCATTGCTATCCTCCTGTTTCTAAACTGTCATTTTGATACAGCATACATCGTCAACGTGTGTGGCAACTGCATTCCAGTAAAGGCCGCCGCCAAAGCTTGACATTACCAGATTGGTATTGCTGAGCTTGTTCTCATCGTTCAGATCGTTCATGAGAAGTGAAATCGATGCGTTTGATGTATTGCCGTATTTTGTTATATTAATAGGGAATTTATCAGTACTTGACTTAGCCCTTTTAATAATCAGGTTTACCATGTACAGATTTGGCTGATGGAGCAGATAGTAATCAACATCATCTTCCTCCCAGCCGTGTTCTTTCCTGACCTCTTTCAGTATTCTCGGAACGGCTCTTGCTGCAAAATCAAATATGCTGTGGCCATCCATGTAATACTGGTCCATGCTCCTTCTGTTTCCGTATTCATCCTCTTTGACTATTGCCGTCTCCGGAGTCTTCGGATGTCTGAAACCGCTTGTAGGAAGAATCAGCTTCTCGTACTGGCTTCCGTCTGCGTACATTATTATTGTGGTAGGGTTTTCTTCTTCAGTGTATTCAAGAGCTACCGCTGCTCCCGCATCACTGATCAGATATGCAAGACCGTAGTCCTGCTTTGAAGTCGTTCTGCGAACTGTGTTTCCCAGCAGAATAAGAACTCTCCTGCAGGCTCCCGTTTCAATGAACTGGCTTCCCACTCCTATTGTATTTATGGATCCCGGACATCCCGAAGTAATGTCAATTGCTATGCAGTCGGTTGACAGTCCCAGCTTTCCCTGAAGAAAACATGCTGTTGCAGGAGTCGTGTAATCAGGTGTCTCCGTTGAGAAGATCAGTCCGTCAATGCTGTCCTTCTCCCAGCCGAGTTTCTCTATCAGAGCCTCGGCAACCGGGTAGCACAGATCCGCAGCGGTCTGATTGATATCAGCCTCATACAGATTGTTTATTCCCACATTGTTGTGCATTTTGTCAATTTTTTCTTTAGGAAAATAGTTGTCTTTGTCAACATCGTATATTGACATTTTGTTCTTTGGAAGTCCGCTTCCAACACCTACTATTTTCACATGGTTAGTTCTTATTACCGGCATTATTCTCTTCCTTTCATTATCTCTTTCAAGTCGTCTAAGTCCTGTATTTTTTCAACGCAGCAGGAAACATATTCCGCCTCATCCTTCAGTGTTTTATTGACATGCTTCATCAGAACCTGTCCCGGCCCTATTTCAATGAATGTATCAACACCGTCGTTATGAAGGTTTCTTATTGTCTGTTCCCACATTACCGGAGACATTGCCTGTCTGACAATTTTATCTTTAATCAGTTTGCTGTCCCTTTCCGCCTGTGCGTCTATGTTCATGTAAACGGGCACTTCGGTATCGTGAATTTCCGTATTGTCAAATTCCTTTTTCAGAACATCAGTTACCGGCTCCATCATTTTACAGTGGAACGGGGCGCTGGTTCGGAGCGGTAAAGCTCTGACACCGTCAGCCTTTGCCAGCTTCCTGAACTGCTTTACTGCTGCCGCTTCACCTGATACAACTGTCTGGTTAGGGCAGTTCCAGTTTGCAGGTTCAACATAGCCGTCACATTTGCTGCAAAGTGATTCAATGTATTCTCTGTCGGAGCTTTCCAGTACAACCATGCCGCCTTCACCAACGGGCACGGCGTTCTGCATTGAATCAGCTCTTATCTGAACGATTCGGATTGCATCTTCAAATGAAATTCCGCCTGCAGCAACAAGTGCTGAATATTCTCCGAGAGAAAAGCCTGCAACGGCATCGAAGGAAATGCCTGCCTCTCTGAATGCCTCGAACATGGCGATTTCGCATGTAAGCATGCACGGCTGTGTGTTGTGTGTCAGGTCCAGTTCTTCATCTTCCCCGTTGAAACATACATCCGCAATTGATCTGCCCAGGATCCTTTCCGCTTCATCAAAGATCTCTTTTGATGAAGAAAGGCTGTCATGGAAATCCTTTGCCATTCCAACATACTGACTTCCCTGTCCGCTAAATAATAATGCTGTCTTTCCCATTAAATATACTATTCTCCCATTATTGTTTTAAGTGCTGCCACAAGTGCCTTGTTTTCTTCAGGCTTCTTGATGGCAACAGAGATAAATTCTCTCTTGTCATACATGTGCTTATGTGAAAGATCCTTTACGAAGATCTTGTATTCTTCAAGCAGCTCGTTTGTAATGTCCCTGGCCAGCTTTCCGTAAAGTATTTCAACCATTACGAAGTTACCCTGGGTCTCATATACCTTGATTCCACTGATCTTCTGAAGATCTCCGATGAATTCATCCTTGGTTTCGTGGAAGGTCTGCATGGCTGCCTTGTATGCCTTCTTGTATTTTCCGACAATCTGCATGTAGCACTCGGCAATTGAGTTAATGTTCCAGATTGCCACGTCGTTCTTGATGTCAACTATCAGCTTTTCATCAGATGAAGCAAGAATTCCAAGTCTGAGCCCCGGAACACCGTGCGCCTTGGAAATGCTCCTTATGATGATCAGATTAGGATACTCTGCTATTACGTCGTGATCCAGCAGAAGGTTGTCCTCCTCATCTGCATATACACTGAATGTATCGTCAAGAATCAGTCTGATGTTCTTTCCCTTTGCCCAGTCGAGCAGCTTTATCATGTCTGCCTTTGGAATGTAGTTTCCTGTAGGGTAATCCGGATTGCAAATAACCAGACCGTCAACGGCATTCTCATTGAAGAATTCAATCAGGTCATCGGCGGAATATCTGAAGCCTTCCTCTTCCGGCTTGAATACCACATGTTCCTTTTCCTGATATCTCTTCAGGTATTCCTCGAATGACGGATTAATGAATCCAAGCTTTCCGTCAATCTTTTCCATCAGCGACTTGATGAGTTCGGATGCTCCGTTGCCGATTACAATCTGCTCCTGCTTGATGTCATAGAGCTTTGATGCAAGCAGTGTATTGATAGTCATTCCCGACGGATATGATGTTACCAGCTTTTCAACGTTTGCCTTGATTTCCTCCAGCAGCTTCTGGTTAGGGAAGTGCGGGTGGTTGAGATAGCAGAAGTCCAGCATCTTAGGATATCTCCAGTATCCTCCGTATCTTCTTCTCAGAAGCTGTCCCTTCTTTTCCTTCTCCGGTGTGAACAGAACCGATGCAATATCCAGGTCCTGAAGGTCATCTACTTCGTACCACAGGTCGCCGTCCAGTCTCATCCCCTTGATTGTTGATTCATCCAGCATTGTAATCATGCCGAGAACCGCTTCATAATATTCATTGAGACCGAGAGCGCTCTGATATGCATCGAGGAAAGGTACGTAATGTGTTACTGAAAATTCCTTTCCGAACTTGTAAATGTTAACGGTCTTGAATACTTCGTCCGCATCCTTGAAGTCAAACTTCTTTCCCGGAATGAACTGTACAATGTCATCGCTTTCATTCAGCTTGACAACAGTTCCGTCCATCCAGCTTTCATACTTGTCAACTACAGCAAGTGTATCTCTTGGATCATCAACCAGCTTCTGAAGGACGCTGTCTTCAAAGATCAGGTCTGATTCGAGAAGAAGCGTATCATCCTCCAGCATGTAATCCTTGGCCAGAGCCAGTGAATAGATGTTGTTGGTCTTGTCGTATACCGGGTTGTCCACATATTCAACTTTTGTGCTTATTCCCAGATCCTCGATGTAATCAATCAGCTGCTGACCTCTGTAGCCGACAACCACTATGATTTTTTCCAGGCCGAGATTGTCAAGCTGACTCATCATTCTGTCGATGAGTCCAACGCCATTAACCTTTACCATGCATTTTGTGTTGTACTGAGTTAATGATTTAAGTCTGCTTCCCATTCCGGCAGCTAAGATAATTGCTTGCATTTTTACACTCCTTCTTAATAATAATACACTGTTAAAACTTTTCTCTTTTCCGGATATCAGTCATCATTTCCTGCTGTTGCATTTCTTGAATATTCTGATGCCCTCTTCAATATCGCCATCATGAATTATTGTTCCGTTATCGATTACAATTACTCTGTCGGCGGCCTTTCTTATGTATTTCGGTCTGTTTGAAATAAGAAGTGCCGTAACATCCCTGTTTTCATCCAGATATTTTTCCACTCTCTCCATGCATTTTTCAGCGACATAGTTTCCGCCGCCGCCAAACATGTCGTCAATGACGAGGACATCCGTTTCGACATTAAGCCCGACTTCCAGCGACACGAGTGCCGGGGAGCCCTTTGGCGCTCTCTTCATCGGCAGATCTGCAAATGATTCAATCTCAGCAAACTGAAGTATTTCGTCGACGTGGGGTTCGATATCCTTTCTGCTGATTCCGACAGCGTTGGCCCTGCAGAAAATGTTTTCCCTGCATGTGAATTCCATATCCATTCCTGCCTTTGCATCAATCATCACGTTTTTTCTGCCCCTTACGCGAACCTTCCCTGAGGATGGCCCGGTTATGCCTGCTATGATTTTTGCCAGAGTGCTGCGCCCTGAATCAACGACTCCCATGAGAGCGACACGTTCACCGTCCGCTATCTCCAGTGACACTTCATTAAGCGCATATTTGATTTCGGCCGGTTCTCTGCCGAACATGACGCCCTTGATTCTTTCTATATTCTTGCTGTAGACATTGAATCGCTTTGATACATTATCCAGTTTTATTGCTGATTTCTTTTCACTCATATTATTCCTAAATTATATCCGGCAGCCTTTTAATAAGCTTCTTGTACAGAAGAACGGATACGGCCGCCATGATTACAAGCACAATCAGGAAACATCCCAGCTTAAGCGGTTCCTCCCAGAACCATATGTGCCTGCAGAATGCATTTCTGTATCCCTCAACGATGTATGTTATCGGATTGAACAGGAATACGGTCTTGATGGTTGGGTTCAGACTGTTTACGTCAAACAGTATGGCCGAAAGCCAGAATACCATCTGGTTTATTACCTGCAGGAAATTGTAAAAGTCCCTGTAGATAATGGATATTATCCCGGTTCCTATGCTCCAGAAAACTGACATTATCAGCATCAGCAGCATGTAGAACAGAGTCTGAATCCAGTAAATGCTCGGCCAGGTCTGGAAGATGAAGCATACGATTATCCCCAGTACCAGCATGCCGAAATGTATTGTCAGATACGAAAGAGAAACCGAGGTCGGCAATGTGCTGATCGGATAGTTTGTCTTGGAAACCAGCGGTGCGTACTTCTTTAAGCAGTTTGCCCCGTTCAGAATCATGTCGCGCATGTAGAAAAATGATATCATTCCTATCGTGAGCCACACGAAATAAGGGCACTCCAGGCCCGGAACCTCCTTGGCGGCTCTGAAACCGATGGTAATGGCAACATAAAATACCACAATGTACATGCATGGCTTGGCAAACATCCAGAGCAGTCCCATGTCCGATCCTCGAAACTGCTTCCTCTGATGCATCTTCGCCAGTTCCAGCATCTGTCCTCTATGTTCAATATTCTCTTTTATAATGTTAATCAGAGTATTCATCTTCTCTAAAATCCCCTGTAAATAAATGCCGCAGCATCATATCCCGGGCCGTAGATTCCAAGGCTCAGTATCAGTGCAAAAGCAGCCAGCAGAATTGCCCATCTCAGCGGAAGCGGCTTTTCATCCAGCATCTGCCTGAAGCCTTTGTTTCCGTCTCCTCCGTTTAACCTCATGTCCTTTTCCTGAATCAGGCTGACCGCAAACCATATGATGCAGCACACGAGTATGATCAGGAAGTCAGCACCTGTCAGTCCCAGACTCATTACTGTTTCACTGAAAGGCACCCCGTGGTTCAGCCTGAACATTGAGAAGAACATGCTGATTGCCACTCCGAAGGACGCCGCCTTCGGGAAAATTCTTCCGCAAACGACGATGAAGAATGTACGTATGATCTGGAAGAGCTTCCACGCCTTTGATTCGGCTTTGATGTGAAGCTTCTCCATGGCCGCCTTCAGAAGCGGCTCGCACAGGAGTCCCAGAACTATGACGGTACCGTTATACAGACCATATGCCACATACTTGAACTCTGCCCCGTGCCATAAACCGATGGTAATGAATGTGCAGTACTGTGCAACTATTACCGGGAACAGTTTGCCGATGCGGTCGCCGAAGACGTTTCTCAGGCTTTTTCCCAGCTTGCCGAAGAACTTGGACATCGCCACCGGATAGAAAATGTAATCTCTGCACCAGTGAGACAATGAAATGTGCCATCTGTTCCAGAACTCGGACAGGTTATGGGAGAAATAAGGTCTCATGAAGTTATGAGTCATTTCTATTCCCATGCACTGCGCCACACCTCTGGCAATATCTATTCCGCCGCTGAAGTCCGCGTATATCTGTATTGTGTAGAACAGCAGTGCCACAAATACTGCTCCACCTGTATATTCTGTGTAATTGTCAAATACCTCGCTGCAGAGTATTGCAACTCTGTCAGCTATTACGAGTTTCTTGAAGAAGCCCCAGAGAATGAGCTGTGCTCCTCGTGTCAGATTGCTGTAGTCAAATCTGTGACCCTCATAAAGCTGATGCGCCAGCTGATCGTGTCTCGAAATCGGACCCTGAATTATCTGAGGGAAGAATGCGGTAAACAGTGCAAATTTGGCAATGTTTCTGTCCGGCTCAATCTTGTTTCTGTACAGGTCAAATATGTATGCCGCCGACTGAAATGTGTAGAATGATATTCCAAGCGGAATCAGCAGTTCGCCTGCGTCGAAGATTCCCGCAGCCTGAAGGTAATATCTGAAATACTTCAGTACCGCCAGCACTCCGAAATTCAGAATCAGAATCAGAGCAACCATCTTTCTCTTCCTGCTCTGGGAGGCTGCCTTTGCGGCTTTCTTCTCTTCTCTGGACATCTCTGCCTTGTGCTCGTCCATGTATGCCTTATGTCCCGCATTGCAGTTTCCGATATAGAGCCCGCCGAGATATGTAATTACCGTTGTAAGCAGCACGAACACGAAGGTCTTCGGGCTGGATATAAGGTAAAAGGCATAGCTGGCTGCAAGCAGAACAACCCATCTGAAATTAACAGGAATAATGTAATACAGAATTACGGTTGCAAGCGCAAATATTAAAAAATTCAGAGATGTAAACGCCATTTAGGTATTTGCCTCTTTTCGTTATTTATTCCTGAGCTGTTTCAATGAGCTTTACCATTGCGTCAACTGAATTGAAGTTTTCCGGAACCAGGTCCTCAACTGATATTTCAACGTCAAATTCATCATTGAATTCTCCAACGATTGCAACGATGTCCAGTGATGCCAGAATGTTGTCATCGATCAGCTTTGTTTCGTTTTCAAAATCAATGTCTCCTCTGATTTCCGTAAGTATTTCCAGTACTGTTTCTCTCATTTCATGTCTCCTTGTGTTTATCTGTTTGAATACATCTTTTCGTAATATTCCTGATACTCGCCGCTGATGATGTTCTTCCACCAGCTTTCATTTTCCAGGTACCAGTCGATTGTCTGTCTTATTCCGTCCTTGAACATTGTCGTCGGAAGCCAGCCCAGTTCATCGTGAATCTTTGTCGGATCAATTGCATATCTCAGGTCATGACCCTTTCTGTCTCCGACAAATGTAATGAGGCTTTCAGGTTTGCCGACCTGTTCCAGAATGATCTTTACCACATCCAGATTTGATTTCTCATTGTGGCCGCCAATGTTGTAAACTTCTCCGACCTTTCCTTCATGGATTATAAGGTCGATTGCTCTGCAGTGATCTTCCACATAGAGCCAGTCACGAACGTTTTCCCCTGTGCCGTATACCGGAAGATCCTTGTCCGCCAGAGCGTTGGCAATCATGAGCGGGATAAGCTTTTCCGGGAACTGATAAGGTCCGTAGTTGTTTGAACATCTGCTGATGCTTACCGGCAGGCCGAATGTCCTGTGATAGGCCATTACCAGAAGATCAGCCGAAGCCTTTGAAGCCGAATAAGGGCTTGATGCCGTTATCGGCATGTCCTCGGTAAAGAACAGGTCCGGTCTGTCCAGCGGAAGGTCGCCGTAGACTTCATCTGTTCCAACCTGGTGGTATCTGTCTATGCCGAATTCGTTGCAGGCATCCATGAGCACCTGGGTTCCCAGAATGTTTGTCTTCAGGAAAATTCCAGGGTCTTCTATGGATCTGTCCACATGGGATTCTGCCGCGAAATTCACAACGATGTTAAACGGTACACCCTTTTCCGCTTCCTCTCTGAAAAGCCCGAACACCGCGTCTCTGTCGGCAACATCTCCCTTTACGAATCTGAATTTAGGGTTGTCCATTACCGGTGCCAGAGTCTCAAGGTTTCCCGCATATGTCAGATTGTCAAGACATACAATGTCGTAATCCGGATGCTCGTCCAGCATGTAAAATACGAAATTTGCACCTATGAATCCGGCTCCGCCCGTAACTAGTATTTTCATCATTATTTACCTCTTTTTTTCCATACTCATACATAATGGATTATACCATTATTCATATGGAAATGCTACTTAATTATGCGCATTAAAGAGCTCTTTAAAATGCAAAAGCAACCTGCGCTAATGCAGGTTGCCTATTTTATTATACTGCAGCTTTTTCCGCTTTTAAGATTCTTCAGTTCAATGCTGCTGAAGTTTCCCATGCCGTCCGTACTGCCCCGTATAATGTACCTGTCCGAAAGATACAGCATGTGCAGTTTCTGGGTGCTGCTTCCGTAAAGCGAGTTGCCGATGGTCTTCCATTCCTTAAGTGAAACTCTCTCTCCGTCACCGCCGAAAACCGCTTTCCTGTTTACGGCGAAAACATCACCCATGTATTCATCGGCGGCTTCCGATCCTACCGCATTGTTGTCAGCCAGTTCCTTGAAGTCGGTCGTGTCAAGTCTGTGCAGCCGGCATTTATGCTTAACAGCGTCAGTCTTGTCAGCGGTTGATGTGAAGTACATGTCCCTTCCGGAAATGGTCCATGTGTATGAGCGCTCGCCGGTAATTACCGCATCATATTTGCCGTCAACAGTTCCTATGTGCAGGCGTTCACCATCAGCATCGTCCTGATAGATCATCCAGTTTCTGTCAACCACATACGGCATGAATACCGCCTTGTCGATTACAGTCTTCTCGTCCGTTCCGTCCGTTTTCATGGAACAGAATCTGTTGGCCGCATCTGTAAAGTATATTCTGCCGAACCTTACCTGAACGTAATCGCATTCGCCCTCCCTGAGCACCTCAGGGTCTCCTCCTTCTTCAGAAATTCTGCATATGCTTTCGCTGCCCCCTGTTGCCCACAGATAATACAGATTGTCCTTAACCTTCGTAATGAACTTGGCATTTCCTCCTGAAACCAGAATCTTTGCCTTGTCAAGCTTCGGCTCTTTGCCGCTCTTTATCTTACTGTATCCCAGGGCCGATTCACCCTTTTCATTGAAGAATTTGCCATAGAGTGTATTCCCGCTGATGCAGTAGATTCCGTCAAGCATGAAGCTGTTCAGAGCCTCCGTATCCTTAGAGCTGTATTTGAACCCGAATGTGTATTCAGGATAATCAGCAAAACAGGACGGCATTTTTTCCATTCTCTCGAGAACTATCCTGATATTCCTGTCATTGTATTCCGTCTCGAAGACAAGCTTTCCCCACTCGTCCTTCAGGCTGAGCTTTTCCGGCAGTGCATTAAGCGTAATTCCGTCATCATTTTCCTTCCAGGTTCCCAGTGCTCCCTGGTCAATCATGAAGATGCCGCAGTCTCCCGAATCCTTGAGAATCAGCGACATGACAAAGGATACATTCTTTATTCCCAGCTGCTCCTTCACTCCTTCATCTGTCAGTTCATTGCCGTCAGATGTGACCTCAGTGGCGGAATAATATACAACCTCACCCTCGATGTCGGCTTTTGTTACATGCCAAGTGAATATCATCATCGGAATCGAGATGACAACCAGGATGAGAAGAATCATTAAAATTATCCAGCCGTTTTTTCTCATAAGCTACAGTGTGTAAACCAGTACTCCGGTTATAATTATCAGATTTCCTATTAACTGTCCCCTGTTGAATTTCTCCTTAAGAAGGAAGAATGACAGGAGCATTACAAACACATATGTAAAGGTGTCTATTACCGGGCCGTATTTCATCTCCACCCCGGTGTAGGCATAGGTATTTGCGAACAGAACCGCAAAGGCAATGCCATAGGCCAGGATTACCCGCCAGTTCAGATATTCAAATATGAAGCTCTTGTGTTCTCTTAATGCACTCTGCTTGAGCAGAACCTGTGAAAAGGCAGAGAAGAAGGTTGCCACGAAGAGAATCATCATGTAAAACATCATAATGCTCCTCCTTCCTCTTCGGGCAGTTCCTCATTGCTGTCGGCACTCAGCGAAACGACAATTACGCCAATCATGACAATTGCCAGCCCGATAATGTTCTTCACCGTCAGAACCTCGCCAAAAAAAGCAACTGCCCAGATCTGACTCCATATCAGGTAGACGCTCCTGTTGGCATACCCTACATTGAGCGGAACCTTTTTTATTACAATCTGCCAGAAAAAAGCGTATACAACGCAATTGAGAATCATCAGGAAACAGAACAGCAGAAACATCCTGTCTGTCAGTCCCCCATGGTTATATGCATTTGCCGCCGATTTCGCAAACACGCTGGTAAAAGAAAACAGCAGCACTGCGAAATGCAGCATCATGTATCTGCTTATTTTTCCCATCTTTCCTCCAGACTTATTCCGTCAACGTAAATGCATCTGTAAACATTCCTCATCAGCTCGTCAAGCTCTTCCTCCATGTCCGCAAAAGCAACGACGTGTCCGATTCTGGTTGTTCCGTTTATCATCGCTTCCACTGCCTGACCTTTGCCATAATCCAGTGCAATATCAATGCCGCGTTCGCGCAGTTCATTTATTACGTCTTCTTTGATGTCTGTTATTATTCCATCAACAGGGCTCATGAGAAGCTTCGCCATGCTTCCTCTTGCTTTTGCATCGGAAACGTGAACCGGCTCGCCCAGGGCACAGCTGATAATCGCTTCATAATAATCAAAGCCGTAGGTGCGTGAAATGAGCTCCGGAATGCATGTTGCCCCGGCTCTGCCGCCGACTTCTATTATGGATACTCTGTCTCCGTCTACAAACAGATCGGAATTAAATGCGCAGTTGTCAATCTTCAGTGCCCTGACTGCCAGTTCAATCTGTCTGCGGATTTCATCAAGCACAGCCTTGTCCGCCCTATACGGGAAGGCATGTCCGGCCGTTATTGTGGTTCCTCCGTTCTGATATGTGAATTTGAGATGAGGAGCCAGAAACAGGATTCTGCCACCGGATACAATTCCGTCAACGCCTATTTCATGTCCCTTAAGCATTTCCTCAACGAGAACATATCCCTTTCGCGATACTCTCATGGCTTCGTTAAATGCATATTCAAGCCCGTCTTCACTTTTTACTGTATTGATGCCTCTGCTTCCGGAGCTGTCAACACATTTCACCACAACCGGATATCCGATTTTTTCTGCAGCCGCTCTCGCTTCCTCAAGCTCTGAAACGCGGTAGAAATCGGACGCGCATACCCCGCCCCTTCTGAAGGCCTCTTTCATCTCCGCCTTGTCAGTTGTATTACCGGCAGCCTCAAGGGATACCCCCGAGAGACCCATTTTCTCATTTACGTAACCTATCGTTGCCACGGCAACATCCGTACCTGACGTAGTGATGCCGTCAATGTTCTCTTCCTCGGCGATTTTCAGAATCGCATCTTTATCTATGGTATTGGCATGATATGATTTGCATGCAAAATCAAATCCCGGATAATTTCCGGGAATACTTGATACTATTGTTCTAATGCCCAGACTGTTTGCTGTTTTTATCAGGGGAACCTGGTATACGCTGGCTCCCAGAATCATAAGTGATTTCAAGAATCGCTCTCCTTATAATGCTCATTATCTATGTTAACTGTTTCTCTTACAATGAATTGCGGAGTGTCATTCAGAATCAGAATGATCTTTCCCAGATACTCTCCGACAATTCCTATTACCATCAGAACCGCTCCAAACAGAAGTACCATTACGCACATCATGGAGGACCAGCCTGCAATCATGTCAGGATTCATTAGCTTGTTGATAATCAGAATTACAATGAGGACCAGAGCCCCGACCGATGCTGCCACGCCCAGTCCGAAAGAAATTCTCAGCGGCATGACAGAGAAGTTCCAGTATGTTACCCACAATCTCAGCAGCTTCCTGAATGTATATCCTGAGCTGCCGGAATCTCTCTTGAAATGTTCAACGGGAACCATTCCTATGTTGTGGGTAACCCTGTAGAATATGGCATCAACGTAAGGATTGAAAGCCTTGTGCTTTACAACCTGATCCCTTACAGCCTTTGTAATGATCCAGAAATTACTGGACTCAATTTCCTTCGGTCTGTTGAGCATCATGCGTGATGTCTTTTTATTCAGCTTGCTTGTAAGGTTCTTTATTGCGGAATTCTTCACATCCGGGTATATGCCGTAAACCAGGTCAAAGCCCTCCTGTATTCTGTCGATGAGCTTGAACATCTGAGACGGGTGAGTCTGCAGGTCATCATCCATGCCCATTACAAAATCGCCTTCGGCATAATTCAATGCTGCCATCAGGGCGTTATGCTGACCGAAGTTTCTCATCAGGTTGATGCCCTTCACGTTGGGATACTGTCTGCTTAAGGCTGTAATCTCATCAAAGGTTCCGTCCTTTGAACCGTCATTGGCCAGCACCAGTTCACATTCGTAGCCCTCGTGTGCCCTGAACTCGTCAAGGATCATCTCGACTTCCTTGCGTATTGTTTTTTCAGAATAGTAACATGGTATTACAATTGAAATAAGCATATTAAGCTTCCTCGTGTTTTACAAAAATCGTTTTATTGCCTTTGCAACTGCTGTCATTTCCTCTTCCCCGTAGCGCTGGTCTACCGGAAGCGGAAGAATGTTCTCTGACCAGTGCTTTTCCAGACTGTCCGCCGGTGCCTGTGAAATCAGATAGGACCAGTTTGTCGGGATGAAAATGTTTTCTGCGGCCAGCTGCTTCCTTACCTCCACGCCGTTTTCAACGAGGCAAGGGTATGCGAAAGGTCCCAGGGGTTCTCTTGCAGTAAACGGATTCACTGAAGCGAGCTGCCCGTCCAGAATCCTGTAATTGGCAAGTCTTCTTTCCCTGATTCTGTCATAGTCAATTCCGCGAAGAATGTTTTCCGTAAAAAGAGACATCCTTTCGGGAATCGCATCGGCAAATTTATCGGTTTCCGCCAGCATCTCACTGTAGTGATCCCTGGCGCTTTCCTCCATCCTTCCGAAGAGATATTTCACACGGTCCATGGACTTGTCTGTCGGAAGTTCATCATCGAAGGGAACGTCTGCCGAAAGATACGCTCCGTCAGCCACTCCCAGAAATTTTCTGCATGAGTAGAGCGTCGGAATGTTCCCAACCGGCTTCTCGAAGAAGGCCTGGGCGTTATCCACTATGATTCTTCCGTATTTCTTCTCATAATCCAGTATGTCATCTTCAGTCAGCTGCCCGTAGTAATTAATCACATAGAGCCACTCGTTTTCGCCAAGTGCAAAATCAGGCCTCAGGATCGGTTTGAGATTCTCATCAAGGAAAAATCTTTCGACCTCAACACCTGCTGCGGCGACGCTTTTCATGACGGAGTCACAGTTGTAGTATGGAATGTATATTCTGCTGCAGTTCAGCTTTTTCAGAAGCCATACCAGTGCCGTTCTTCCCAGGTTCATTCTGTAAAGTCCCTGATGGTATTCCTTCCCGGTGAACTGTTCCAGCTCCAGATATCCTCCGATTTCCCTCATCATTTCGCCTTTTTCGCTCCTGCACTGTCGTTCGAATACGATTTCATGGCTGCCAGGGTTTCGCTTCCCAGATTTCCTGTCTGTTCTATGCCGACTCTCTTCTGGAATTTCTTCACGGCCTTGGTCGTTCCCGGTCCGTATACCCCGTCAACGTCTCCCTTGAAGAAGCCCGTCCATGTGAGGAATTCCTGCAGCTTTGCAACTTCATCGGATTTGTCGCCTTCCTGATAAGTCGTTGTGCAGTCCTGACATGGTCTGTACACACCGAATACCTTGAAATGCGACGGCGTCCAGTTCGGAGCCTTTCGCGCAATTCGCCCTACTCTTCCCAGAGTGAAGCTTGCCTCGGCAATGTAGCCCACGTCATCGATTTCAACGTAAACACATATATGTCCTCCCGGACCCTTGTTTATATAGAATATAAGGTCACCCGGTTCCATGTCTGCTGCGCGGGTAACATTCACCTTTTCAAACTTGTCTGAAGCAGGCAGATATGTCTTGTCCTTTGCCAGGGCTCTAGGGAAATTCGGATCATAACCCGATGTTCTCACAACGGTGCCCACATAAACATCGCATGAACGTCCCGCCTTTGGCTTCTTTCCCCAGCCGGATCTGCTGCCGTATGCCTGGCTGAGTGCAGCCTGATATTCAGGCTTTGCATAATTACGATAGCCTCCATACGGCCACGCAAGTCTTATCGCCTGCGTCGCTATGGCGTTCTGCAGCTCAGGCAGTTCACCCTTGTATGTATCGGTTCCTCCGTCTGCGCTTGACGCAAAGCTGAAGCACGGAACTGCCATGACAGTCATGACAGAAACGAGAAACGCAATTATTATTCTTTTCATTCTTGAATTTCTGTTCACAGTAACTCCATTCTACATCCTAATTGTTATTATAAATATACATAGTTATTATAGCACAAAACCAATGCAATGGTTTCATTTGATTATGATTATTTATTAATATATAATTACAAGCGTAAGGCACGCAATTCGGAGGATTATATGAGAAACTCTATTGAAAACAACAGACTGGACTGGCTCGATGTACTTAAATGCATCGTCATGTTTGCTGTTATCTGCGGTCATGCCGCTACTGGAGATACTCCGGATACTCTCAGATACTACATCTATGCCTTTCACATTCCCCTTTTCTTCATGATTTCAGGAATGACCTTCTATCTTCAGACGGAAAAGCATGACATGTCCATCGGCGGCATGTTCCTGAACAAATGCAGGACCCTGCTCTGGCCCTATCTGATTTTCAACCTTCTGGTAATACCTGTATGGATAGTATATTTTAAGCTTTTTGACCCTGGCGCCGGCAGCGTATCCGGGCTCCTTGTTGCGATTGCATATTCAAATCCGACATGGTCCTCCCTGCCGATATCGGCCTCCTGGTTCCTGACAACTCTGTTCCTTTCCCTGATGGTTTTCTATATTATCATCAGAATCTGCAGAAGAAAGCTTCTGCCGATTTTCATTGTCAGTCTGATTCTGGGAATAATCGGCTATGTCATCTCAAGAACAGATCTCAATCTGCTCTATCCGTGGCACATTTCCACGGTTCCCGTTGCGGTCATGTTTCTCATGTTCGGATATGTGTTCATGAAGAAAAAGGACTGGTTTGAAGGTCTCGTATTTAAATTCAAAAAAGGCAGCTTCAGATATTACGGAAGTGCCTTTCTGTGGATTGCGGTTACTTTCTTTATCGCTTATTTCATCGCCAGAGACAATGTGAAGATTACAATGGGTCTGAACCATTACGGTAATTTCGCATTCTTCATCATTGCCGTTCTGGCTTTCAGCATAATGTTCTATGTGATTTCAATGATAGTTCCGGCCATCAGTCCTTTCAGGCTCGTAGGCAGAAACACCATAGTTTATCTCTGTCTTCATGAGCTCGGAATAATTGCCATGAACACCCTTAGTCCTTTCACCCACATGATCGTTTCCCAGTATCCTGTTCTGGCATCACTGGCCATTTTCATCGTTCTTCTTCCTGTAGCCTATGTGGTTGAACGATGGCTCCCGTTCCTTACCGGCCGCCGAAAGAAATCAGAATCCCCTGTAAATAAATGATGCAGCTTCATAGCCAGGACCGTATACTCCGAAAATGATTATTGCGAGGATTCCGGCCATGTATATTACCCATCTTACCGGCAGAATCTGTTCTGCTATTTTTTTGCGCAGATTTATGCCTCTCTCCTGCATTACGCTTACGATGAAAAACAGAATGAGGGCAAGTGCAAGTATGAGCCAGTTGTCAAGGTCGAGACCCATGTCGCATGCTCTTCCCAGCAGACCATGAAAATTGAAAACATGAATGCTTTCCTTCAGCATCGCCAGTCCTGCTCCCACGCTCACGGCCCGTGTCAGGCACTTTCCTATTGCCATAATGGCAAAGGTTCTGATTATCTGCCATGCCTTCCAGCACGGGTTCTTCACATTGATGTGCAGTGCCTCGTTTACAATTCTGAAGCCTTCCGTGAACATCATGGACAGTGTTATTATCGTTGCATTGTACAGACCGAAGACAATGAATCCCCATCCGGCACCGTGCCATATGCCTATCAGGAAGAATGTAACAAATGTAGGTATGTATGAAGGCATCTGCTTTCCTATGTTCCATGCCTTAAACCTGTTCCTGCTCCACTTTCCTATTCTGCTGGACATCTTCGAAAGTGCAAGGGGATAAAATACGTAGTCACGCATCCAGCTTGTCAGTGAAATGTGCCATCTTCTCCAGTATTCCGCCACGGAATCACCGAAATAAGGACGCTGGAAGTTTTCTATAAGCCTGATTCCCATGCACTCGGCAGCACCTCTGATAATATCTATGCCTCCGCTGAAGTCGGCATATATCTGCAGCGCATAGAGCACGATTGCTATGAAAATCTGAGTTCCGTCAAAGTCCTGGTAATTGTCAAATACGGTGCTGACAGGAATCGCCAGCCTGTCGGCAATGACCATTTTCTTGACAAATCCCCACACCATTAGCTGTGCGCCGAAGGTAAGGTTCTCATATGAAAACCTGTGCACTTCCCTGAGCTGTGTTCCAAGATTGTCATATCTGCTGATCGGCCCCTGTATGGCCTGCGGGAAGAAAGAAATGAACAGGGCAAATCTGAGAATGTTCTGCTCTGCCTTTATTTTTCCCCTGTAAATGTCAATGCAGTAACCGATTGCCTGGAACATGTAGAATGATATTCCCAGCGGCAGTATGATGTTGATCAGCGGCGCCTCTGAGCTGTAGCTGAACATGTTGAGAATCCCGCTGATGTTATCTGCCACGAAATTGAAATATTTCAGAACCAGCAGTGTACCGAAAATCATTACCATTGTAATGACTAGGGTTTTCTTCATTCCTGCTTTTGCCTCTTTTTTGCTCGCTGCCTCATCTTTTATTTTCTCAAGACGCCTTCCGCTCCCGTAGACCAGGGCGGTTGTAGCCATGACGAAGAGCAAAGGCAGGACTCCGGCCAGAAAATAGAAACAGTAACTGGCAAGCAAAAGAACAATCCACTGGATTTTCCCCGGGACCAGATAATATGCCAGCAGTACTGCTGCTATGAAAATCAGAAACTCTATCGATACAATTGACATCAGAAACCTTTTTCCTTCAGGACATCCTTAAAGTGCGCAATATCCTCCTCAAAGTGCTTCTGCACCTCAGGTGATACATCGCTGGCTTTGAGATTGTATCTGTCCTGAATATATTCAACGAAATAATCTGTTACTTTTAATGATCCGCCTGCATTGGCGTGGTGGTTATCATAGAAATCCTTCTTCCAGTCAAGACCGCATTTCGCAGTAATGCCATCAACATTGTAATCCAGATAATCGGCACCCAGTTCCTCTGCTGCCCTGGCAAATGCCTCATGTCTGCCCTCGGTCTGCCTCAGATCCGGAGTGGTTACGAGAAGCAGCTGAATGTCGTTTTCCCGGCATAAATCGGCAACTTTTCTGTACCATTTCATGGATGATTCCGTAACCTGAACAGGTGTGTCATCCTTCATTTTTTCCGCGGAAACATCCTCCTGTGGAACGGTCTTGTAAACAGCCCACTGCCCGTGCTTGTAGTCGTAATCCTTTCGGTTTCCAACCTGCAGGCCGTCTCTGATTTCAACCCACCTGTCATGGTACCTGAGGATAGGCAGCACGTAACTGCTTAAGGTCTGCCATTCGCTCTCATCGACCACTTCTCCTGCGACCTCGATCTTGTCCCATGTCAGCGGCATGTCATCCATGCTTCTCCTTACCCTGACCTCTTCCTTATCCACGTCAAAATCCGTAAGCAGCATTGCCGCAGAGCATGCGATCAGTTTCGGATGCTGGCTTTTCAGCGCCTCCTTCACATCCAGGTAAAGGGCCTGAGGAGGCTGTCTTGAATTTCCGCGAACGTGGGATACTATCTGTGCATCCTCATATATTCTTAATGGAGAAATGCTGACCATGATGGAGCTTGTTCCCGAAATGAGCACGTCAACAGAATCCTCCTCCGTATAGTTGAAGAAGGTTCCCGCCTGAATTGTGTCCTGAAACTGGTACGGCACAAACTGGGTCTGAAGGGCCAGCACTATTACAGCCAGAATGACTATGAATGCGACTGTTTTTGCAAGATTTTTTACTATAGCGGTTTTCATATGACTATCTGAAGACCTTCTCTATTACTCTCTGGCAGGCATTTCCGTCATCGAGATAATTGTATTTCTCATTGAATGCGGCATATCTGCTGTCCAGCTCACCGTTCATGCATTCTCTGATGGTGCCTGCAAGCTCTTCATGTTTCGTGATAATCGGTCCCGGCAGTTCATCGAGGGAAATGTAGAAGCCTCTGACCTCGTCTCTGTACATTTCCAGATCATACATGTAGAACACGATAGGTCTTTTCAGAATCGCATAGTCGAAGAACACGCTCGAATAATCGGTTATCAGCATGTCGGAAATAATATAAAGATCGTTTATCTCATCATAAGCTGAGGCATCTATTACGAAGCCCTCATACCTGTCAAAATCAAAACTGTTTGCAACAAAATAGTGTGCCCTGAACAGTATGATGTACTCGTCGCCCAGTTCTTCCCGGAGCTGGTCGAAATCCACTTCTTCCTTGTATACGTAGCCCACGCTGCTGGCGTGCTGATTGTCTCTCCATGTCGGAGCGTAGAGAATCAGTTTCCTGTCTTCAGGCAGATTGAGCTGTTTCTTTATCCTTCTTACGTCATCCTCCGTATAGTTGCTGAGGAAGTCATTTCGCGGATAGCCTTCTTCTATGATGATATCTTCTCTACCTACTCTGTCCAGACCGAAGGCTGAAATGAATTTCTCGGTACAGAATCTTGAAGGTGATGTCATGTACGTGTATTTCTTCGCATCAATGCTGTACTGCTTGCTGATGTCAGCCGTAGTGTATTTCGCATTGGCGCCTTCAACCTTTACGTCAAAGCCGAGACGCTTCAGCGGTGTTCCGTGCCAGCACTGGAGATAAATCTGTCCGTCTCTCTTTGGAATTACATCCGGAACTCTGGAGTTTGTAACCCAGTACTTCGCAGTCGCATAGTACTTGTAGTGCTCATCCGAGTTGTACTTGAAGACCTTCGTTCTGCTGTTTTCTTCGAGGAATCTGAACTTCTCCGGAAATCTGAAAAACCAGTAGAATTCATAATCATCAAACTCGTGGCTGTTGAGCATGTACTCGTATATTGCACGCGGGCTGTCAGCGTATTTGTTTCCTATGAAGGACATGAAGACAACGGCATTCTCCTGAATAGGATTGACCGCCTCTCTCCTGTAACGCATGGTATTTTTGCGGAAAGCTGCCGAGTCAATCAGCTTTTTCATGACTCTGCTGCGCTTAACCAGCCTGTTTCTAATTTTCCATCGTAAGTTCATTTACAACTCTCCTTGCGGCACCGCCATCATCAAGATAATTGAATCTGTCATTAAATGCCCTGTATTTTTCTTCGTATTTTTTGCTTATTTCTTCTATGTTTCCTATAGCCTCAAGCAGCTCTTCTTCTGTCTTCAGTATTGGTCCCGGCAGGTCTGTAACAGGGAAATAGAAGCCTCTGATTTCGCTGTCGTATTCCTCCAGATCATACATGTAGAACAGCATCGGTCTCCTCAGGTTCGCATAATCAAAGCATACGCTTGAGTAGTCCGTAATGAGAATATCCGAAATCAGGTAGAGCGGTGTAATGTCATCCAGAC
Organism: Clostridia bacterium; assembly: GCA_024403185.1. Classification (GTDB taxonomy): domain Bacteria; phylum Bacillota; class Clostridia; order Peptostreptococcales; family Anaerovoracaceae; genus Lentihominibacter. The sequence continues at coordinate 35,692 of JAKSSG010000004.1, forward strand.
CGGAAACATCATAGATGAATCCCTCATACCTGCTGAAATCAAACTGGTTGGCAACGAAGTAATGTGCTCTGAAAAGGATCACATATTCGTCTCCGTATCTTTCCTGCAGCCTGTCAAAATCTATGTGAGTGTCATACACGTATCCGCTTCCGTCATGCTGATTGTCTCTGAATGTAGGCGCATAGAGAATAACCTTTTTTCCCTCGGGAATTCCGGTCTCCTGCCTGATGCGGGCCGCGTCCTCCTCACTGTAGTTGTAGAGAAAATCATTTCTCGGATACCCGGTCTCGATGATGATGTTTTCCCTGTTCAGCTTTTTCAGATTAAAGGAACTGATGAACTTCTCTGTACAGAATGCGGAAGGTGAAATGAAATAATCAAATCTTACTACATCCAGGTCATTCTTGCTCTTGATTTCCCTGAGGGAATTCATTGCGTTTCCCTTTTCCGCCACGATGTCGCATCTGAGTCTCTTCAGCGGAGTACCGTGCCAGGTCTGCAGAAAGATCTGTCCCGGCTTCTTGATGACTCCCATGTCAAGGTTTGAATTTGTTATGAGATACTTTGCCGAAGCAACCGCCTCGTAATATTCTCTTGACCTGAGAACTACCGCCTTCGTTCGCTCCAGCTTTGACATCTGCTCCTTCTTGTCCCTGTCCGCAGCTACCCAGACGAATCTGAAATCATCGAATTCCGGATCGCTGATTATGTATTCAAAAATCGCCTTGGGATTGCAGCCGTACTGTCTTCCCATGAAGGTTTCAAAAACCATCAGTTTCTCATCAATGGCTGTTCTGTCTGAAATCTTCCTGTACTTTCGGCGTTTCAGATAAACATGAATGCGCCTTGCCAGTATTCTCAATGTCTCGTTGTGTCTCAGGATATTCCTGATGCATTTTTTTATTGTTTCCATACTTTCTCTCTCAGTTTCACTGCATGAGCGTCATTATGAAATCCGCCATTCTCTTCGTGCAGTTATCTGTTTCTACAGTAACGTATTTATCCCTGAGTTTTTTCAGTGCCTCGTAGTCGTATTCCCCGTCGATCATGCCTGCAATGGTCTTTGCGTCAGTTGCTGACGCCCAGGCCATTTCCTCCATTGGGTTGATGTTAAGGCCGACTGTTTTCTCATATTCCTCAAGATCGTACAGGTAGAAGTACACAGGCTTTCCCGTAAGTGCAGCTTCAATGCCCAGTGCCGAGTAATCGGTGATAACTGCATCGCATGCTTTGAGCCATTCATATGAACTGTATCTGTCGTCCGAGATTATGCCTTCCGGAACGTCGCCGTCTTCCCTGTACACCGGATGCAGCTTGACAACCAGTTCATTTTTGTCCCTGTCAATCGCTTCAGCCAGTTCTCTGACCTGCACCTTCTTGCCTTTGCGGAAGGTCGGAACATAGAGAACCACTCTTCTGTCTTCCCCTATGGAATATTCGTTTCTTATTTTTTCCCTTGTCTCGGGATCGTCCTTCATTATTTCGTCGATCCTTGGCAGACCGAGGTAGACAAGCCTGTCCTCATCCGTATTCATGGCCCGGCAGAACAGCTTTCCCGTCGCCTCGCTCGGGCAGGCCAGATAGTCGTAATTGCAGTGCATTTTCATCGTTTCAGCCACATCGCGGCTGTGTCCGCCTTCCGAGCCTATGGTCTGGTACCCGAATTTCTTGATTGCCGCCAGGGAATGCCATATCTGCATGACCGATGTCTCCGCCTTGTGCTTCAGCACGCTTACGGAAATGCAGTATCCGTCGACTATTACAACTCTGGATGTGGCCAGTGCGTGGGCCTGGCTGAACAGGTGACCGATGTAGCCCAGCATTCCGGCAGGGGTCATTTTCAGCATCTTGACAAGTACTCTGCACTCTGTTTCAGGATATTCCACACTAAAATAATCCGCCAGCATCTGCACATCAATTGACGGCTTTTCGCTCTGCCTGGAAATGAATGTGATTCTGTTTTTCACTTTGCACAAGCTCATCGGTGCGCAGATTGCCTTGAGCAGTCCTACGCCGATTTTCATCACTGCTTTCCTCATGGTTTCTCCTACAGCAGTCCATCCTTTTCTGCCATTGAAATAAGTCTTTCTGTATTTCTGCCGTCGCTGAACTCAACGATCTTCTCGTAATTGTCCAGATAACGTCGGTCTCTTTCCTTCAGGTATTCTCTGTTTACAGCCTCCACAAGCTGCTGTTCATTCATGCACACATCACCAAAGGCAAGCTCCGGTGTGAGCATGAGATGGGCACTTTCCCCGTATTCCTTCATGCAGGCGTCCCTGTCCCACCAGCAGAAAGCTACGGCTGCACCTCTGTAAAATGCATCATATGCTATCGAGGAGTAATCCGTAATGAGCATGGCCGCATCGGCCAGAATGTCATCATACTTTTCTCCCGGCAGGTAATATTTCCAGACAGGGTCGTCGCTCTGCCCCTGCACCTGATTCTGAATGAGCGGGTGCGGAAGTACAATCAGTCTGTCTCGCAGTTCTTCCGGAACGCTGCTGACAATTGCAGCCAGCATTCTGTAATATCCGGTCTGCTCCAGACTGTCTTCACCGTTAACATACTCCCACGGTCTCCATGTTGTCATGACGACAATTTTATCTGCATCATCATTGTGCCTGTTCCTGTCATACTTAGGCAGACCGCAGATGTAAATGTCCTTCCTGTCATAGTTTGTATTCTCTGTGAAATGTGCAGCTTCAAGCTCCGACGAAACAACCACTCTCTGTTTTCCGCCATCCTCCTTTTTTCTGAAGAAGCTTCGCTGTTCCGAATCCAGTGAAACCATATACATTACCCCGTGCTGGAGGAAGACATAGTTCTTCTTTCCGTTCAGGACGTGCTTCTTGAACAATCTGTTTGCGCACTTCTTTTCCAGAGCGTGCATGAGCGCTTCCGATGAGAAAATGCTTTCGGCGGCAAACATGTTGTAGTAGTGACTGAAGCTGAATCTGTCAACAATGTATTTTCTGTATTTATTATCTATTCTGTCAAACTGTCTGTACCCGTGGTCAAGTATGAACCTGACGTCCCTTCTGCCGCTGTCGACAAGCTTCTCAAGCAGAACAGAGGCACTTTCCTCGTATCTGGAGCAGTCCTTTTCATAAAGGAGTATCGGCCTGTGCCAGAAGCTGAGCCTTGAACATGCAAAAGCAAGAATCAGCTTGATTCTCTCCTTCATGCTGTCCGTAACATTCTCTGAACGGATCATGAGGCGGACATGCTTGAAATCCTCCTCAAGTTCACAGACGAGATCTGTTCCCGCTATTCTGTTAAGACGTTTTTTCAGAGGGCTGTTCCATCTTGCCGACATTACCGGCACGGTCATTTCATGACCTCTGACACTGACGCCTATGCTCACGGTGTTTCTTGAATACCATTCCGCGAAATCGCCCACAGGCACTTTGGCGGAAAAAGCGCAGCCGGTAAGGGTAAGCTCTTTTTTCTTTTTCTTTCCCCTTACGGTCCATTGAACCGGGTAGGTTTTAACATTGCTGTAAACCTTTGATCCGATTTCCATATGATCGCCTAATGTCAGTTCGTCGTCAGGCGATATGAGACTGATATTGCCCCTGAGTTCAACGCAATCGCCGGCGGGCACCATTCTGAATCTGCCCAGAACGGCGTGTATTCCCGTGCATGACTTTCCTTCCAGCAGCTCCAGACCGAAATCCGCATCGTAGTCAGTCGCAGAATCAAACCTGTCGCAAATCCTGCCTGCCGTTCCCGGATGTCTGTAGAACACTTCGTCTGGTCTGCCGTAAAATTCCATTGGAATTCTGTGAATCCCGGTTTTCTGCGTCCCTGCAGTGATGCTGCGGATTCTATAGTACATTTCCGTATTCAGAAATGCTATTTTGCTGCAGTTCAGATCCCTGAAAAGCCTGTCATGTTCTCTTCTGAAGTATCTGCCTGCCGTTCCCTCGAACAGGCCGTATCCCCTGTTAATGTGAAGAAGAATCCGTTCCTTTCTGCTCATGTTTCCCTTGCCCGGGAATCTGATGAATTCTATTTCTTCATCCAGCGCCTTAAGGAACTCAATTGAACGGCTCTCCAGTTCATTCTCAAAACCTATTACTGTTTTTGCACGTTCCTCTTCCGGTAATGCGCTCAGAACCTTCCCTGTAAGCCTGCAGTTTATTTCACTGCTCAGGTCTCCGGCGTAAAGCACCGTCTTGTCTGACGGGCTGTCAAAGCTCTCAACGCTCAGTCCTTCATCTTTTCCCTCGCACATGAGCTCGAGAACCGCAGCTGATGCGCAGCCGAAATGATTGCCGATCAGCGATTCATCCAGTTCATAGCTCTCTGTGCCCCTTTCAATTGCCGTTGCCAATTCTGTCCTGTCATATGCCTGATGAAACGGCAGCCTGCGTATGTCAAAGTAGAAGCCCTTGCCTGCAAAGTATTCATCGTAATCGTACATGTACATTATTACATTCCGTCCCGTCTGGGCGAAATCAATGATTACGCTGGAGTAGTCTGAAATGAGCGTGTCGCAGGCGCACAGAAATTCGTATGTTTCAAGATTTTCCGGGAAAGGTCTGACCTTTTCAAATCCCGAATAATCAATGTTTTTCCCTACGAGGAAGTGAAAATTAACATAGAGGATGTCATCATCTCCGAGGCAGGATTCTATTTCCCTGATTACTCTCTCCGATATTTCAATCTGCTCCTGAGTATCCGCTTCTCTTCCGGTTCCTCTCCAGGTCGGCATGTAGGCGAAAACATTTCTGTCCTCAAGGCCGTACTTCTGCCTGATTTCCCGGCGCTTTTCCTCATCAAAAAGCACGTCATTTCTCGGATAATCACACACGAGTGTCCTGTTTGAAAACAGGCCGTCAATCATGTAATCCCTCATCATGATATCCTTCGTGTACGTGTTAGGGAAAAGCAGCCAGTCAGCCGCCAGGAAGTTCTTCTGAACATTTCCTATGGATGTTGAATTTGCTATGTCCGTTCTTCCGAGACATTTCAGAGGTGTGCCATGCCATGTGTTCAGGTATGTCTGGCCTTCCCTTTTTATGAAATATGTCGGGAAGGAATTGTCGGTTACCAGATATCCTGCAGTGGCCAGAGCCTTTTTATAGGCATTGCTGTTTCTGATGACAACTCTTGTTCTGTCATATCCGTAATGCCTGAGCTTTTCTTTTATTTCGTCTTTGCTGTCTTCCGTAGCCGCAAGGATGATCCTGTATGCTTTCCATCTGTCATCTGTTTCCAGACAGCTCAAAAGCGCAAACACATTTCCGTTGGCGTGTTTGCCCTGTCCCGCTTCAAGCAGGAAAAGCCTTCTGTCAATTTTTTCGTCCAGATATGCAGTATATCCGCCCTTGCGTCTTCCCATTTCAGCTTCTACTTTTTCAGATCCTTTTTAATCTGTGTAGTGGAAATTTCAGGTGTTCTAGGAAGATAAACAACTTCGCAGTAATCCTTGAGGAAATCGAATTTTCCTTCCCAGTCATCGCCTATTACAAATGTATCCACCTTGAATTCCTTAACGTCTTCAACCTTCTGCTCCCAGTTTTCTTCAGGGATTACAAGGTCAACGTATCTTATTGCTTCAACCAGACGTTTTCTTTCCTCATAGGAAAAATAGCATTTCTTCTGCTTTTTGTTCCAGTTGAACTCATCGGTTGAAATTGCAACGATCAGATAATCTCCCAGTTCCTTGGCTCTCTGAAGCAGATTGACATGTCCGTAGTGAAGCAGATCAAACGTTCCGTAGGTGATTACTTTTTTCATTTTGTTCTCCTCCTGTGCAATAATGCGATTATTATTCCAACTGCCAGCCCTGCCAGGGACATTAGCAGTCCCAGTCTGGCAATGTCATCGTTGTATCTCAGTTCTATCTCATGGTGGCCTGCGCCTACCTCTGTTCCCATGAATGTTATGTTCGCCCTGCCGATCTTTTCAGCCTTCTGTCCGTCAACATATACATCCCAGTTGGAATTCCTTGCTATTGAGAAAAATACGATGCCGTCACTGTCAAGGTCAACTGAACCCTTTACTGCTTTTGCATCATAGGATTCAACATTAAACGGCTCGGCGGATCTTTCTGCGGCGTACCTGTCAAACAGGTCCATGTTCATGGATGAAATGTGTATCCTGTCAAATCTGTAGGTTCCCGTATCGGACAGGCTTACCTTTATCGTTCCGCTGTATCCGTCATAATAACCCATGTTCAGGTCGTAGTTTCTGATATTGAAAATCGACTGGTTTGTCAGTTCGTTATCCGCGGATTCCCTGACGGATTCGTTTGTGCATTCCATCTTGAAGCTTGCGCTTGTGCTTCCGCTTCCCCTGATGAAATCGTCGAATGAAACGATGAGCTGTCCTGCAGGAGCATCCTCAACCTTCATCGAAAAGCTGGCGTTTTCCTTCGTTGCCGTCAGCTCGCCGTCTCCGAATTCAATGCCGTCGGTACCCGTAATTCTGTATTTTACATCTCTGACATCCGTCTCGATGTCTTCTGCTGTGATCTGCTTTGTTGAAAGGCCTTCCATCTTCTCATCAGGAATTACAACTGCCTGCAGCAGCGCCTGCTCTCTCTCCAGTCTTCCCAGCTTTTCAAACTCGCTCCTGCTGATGCATCTGTCGTATGCAAATCCCAGCCCCGCATCGTATTTGCTTCTGAATACGTTTACTCCGTCTATATTGCCGGCCTTCTCAAAACCGTAGCTCGCGTATGCATCTGCCTCGCTGCGGTCATTCTTAAGGTCATTGCCAAGGAAATATCTCACTCCGAAGAGATAATCCAGTCCGGCTCTGTTGTCATTGGAAAGCATGTACACTCTCTTGGAATAACCGTAGCTGTTTCCCACCAGATTATTGAAATCAAGCAGTGTCTCAGGCAGCTTTGAGTCATACAGATAAATGCTCTTTGACTGCCAGTACAGATTTTCATTTGCCGGCATCTTCATTTCGTTCTGAACGTTTATCCAGTAAACCTGATCCACTCTGTAGAAATCTTCGTCATCAATCTGCGTTGCAACTCTCTGCGTCGACTTTTCCAGCTGCTTGTACATGTCGCTGTCATGAACGAATTTGCCCATGTTCCCGTAGAGGCTTCCGTTCCATGCGATTACGAGAGTGACGCAGGTGATTACTGTCACGGCAATCTGCTTGCCCCTTGTTCCCGCAAGCATCTTCCTTGATCCGATTGCGGCAAGAATGGCAATGCCGCCAAGAACTGTAATGCCTATGAAAGCCCATGTGTTTCTGTCCATTGAGCATATGCCGATCAGAGTAAAGCCTATTGTCCACACAGCAATCACGGCCAGAGCAATTGTCATGGCAATCATGTTGCCCTTTTCTTTCAGTTCGCCGATATCGAAATGTTCCGCTGCCGCCCAGACAGCAAAGAACGGAACGATGTAATACCACCTTCCCGAATTGTAGCTGAAACCGTTGAACATGCTGCTGAAAAATGGAAACAGCATCATTCCGAAGAGAATCAGCGTCATTACCGCCGCAGTATTCTTCCTGGTGATCTTTCTGAATGCCACGGCCAGCACGATGAGTGCAAAAGCAGGAATGCCCAGGTATGAATATCCGTCCAGAAGGCCTTCGGAAACTATATGCTTGCCCAGGTCACAGTAGAACTGCGGGCTGTAAAGCAGGTCAATTCCCTCATCCGCACTTTCCATTGAAGCAGCCTGAACTCTCAGGAATCTCTGAACAAGCACCACTGCGGAAATCAGTATTCCCGTGCATCCGTATAGCATGAACAGGCCTATCCTGGCAGCATATTCCTTAATTCTGAAGGAATCATTGTATGCGAAATACCTGAGGAAGATGTATATTACAACAACAAGCCCGGCCATGTATGCCAGGTATGAATTTTCAATGGTGCAGTACGCAACGGTCAGTATGAATAAAAGAGGAGATTTTCCCTTGTAGATTCGGTCTATTGAAAGAACCAGTATCGGCAGAAGTGCAATGATAATCACAAATCTGGCCTGGGACATTGCGATGTTAACCGTGAATGTGCAGAAAACGAAGGAAACAGCACCCATGAGACATGCGAAATCCGGAAGCTTCACTTCGCGCGCAAAAGCAATGAATGCAAGGCCCGCCAGATACAGTTTAACGATCAGCATGAGAGTGTATCCCAGCTCCAGATGTTTCCACGGAAACAGGGCTGCAATTAGATTGAAGGGATCGGTTAAATAGGAAACCTCCAGTCCTGTTCCCTTGAACCAGGACCACTGAGGATATCCGTCTCCCGTAAAGAGTGAAGGCAGATTGTGCTTGATTTCAGCTATCCAGAAATACCCCTGTCTGTATGCATCCCCAAACTGAACGAAGGTCCTGTTCAGAAGAATGAACATGGCAAAAATACCTGCCGAAATCACAATGAACAGCAGAGAAAACAATGCCACCATCTGCTTCGTGCTGACATTGAGATTGCCCTCTTCATTGAACCATCTGTCTGTGATTTTTTTCTTTGAGTCGATTCTTTCCATACATAATTATTTTAACATACATACATTATATAAGCGAGATAATAGTACATTTTTAATGCTTGATTTTGGCATGTCCATAAGTTAACATTAAGTGAACAAAGGAGGTATTAGAATGAAAAGAAAAAACATGCTGTCAATCATGCTGGCCATCGTAATGATCCTGTCCATGAGCCTGGTTTTCGGGGCATGCGGTTCCGATAATGAGGATGACCAGACCGCTACAGCAGAAGAGCAGACTACGGAGGCTGTTGATCCTGAAGCTGCAGAGCTGCAGGCCAAAGCCATAGAGATGAACAAGGATGAAAAGAACTTCCTTGGAACGTGGGTGGCAACCACCGCAAACGCCGAATACTGGTACGGTCATCTTGAGATTACCATAAATGAGGACGGAACCTTTGATGCCGATGTTACCGACGAGAAATTTTCCGGAACCTGGGAGAAAATCGATGGTGGCATCAGATATGAAAGCGAACTGATGAACGGCACTCTGTTCTACGGCAAAAGATGCCGCATGGTAATAGACGACCAGGACGTTAAGGTAACACTTAAAAAGGTGGATTAGGACAGATATTTAATGACAATAAAAAAGGCTGACGGCTATGCCGTCAGCCTTTTATGTTGCCATTATCTTAGTAGCAGATTACCGGAGTTCCGATAAACTTCATATCCCATATTGCCTTTGCATCTGAATTGTTGTTTCTTATGCATCCATGGGAGTGCGGTTCACCCAGTTTATATGATCTGGCCTTGCCGTGAATGCCGTTCTTGCCGTGGTAGCAGTTCCAGTACGGAATTCCCACCTGGCTTCTGAAACGCCAGTGATTGATCATGTTGTTTCCGGTATAGGAAGGTGTTGAGGCTTTTCCTGAAGAGCATTCCCAGCTACTTCTCTTCCAGGTCCATGTCTTTCCTCCAACCTTTCGTCCCTGCTTTGCAATCTTCCACGTTCCGTTAACATACTGGAATATGTAGAGGTGCTGAGTATAGTAGTTGACCCAGATGCAGTATTTTGTTTTCTGCTGATATGTCTTGCGCGTAGCACTCTTTGCGAAATATCTGTTGATGAACAGTTCCGCTTCCTCGTTTGTATAGTTGCCCTTTGTCTGATTCTTGTAATTGCCTATATACTTTGCCTTCTGATTGCGCGAATTTATTCTGGCTATTCTGTATGTGAGAACTCTGTACTTGCCGTTTACCTTGAACTTCTTCTTGAAGTAGTAGCAGCCGGAATTGTAGCCGTAGCACTTGATGGTTTCATTTCTGCTGAAGGTATGTGACTTCTTGTACTTGTCCTTGCTGGTCAGGGTTCTGTTCATCTTCGGCTGGACCGTGATGTACATCTGTCTTACTGCACCCTTGCCCTTGCTGGTTCTCTTTGATGTTGAATAGATCGGTTCCTCGAATGTGGTTCTCTTTCCGGCCTTTACCCTGTAGTAATAAACCTTATCCATGTATCCCACTGAGTCGGTCATGTCCTTGTTGTCCGTAATTTTGCATTTCCTTGTGGTTTTCATTATTGTCTTCCACGAGCCGCCTGCCTTTTTTCTCTGGACATAATATCTCTGCGCTCCGGAAACCTTTTTCCATTCTATTACAACACCCTTGAATGTTGATTTGGCTGTAACGCTTGTAGCGGCAATTGTAGCCTTTGCTGGAGTAGCCTGTTTGAATTCCTGAACAACCATTGCTTCATCACTTGCAAAAAGACTGACCTCAAATCTGTACTCTGTATCCTTGATCAGTCCCTCAGCAACATACTCTGTAGCAGTTCTTTCAAGTTTTGCCGGTTCTTCCAGTACCGGAACATCCCATGTGCCCGGATTATCCGGATTCTCACCGTAGATATTAACGGTGATATTTTTTATTTCCACATCGGATACAGCATCCCATTCAATCCTTATCTTGTCCCCGTATTTGGACTTGTTTCCTGTTACTCTCAGATTTATTTTATCCGGAGCAGTATCTTCGTCCTCAGCCGGTTCATTGTTAAGAGCAGGTTCAGATACCGATTCGGTCTTGTCTATATTCTCGTCAGGGTTCTCAATTGCTTCCGGTGTTCCTTCACCTGAAACAACCGGTGTGCCCTCAACGTTTCCCGTTCCCTGTAAAGGCTCCGCGAAAACGCCTGCACCCGTTGTTGCAAACATCATCAGCACTGTGATGAACACTACAGCATTTCTTCGCATTTTCTTCATTTCAATTCCTCTTTCAAAAAATTAAATATAAATATATCTTATAATATTCTACTAGAAACGGTCATCCTTTGCAAACACCATTTTCCACAGTGAGTGCCCGCCGACTTCGCCGGTTTTTTCAAGTAAAATGGCGGTATTGCCGTCTGCATACCATTTGTTCATGTATTCAGTCAGCCTGTCCACGTTCTTGTCTTCAAAGATGAAGGCCCTGTCGTTGTCTATCAGGTCGGCAAATGTGTTACTGAGACCGTATGCAGCCATCTTATCGCTCAGGTAAGGCGACCTGGTTCCCCAGCTTCCGAATCCCAGAGCGTTCTTCTGATATCCTCTGTCCGGCATGTCCAGCGGCTTCGCATAGTATTCCGACAGTCCTCTCGTGCCCTTGCCGAACACGTAGAAATTATCCTGTCTGCTGTCGATCAGTTTTGTGATTTCCGCCGGTGTCTGTCCACTGACCGCGTAATCATGAAGCTGAATGTCCGCCTTGCAGACCGGCAGCTGGCAAAGCAGCATCAGTGCAGCACATGCAGCGCACATGATCACTTCTTTTTTGCCGCCCCGGTTCATCAGTTCAGGCTTTCTCAGATACCTGCCATCGGCATAGTACAGCATCCAGATTATCGTTCCGAAATCCGCAATGTATGTCGCCCTGTACAGCGGTCTTCCGACGTAATACAGGTAACAGTAAAGTACAGCTGCGAATACACAGGCTCCCAGCAGGTACAGACAGTAACGCGGTTTATAGAGTATCAGACCGGCAAGGAAAAGCAGACCTATCAGTATCAGGTGCATTCCGCGTCTGTTGAAATCTCTGACATCCTTCAGCGAACTCTTCACCGTCTTCGTCAATGCCTCTGAAGCCGACAATCCCGAATTGCCGTTTGACTTGTATATATCACTTATTGTTTTCAGGTTTTCAGGAGAAGCAGCTCCGTCATAATCCAGATACCAGTTGCTAATCAGGTAAAGGTCGTTTTCCGAAAATCCTGCCTTTTCATACTCTTCCCTGTTTTTGCAGAAGTCCTCATAAACGGGATAGTCGGTTACAAGGGTCCTGTTGGTGTCGTATTCGATGTATTCGGCAAGCTCAGGTGTGCCCTTGTTTATCTGCATGCTCATGACATATGTGCCTGCAGCCCCGCCGATCAGCAGAAGACAGATTACATAGACAGCTATTCTTCTGCCCGTAAGATATCCCTCCGGAATCAGTGCCCTGCGGTTTATCACAACCCAGGCTATGAGGAATATTCCGGCACAGCCGATTGCAACTATCAGGTTCATGTCTCTCAGCCAAGTGCCCAGATATATGAAAATGAACGCGATAACATACCATCCAGCATTCTTCCTGCTTATCATTGCATGAACGAGAAGAAGCATGCCCGTTGTCAGCACTAGTGCGGATGTCTTGGTAAACTGAATGATGCTGTAATGATCCCCTGCAAATACAGTCAGTATGAGAACAGCAGCAATCAGGCCCGCCCTGCTTCGGAAGGAATCCATGAATACTCTGGTGATGCATACAAAGCAGAACCATGACAATGCCATCTGTACCAGAACGAAAGCGTTTGTTCCCGGCATTATTGTCTGAATTCCCATTAGAATGCGGCAGAAAAAGTAATTTATGAAACTGCTGAAGGGATATCCGTCAACGATGCGCAATGAAACCACATAATCATCGTTTGTTTCATATGCGATATCCGTGCAGATCAGCGTTGCCGCCAGTATGACCGCATTTATGATAATTGCGCTTATCCAGTTGTGTCTAAATAGCTTACTCATACATTGACTATACCATATAAAGTTGATAAAAGGCGATAAATATATTAAAATAACGATACGAAAGCTAATGCGAAAACAGAGGAGACTGCATGTTATATTCAGTAATAATTCCATGTTACAAGTCAGCTCATACCATACGACAGGTTGTTGAAGAAACATCAGCCGAGCTTGACAGACTTCAGAAAAAGCCATACGAATTCGTCCTCGTGGACGATTTTTCACCTGACGGAGGCGACACGATCTGTGAACTTCGCGCTCTGGCCGATGATTATGCTTTTGTTACAGTTGTTGAACTGGCGCAGAACGCCGGGCAGCACAATGCTGTAATGGCAGGTCTTAATCAGGCGGAAGGCGATGTGCTGATTGCCATGGACGATGACATGCAGACTCATCCGTCACAGCTTCACAAGCTCTTTGAGGAATTCGACAAGGGACCTGACATTGTATACGGCTACTACGAGGAGAAAAAGGAATCCGGTTTCCGCAGGTTCGGAAGCTGGCTCAACTACATGTCCTTCAGAATTCTCATCGGAAAGCCTAAGGATCTCAAGACTTCCAGCTTCTGGATTATCCGTAAATTCGTGCGTGACTATGTTGTTCAGTACAAGAGTCAGTACACCCATCTGCAGGGTCTTTTCCTGAGAACCACGCGGAACATTTCCAGCGTCCCTGTAGAGCATTTTGAACGGGCATACGGCAAATCCGGCTACACCCTGAAAAAGCTGGTGGGGCTCTGGTCAAATGTAATGGGCTTCTCAATCGTACCTTTGAGACTGGCCCGCAACGCAGGATTGTTCTTCTCGATTCTGAGTATCCTTGGTGCAATCGCAATTGTCCTGAAAAAGATCATTGCTCCTACAGCGGCAATCGGATGGTATTCGATGATAGTCAGCATCTGCTTCTTCTCGGGACTCATTCTCCTGTTCCTGGGACTGATAGGTGAGTATCTGGGCAGAATGTATCTGGGAATGACGAATAATCCTCAGTTCGTAGTCAGAACGGTATACAAAAGCAATAAATAGTTTTAAAGAAGGATGTTATGAAAAAAATACTGATTCTCGGAGCCGGAATATACCAGGTTCCGCTGATTAAAACCGCAAAGAGAATGGGACTGTACACCATAGTGGCAAGCATTCCCGGAAACTATCCCGGCTTCGAGCTGGCTGATAAAGTATATTATGAAAACACTACGGACTATGGCAGAATACTTGCCATTGCCCGTAAGGAAAAAATCGACGGCATCATTACCACAGGTACTGATGTCGCTGTAATTACCATAGGCCGAGTATGTGACACTCTCGGGCTTTCAGGTCTGTCCTTCAAGGCTGCCGAGATTGCAACAGACAAGCTTCTGATGAAATCATGTTACGAAAAGTACGGTGTCAGAACGGCCAAGTTCAGAAAGATTCTGTTTGACAATGAAAACTATGCCGATGAACTGTCGGGACTTGAACTTCCGCTCATGTTCAAATCGGTTGACTCCTCAGGCAGCCGCGGAATCACCAAGGTGAACTCACCTGACGAGTTTGACGCAGCACGCAACTACGTGCTGGACAACACCAGATCAAACTACTTCATAGTTGAAGAATACATTGAAGGTGAGGAATTCGGTGCCCAGGCATTCGTTCACAAGGGCGAAATTCAGTTCATACTTCCTCACGGAGATTACGTGTTCAAGGGCGATACGGGAGTTCCTATCGGACACTTTGCCCCGTATGACCTTTCCGATGAAGTAATAGAGGATTCCAAGCAGCAGCTGAGAATGGCCATTGATGCAATGGGACTCGATAACTGTGCAATAAACGCCGACTTCATACTGAAGGACGGAAAGACATATGTACTGGAAATCGGCGGCAGAAGCGGTGCAACCTGCCTTGCCGAACTGGTATCGATTTATTACGGATACGACTATTACGAAAAAATACTCAGAACAGCTCTCGGCGAAGATGTTGACTTTTCCGCAGGAGACGGCACTCCTGCAGACAAATGCGTGGGAACGCCTAATGCCAGCATGCTTCTCATGAGTGACAGGGACGGTGTCATAGTGTCCCAGACAAATAAAAATCCGGAAAATCCGGATATCGTAGATGTTCAGTTTGATTTTCAGCCGGGCGCGCAGGTCCACAAGTTCAAGGTTGGTCCTCACCGCATAGGTCATGTGATTACAAAGGGTGAAACCCTTGACAGTGCCGTTGCCACATTGAACGACGCTCTGGCAGAGATTGAAATCAAAGTTGAATGATTCAGGCAGATACTACTGAGAAAGCTTCTTTAATCGGAGGCTTTCTTTTCTTATGCCGTAAACCGTAATTACGAAGAGCATTACAGCCAGCACTCCCATGAGGAACGCATACATGCTTGCCGCTCCCATGATTCCATAGGTCAGAACGAAGAATCTCGAAAGAAGCTTGGCTGCAAGAGCCACTATTCCGTAGCACACAATCAGCGTCTTCTGCATTCTGATGATTGTGATTACAGTGCTGAAATATGTGGCATATGCCAGTGCACCTCCGCCCAGCATTACCACGCAGAGTTCCGCCTTGTATTCGCTCAGGCTTACGCCGAAGATAAACGCCAGTACCGGAATTCCTATGGTTGCCGCTATGGTAAGGCCAAGAATTGTAAGTCCCAGAATAACCAGCATCTGCTTCTTTATTTCCTTCTTGAGTTTTCCGATCTGCTCCCTCTTCTCGGCCAGCCAGAGCTCAGCGTAGGTGGTCAGAATAGGATTGAAGATGAAATTGGCTATGAGCATTACCGCAAAGGCAGGCATGAATATCATGTTGTATATTGCCTGGGTCTCCTCTGTAAGAAATGCGTCGATTGCATACTTCGGAGCATTGCTGATGTACATGTTCAGGAAAAGGCTTGCGAAAAGAGGGAATCCCTCAATTGCCAGGCCTTTGATCTTTGCCTTGTTGAATGACGGTCTGTATGTGCAGTAGTTTCTTCCTGCATTTACCGACGTGAGCAGCAGTCCGATTATTGACGCCACCATGAAGGCCGCTGTGGAAAGAAGCAGATTGTGAGTCACAAGCAGCAGAACTACGTAAGCCGCCATTTCGAAGGTGTATCTGACCGAGGACGACTTGGTAGCAACGTCCAGTCTTCCCTTCTGCTGCATGCATCCGTGATAGACGTCAGAATAGGCCTGACAGACCTTCACGATGCAGATCATGAAAATTACCAGTGCCTTCTCCATGGAATAGCTCGTGAAAATCATTCCGTAAATGCAGTATATGGCACTTACGAATATCATCAGGCTGCAGGTCAGGATTCTCATTCCATGGTATTCGCTGAAGCTGTATTTCTCATCCAGGTCCGATGACTGGAATCTTCTGAGTCCGTACAGTCCCACATAGAGCATGAGTGTTGCAATGGCAAATGCAATAGAAAAAACGCCGGCATCAAATACCCCGTTTGTTCTCGTCATGACGAGAAGAATAACGGGATTCTGAAGTGCCGAAATAATGGCATTGAGCGCATTCCATGTATATGAACTGCGCTTTACATTATTCGTTTTTTCCAGCAATGCAACGATTTTTCTCATATTCTGTATTTATGTCCTCTTGCTACCAGCTGCAGATAGACAATTCCGGTTATTATATGTCCTGCCAGCAGGACGGCTATTGCTGCAAGGTAGACTTTTCTCATGACCGGTCTGTCGGCCAGGAATGCCTTATCCCTGTAGTTTTTCAGTGCAAGCACCAGGGCTGCCAGGAACAGAATGTACTCTGCAACTTCTCTTCCCCATCCGAAATTACCGTGATCAATCTTCCATCCCGATTCGGCAAGAAGCAGATACTCCCCTATGCCGAAAAGGGTCATGCCGCATATGATCCTGTAGTAGATATCCCTTAGCTTCCTGTAGTTTACTGCGAAAACCACCAGCGGAAATGCCAGACTGCAGAATATCATCAGAGGAACACAGCTGATTTCCTCAAGGAAAAAGAACGGTCTTATAACGATTTCGCTGTGATCGTTAACCGAGCCCTCCAGATGATTGAGTACCAGAATGAATATTCCTGCAGGAACGAAAGCCATTCCGAGCATTACAATTCTGCTCAGTCTGTGGCCCACGGAATAATCTTTCCGCCTGACAAGATCTGCAATGAAAACAATTATGACAACAGGTGCAAACACCATCATGAAGTTCGGCTTCGCCCATGCCGTCAGGAACAGCAGTACGGCGAGTCCTGTCCACTGTCCCGGCTTAATGCTCTCCATGTAGCTGTCATATACTCTGAAAAACATGAGCAGACTCAGTAATGAAAACAGTATCATCGCCTGCTGCGTCGGGCTCTGCCATGAGTAGCGTGTCCATGTTTCCATGTAGAAGTGCTCATAAATTCCGGGAATGTAAATGGCTGTAGCCACCAGTGACGCCAGTGACATTGCCTGGATCTGCCACCTCTCTGCAGCCACATTCTCCCTCTCCAGAAGATATGAAATGAGCATGTAGCTGGCAATGATTGTAGCAATTATTATCAGACTCAGGAAAACGGCTGTAACATAGTAGTCCCCTGTAAGTCTGTAAAACCAGGGAAGTATGAAGGCCATCATCCTGCTGTGCACCAGATCGCCCATGTCCTGTGCATAGACTATGGTGTCAGAAATATATCCGCCATTATAGCGGATACACTGCCTGTAGAAAAGCATGACAAAACCTGCAAACAGGCACACCAGAATTCCGATGTATATTCCATCGGTTAATCTGGAAGGTATTCTGTTGTTTTGATTCTGCAGTTCCATTCTCAGGTTTTCTTATTTAAGAAGTGACAGAATGTATTTGCCGTATTCCGTCATCTTCAGTTCTTTTCCCAGTGCTTTCAGCTGATCGTCGTCAATGAATCCGCGTCTCCACGCGATTTCTTCAAGGCATGCAATGTAGAAGCCCTGTCTTGACTGAACAGCCTCAACAAACTCGGCGGCTTTCAGCATTCCGTCAGGATTTCCCGTATCAAGCCATGCCATGCCTCTCTTCATTCTGGCAACCTTGAGAGTACCTCTCTTCAGATACTCATTGTTTACTGAAGTTATTTCAAGCTCGCCCCTTGCTGAAGGCTTCACGTTCTTTGCTATTTCCACAACGTCATTGTCATAGAAGTAGAGGCCCGGAACCGCATAGTTTGATTTAGGTTCCTTAGGCTTTTCCTCGATTGAGATAACATTGTCTTTTTCGTCGAATTCAACTACTCCGAATTCTCTTGCATCCTTGACCGGATATCCGAATACCGTGGCACCCTTCTTCTGCTTCATGGCATTTGCCAGAGTGCTTGTCAGGTCAGGTCCGTAGAACACATTGTCTCCCAGAACCAGGCACACCTTGTCTTTTCCTATGAATTCCTCGCCAAGAATGAATGCATCCGCCAGTCCACGAGGCTTCTCCTGAATCTTGTACTGGAAGCTTACGCCCAGTCTGCTTCCATCGCCCAGCAGTTTTTCATAGTTTCCGATGTCCTCAGGTGTGGAAATAATGAGAATTTCTCTTATTCCCGCCAGAAGCAGAACTGATATCGGATAGTAAATAAGCGGTTTGTCGTAAATCGGCAGAAGCTGTTTTGATACAGCCTTTGTCATCGGATATAATCTTGTCCCCTTTCCTCCTGCCAGAATAATTCCTTTCATTTTTCCCTCCTGTTTTTATCTGTAGAATTCTGCGACTTTATGTGCGATGTATTCAACATCCACCTCAGGCAGACCGTAATACATCGGCAGTCTGACAAGTCGTTCGCTTATGTTTGTTGTGTATTTGTCTTCTCCGTGGAATCTGCCGTACTTCAGTCCTGCCTTTGCAGAATGCAAAGGCACGTAATGGAATACGGAAAGTATGTCATTTTCCTTAAGAAAGCTGATGAGTTTTCCACGTTCATCCAGACTTCCCGTCACCAGATAGAACATGTGCGCATTGTGTTCACATTCTTCAGGTATTATCGGGAGCTGTACCTTTCCCTGCTCTTCCAGCGGCTTGAGCAGTTCATAATATTTATTCCAGCTTGCCAGTCTGTTATTGTTGATTTCGTCAGCCATCTCCAGCTGAGCATAGAGATAGGCTGCATTCATGTCACTCGGAAGATAGGATGATCCCATGCTTACCCATGAGTACTTGTCCACCTGTCCTCTCAGAAATCTGCTTCTGTCAGTGCCCTTCTCTCTTATGATCTCCGCCTCTTCTGCTTTTGCGCTGTCTTTTATCAGGATTGCTCCGCCTTCGCCCATGCTGTAATTCTTGGTTTCATGGAAGCTGAAGCATCCGTAATCGCCTATACTTCCAAGTGCCCTGCCTTTGTATGTGGACATGACTCCCTGGGCCGCATCTTCAACAACCGTCAGGCCGTGACGTTCCGCTATTTCCATGATGGTATCCATCTCGCAGCCAACGCCTGCATAGTGAACGGGTACAATCGCCTTTGTCCTGTCTGTAATGGCTTCTTCAATAAGTGTCTCGTCAATGTTCTTGGTATCAGGTCTGATATCTACAAATACCAGTCTGGCTCCTCTCATGACAAAAGCGTTCGCCGTTGACACGAAGGTGAATGACGGGAGGATTACCTCATCGCCCGGCTGGATATCCGCCAGTATGGCCGCCAGCTCCAGAGCCTGTGTACATGATGTGGTCAGCAGTGATTTCGGGGAACCCGTTTTCACCTCCAGCCATCTGTCGCATTTTCTTGTGAATTCGCCGTCACCGCAGATTTTTCTGCGTGTGATTGCTTCCTGCATGTATTCTACTTCCTTGCCCACATAGGGTGGTACGTTAAAATTAATCATCTGTTTCTCCTGAATCTTTACTTTTATTCCTTTGGCACGTTGCATATGAAGCAGCGCATCTTTCCATTCTTGTCCGGCGGAATCTCGTCCACCCATTCAAATTTCAGCCTGTACTCCGACGGTCCGTAGAGCTTGAAAATCTTTTCTGTCAGATATTCTTCAACGTTCTCCTTTGTCGCCGTTTTGTTCATCGGATCCTTAACCATCAGAATCCTGAGTTCATCTATCCTGTCCTGAATGTATCTGAACTGTGCCACTCCATTGCTTCCGTGGAATATCTTGTACAGCTCCGCAGCCGAGGTTTCCGCTCCGTCCGCATGTCTTACCAGGTCATTCATTCTGCCCTTTATCGTTTTGATATAGCGAACGCCCTCACGCATTTCAGATGTTGCCGTATCGCCTATTTCATAGTTGATTATAGGGAAGTCCTTCTTGTAGAGGGTCGTTCCTATGAGTCTTCCCTCATCTGCCAGATTGCCCTCATCGTCAACAACATTCAGCACATGTGTGTCATTGTAAACGTAGAACACATCACTTCCCGGCAGTTTTACCGCACAGTTTCCCGTCTCATTGCAGCCGTAGGCGTCAAAGAGTCCCGGACCGAAAGTCTCAATGAGCAGCTTGCGTGTTATTTCATCAACAGCTTCACTTACAGGTGTGTAGGCGTGCGGATGCCATATTGTCATGCCGTGATTGCGTGCGTACACAGCCATTCTGACCAGCACATTCTTTCTGAAGCATATTGTGTCCGGCTTGTATTCGTTAACCAGTTCTATCAGGTCTCTCATGCCTTCACCAACGTAGAGATGCTCAGGCACGATCTTTCTTCTCATGAGTCCCAGTTTCTGAATCCATGAGTCTCCCTTGTTCGGGTCAACCTTCTGGTGAGTCGTCAGGAAAGTGAGCATTGTTCCCCTGAGAGGTTTATGTCCCGCAAACATGAGAACTCTTATCCAGCTTGCATTCATGCAGGCCGTTTCTCTCTGTGAAAGCAGAAACTTAAGCGGCACACCTGATGAACCGCTGGTCGCATATACCTGACATTTCTCCAGCAGACTCGGATCCTCATCGATGAGTCCCTGCATCCACTCTCTCATGTCAGCTCTGGTCATGATAGGGAATTTTGCCAGGTCCTCAGCGCTGTGAAAGTCATCCGGTGTCAATCCGTTTTCGTCAAATTTCTCTCTGTAATAAGGCACCTTGTAAGCAGCCTTCATGGTCTTGTGAACCTTCCTGTTCTGCTTTTGCTTGATTGCCCTGTTGTCGGTAGGCACTTTCCTGTCCAGCTTCATCAGATAGTAAAGTGTCATTACATTCTTGAATTCTTTTTTAATAAAGCCCATCTTATCTCCTAAAATTTCGCCAGTGTTTCTCTCAGTTTATCGGCACTGGCCTTCAGCCTTTCAATTTCCGCCTCTGTCCAGTGTTCCTTAAGTCTGTGTTCAACGCCGTTTACTCCGACAATTGAAGGCAGGCTGACAGCCACACCCTCTATTCCGTACTCACCCTGCAGAGGTGATGTAACAGGTGCAACAGTTAATCTCTGGTTGAGAACGGCATCTGCAAGTGAACATACGCAGGTTGCAATGCCGTAGTGAGTCTTGCCCTTTGCCTTGATGATTGTGGCACCCATGTTCAGTACCTGATCGTATATTTCATTTTTCTGTCTGTCGCCCCATTCCAGCCCAACGTTTTCGCAGTACTCATCCATTGGAACTCCGGCAATCGACAGTCTGCTCCATACAGGGAACTGGGTTGTGCCGTGTTCTCCCACGATGTTGCACTTGATTACTTCAGTGTTAAGATCGGTGTAGTCGGCGATGGCTCTGATGAGTCTTGATGTATCCAGCACGCAGCCTGTTCCGAATACCTTGCCGTTTGGCAGTCCCATCCACTCCGCACACTTGTATGTGAGGACATCCACAGGATTGGAAACGACCATGATGGCTCCGTGAGTGTAGTATTTTTTGATCTCATCAACTACATTTTTCATGGTTATGATGTTGTCTTCAATCATGTCAAGACGGTCTTCTCCGACACGTCTGTTTCTTCCTGCGGTTATTATGATAAGGTCACAGTTTTTGCAGTCACAATAATCTCCTGCACGAACCGATGAGGTTCCCATGTAGGCAATGCCGTGCTGAATGTCCAGCGCCTCGCCCTTTGCCTTCTCCTTGTCAATGTCCACCAGTACAATTTCGCTGGCAAGGTCTCTGATTGTAAGTGCATATGCAATTGATGCTCCTACGAAACCCGCACCTATGATTGCCACCTTTCTGTTGTCAATTGCCGCGTAAAGTTTATTCTCCACTTTCACTCTCCTGTTTCTTTTTTTCCTTTTCCTTCTTTTCCTTCTCCTGCTGCTTCTTTGTCTTCGTATTGTCAACAGGATACATGATGTTGTGAATCATTTCTTTAGTATCCGAAACGGTCTGCTCGTCAGGGAAAACGCAGGACAGAGTCTGTCCTCCCATGCTGTAGCAAGGCGCCCCGCCTGTTGTTCCCTTTATGTTAACCTTCTCTATGTTCCACTTCTTCATGTCACTCAGCTGCATCTTGACAAGTGCCTTCAGATCCTTATCCGTCATGTCCGTTGCCATTTCATCTTCAACAGCGTTGAGTATGCTTGTATATCTGGTAAGGATGACCTTGCTGCTTGTAACCTTCTTCAGAAGGGCTTCCATTACCTTCTGCTGGTTCTCATTTCTCTTCATGTCCCCTTCAAGGAAGGATTTACGTTCTCTCGCAAACCAGAGTGCATAATGGCCTTCCATGTTGTGCCATCCCTTTTTGTAATGCCAGTGTTTTACCGATGAGTAGAAATCCACATCATTGTAGACACGAACGCCTCCAATTGCATCGATGATGTCGCAAAGCATTGAGAAATTGACTCTGATTGTATAGTTGATGTCTATGTCGAGGAAGTCTTCGATTGTAGCCTTTGTTTCTTCTTCCCCGTATATGCCCGAGTGGGTCAGCTTGTCTTTTGCTCCGTAAGAGTGCAGTGGGATGTAGCTGTCTCTCGGAATTGATGTGAGCAGCACTTCTCTCGTTGTCGGGTTAACCGTCATGACCATGTTAACGTCACTGAGTCCGCCCTGGTCTATCGTTCCCCATGAATCCAGTCCGGAAATAAGAACGTTGAATGAATCTTCGGTTACATTAACCGCCTTGCTGTTGTCATTGGCACGTTCTTTTACCTTGATTCTGTATATGCATCTTGTCGCTTTTTTGAAACCCTTAACGTTAGCCTTCAGCATCTTGTACTGGGACTGAGATACCAGTATGATTGCCTCTTCGGCGCTGACATTCACCTCGTCAGTGCTGGCGCTTTCTGCGGTCTTGTCCACGTCGGTATCGGAAAGAGTCACTTCATCGCTTACCTCTTTAGCTGCCGCCTCGCTCTTGTCCACATTCTTTGAAGCGTCAGCCGCATCTTCAACTGCGGAGATTTCCTCTTCCTTTACATCTCTGTTCAGTATGTGTTCACCTACGGCAACGAAGTTTGGCTCCTTAATGTATTCAACATCCGCCTTTGTAACAAGACGTTCCTTGGCCTCCTTGAGCTGCTTGGAATCCATGTCCGTTACGAAAACCGTGTGGCCCTTGATGTCGCCCACCTTTTCATAACTGCTGTCAGCATTAACCAGAACATCGTAGTATTCCCAGGTATCTCGCTGCTGGCTTATCTTGCTCAGCGTGTCATTGGTGCTGAAGATGTAGTAGTCTCCGCCAAGCAGAGTTATCAGAACCACAAATATTATGACGAGACAACCGATTCTTCTGGTGCCATGCTTTGAAAGACTTGTCGCCAGAAAAACTATCAGTACATCAATCGCAAGAAGCAGAAGTGTTCCCAGTGCGAGATACTTCAGCGGCAGTACATCCAGCGCCATCACCAGCGCCAGAAACAGCAGCTCTGACAGTCCTGCAACAAGCATGGCGATTGCCAGACCTGTTGATTCAGGCAGTATCCTTATCTCTCTTTTCTTTGCTTTACTCTTCAATTTCCTGTCGTTCTCCATTTCGCATGCATTTAGGTTATAACAAGATCGCTAATCCCGGCCCTTTTTTATCAGTCCTGATTCATGACTTCATTAATTGTCTTTGTGACTTTTTCAACTGATTTTTCCTTTGGAAGTGAAACGAACAGCTCCCTGTCCATTCCCATGCTCCAGGTTCCTCTGTAGGCATCAACTCCGTCTACCCACTGGCGCTTTATCTTCCATTCAGGCATGAAGTTCAGCTGCATCTTTGCCAGCCTTGATATTTCCTCCCGGCTCATGCTTGTCTGCATGTCCCCTTCAATTGCCTTGAGAATATCAGTGTAATTAGCAACGATGGTTTTCTTGCTTGTGACCTTCTTGATCAGCGCTTTCATTACCTTCTGCTGATTTCTGATTCTCTGTTCGTCCTCATCCTTGAATGTCTTTCTTTCTCTCAGGAACCAGAGTGCATATCGTCCCTGCATGTGATGCCATCCTTTTTTGTAATGCCATCCCTTCACAGATGAATAGAAATCAATGTTGTTGTAGACATCAATTCCTCCGACTGCATCTATCAGATTTACCGCCATGTCAAAATCGACTCTGGCATAATAATCAATATCAATCTTCAGCCAGTCTTCAATTGTATGAACCGTTTCATCAATGCCGTATACACCGGTGTGTGTCAGCTTGTCCATTTCCCCGTTCATATGCAAAGGCACGTATGAGTCTCTAGGCATTGAGGTAAGAAGAACCTCGTGTGTCTTCGGATTAACGGTTACAATCATGTTGACGTCGCTTCTGGCAATGTCCGTTATTCCGATTCTCGTATCAACTCCCGAAACCAGCATGTTGAACGAATCTCTCGTAACATCCTTGACCTCGCTGCTTTCCTGACTGACAGGTATTTTTATTCTGTATATTACCTTGGTCTTTTTCTTGAACCCGGTAATGATATCGTTAGCTATTCCGTACTGTGCAGCGCTCATGAACAGAACATTATCCGTCTCTGTCCCGCTGTAGGTCACGAGCTTCTCCCCTGCGTTCATGCATCCGCTTTCGTTTTCAATGTTAATGCCCACCTTGTACTGAAGCTTTGCCTTTGCTTTCTTGTATGATTCGGTTCTGTCCTCAACCGCATACACCGTCTGATCCTGAATGTCTTCAATGCTGCTGTAGGCACTGTTCTTGAGAACGATTACGTCATACTCCACAACCTGCTCTTTCTGTCCGGTAATGGCATCCAATGCCCTGTATGTACTGAACATATAATACGTTCCCAGTCCGCAGCCAAGTATCATGATTACGCAAAGAACTGTTCCTATTGTTCGTTTCTTTGTCTTCGTCTTTCTGCTGTTCAGCAATGCGAAAACGCCAATGTCGGCCAGAATGATTACAGCTATTATTGCAATAAAATATTTCCCCGGCAGAACGTCCAGCAGGAGCATTAGTGCAATCAGCATGAGTTCAGCCAGAATGGTAATCAGCATTACCACTCCATGCCCTACCGACGCCGGAATCAGATGCAGTTTTCTTTCTTTCTTCTTGTTTGTCTTGCTGTTCATTTGCTTTCCAGTTGCAAGCAATACCTCTCCATTTTTACATACATAGTTATTATATCCTATCTACCGGAAATAGTCCATTATTTGACGTTGCGGGAACCAAACAAATCCATTATAATTACTATTGTTGCAATGCTGTTGCAACCGGCGTGGGGCACTAGCTCAATGGATAGAGTACCAGACTTCGAATCTGTTGGTTCTGGGTTCGAGTCCCAGGTGCCTCGCCAAAGAGTGAAGAGGTGGATTAATCCACCTCTTCACTCTTTTTTATCCGAAATGGTGCCTGGGACTCGAACCCGAAAGGGCCGGAGCGTCGAGAGAATGTCCGGTGGACATTCGAACAGCGACGGGTTCAAGCGCCCTGTATGAGGGCGCGCAGAACGGTTGAGTGTGGTTAACCACACTCAACGTAAGTCCCAGGTGCCTCGCTGATGACCGGGTGGTTAACCACACTCAACGTAAGTCCCAGGTGCCTCGCCAATAAAAGAGACGGGTTCATCCCGTCTCTTAATCGTTTTTGAATTAATCGTCCCTTTTCCTGAAAGCGAACAGCCGCTGTCCCAGGTAGTTGAAGACGGTGAAGAAGCACAGTCCGGCAAACATCGCCACGTTCTCCTGAACTGTCTTATTGCATCCGTCAAGCAGCCACATGGCAAGGGGCTTGGCTATTCCGAAAGCCAGGATGTAGCATACGGCAATGTTTACTGCAAATCTCAACGCGCTTCCGGCCATGTCACCGCTGTGTCTGAAGGTGTACTTCTTGTTCAGGAAGTAGCTGAGTATGCTGGTGAACACAAAGTTCGCTGCCGAGGAGAGCCAGTAGCTGCAATCGGCCAGATTGTACAGGCCGAACATGATGCAGCAGCCCACAATTGTGTTTATTATGCCGACAACTATGAACCTTGATGCATATCCCGCTTCTTTCGCAATTATTGACTGATTTTCATTAAATCGCTTTCGCATTGATTTCTTCCAGAAGCTTTGTCTGCAGTTCTTCTACTGACATTTCAACTTCATCACCTGTCTTGGTGTTTCTGACAGTCAGAGTACCCGCTTCAACTTCCTTTTCTCCGATTACGCAGAGATAAGGATTTCTTTCGTTTCTTGCTTCACGGATCTTGTATCCGATCTTCTCATTTCTGATATCGCATTCAACACGGAGTCCTGCTGCTTCCAGCTTTTCTGCAACCTCAAGTGCATAAGGTGCGAACTTCTCTGTTACTGTCATGAGCTTAACCTGTACCGGTGCCAGCCAGAGCGGGAACTTGCCTGCGAAGTGCTCGATGAGGATTCCGATGAATCTTTCAACTGAACCGAATGCGGCTCTGTGAATCATGAGAGGTCTGTGCTTCTCGCCATCTGATCCAACATAAGTCACATCGAATCTCTGCGGCATCTGCATGTCCAGCTGAATAGTACCGCACTGCCATGTTCTTCCCAGTGAATCCTCAAGATGGAAGTCAAGCTTAGGTCCGTAAAATGCGCCGTCACCTTCGTTGATTACGTAAGGAGCATCAATCATCTCGATTGCTTCCTTAAGTGCGGTTTCAGCTGCATCCCATTCTTCCTTTGTTCCCATTGAATCTTCCGGACGAGTTGACAGTTCAATGTGATATGTCAGGTTGAACATCTTGTAGAGATCATCATAAAGCTGAATAACCTTAACCACTTCTTCCTTGGTCTGCTCAGGAAGCATGAAGATGTGGGCATCGTCCTGTACAAAGGTTCTTACTCTCATGAGTCCGTGAAGAGCTCCTGACAGCTCGTGTCTGTGGCACTGACCAAGTTCCGCATATCTTACAGGCAGTTCTCTGTATGACCAGAGTTTTCTCTTGAATGCGAGAATTGATCCCGGACAGTTCATCGGTTTGATTGCATAGTCTTCATCATCAATCTGAGTGAAGTACATGTTGTCCTTGTAGTGATCCCAGTGACCTGATGTTCTCCA
>JAKSSG010000040.1 GCA_024403185.1 Clostridia bacterium
CTGCGACCTTAACATTATAATTAGTATACACGATAATTCCGTTTTCATCAATAAGATAAGCTGCTCTCACAACTCCCATTGATCCGGGTGTGCAAGGCGAGCATCCAGCATTTCCGTGTAAGCGGTTTTCAGAACATCTGCTTAAAATAAATTGCCCTAAGCGATTATTTCATTAAAGTTTATACGTGCCTAATTGAAGCTTAATACACGCATTTTTTGCCCACGCGCCTCCCGGGATGCCTAATATCGGCAAATAGTGGGCAAAATACTTGTGTAATAAACAAATAACTTAAGGCTGAAACTATTCTTCCACGATCGTTACCTTCTTCATTCTCTGTTCCTTCTTTGGCTTGTCGCGAAAGTCTCTAGGAGCTCTCACGATTTCATCAGCCACATCAAGGCCTTCAGTAATCTTACCGAATGCGGCATACTGTCCGTCCAGATGAGGTGCATCCTCAACCATGATGAAGAACTGTGATCCTGCAGAATTAGGCATCATCGTTCTGGCCATTGAAAGAACGCCCTTGGTGTGCTTCAGATTATTCTTGAATCCATTGATGTTGAATTCACCTTCAATCTGCCAGCCCGGGCCGCCTGTCCCGTCGCCCTTAGGGCATCCGCCCTGAATCATGAATCCCGGAATTACTCTGTGAAAAATGAGTCCGTCATAGAATCCGGCGTTTACCAGCTTCTCAAAATTCTCAACAGTCTTCGGTGCAATTTCCGGATAGAGTTCACCCTTCATTACGCCGCCGTTTTCCATTTCAATTACTACGTATTTCATAATTATTCTCCTTTGCTTTTCACAATATATTGCACACGTTTTCTGAACGCGTCATATTCAAGTTCTCCTTCATCAAGCATTCCCCAAAACTCATACCTGAGCCACTCCGGATAAATGTTTCCAAGTGCAGCGACTTCTTCTTTTCTCATAAATTTTATCTCGCGCAGAACCTGTTCGTCCGCATCGAGTTCCGGGTCAGTTCCCAGCTTGAGGTCATCCCGAATGCAGCTTGCCTTTGCTAGATGAAAGTTCACGAAGCGCTGTCCTCTTTCACTGACTTCCTCAACATGCCACAGCAGACCCTTCATTTCAATATTGAGGCCCGTCTCTTCCTTCACTTCACGGATACCGGCACTAACCGAATCCTCGCCTTCTTCGATGCTGCCGCCGGGCACCATCCATACGTCACGTTCGGGATGATGCTGCTTTACCATGAGTATTCTGTTGTTTTCATCAAGTACGATTACACGCACTCCGCCCTTCCACATTACAATACCACTCCATATATCAGTGCGCCCGCCGCCGCCATGATAAGCATGACATAAATCGGCTTTACCTTCAGAGCACTCATGAGCACCATGGATGCCGCACAGATTCCAATCGGAATCCAGTTGTAATAATCAATTTCCGCAAGCTGTGCCGAGACTACCGGTCCCTTTACCAGAACACCGCCTGCAACAAAAATCACTGCTGAAAGAATAAGTCCTATTGTGACCGGTCTTATTCCCGTAAATGCGCCTTCAACAATTCTGCTTCCTTTGAATCTGTCGATTAGCTTTATTACAATGAGCATTACCAGGAAGCACGGCAGACATACTGCCAGTGTGGCAATGATGGCTCCCGCAAGTCCTCCGTACTCAAGGCCGATGTAGGTTGACGCATTGACCGCAATAGGTCCCGGTGTAATCTGCGACAGGGCAACAATGTCTGAAAAATCCGACCAGCTCATGCCGAAAACGGACACGCCCTGGTAGATGATCGGAAGCATTGCCGTTCCGCCCCCGAATGCGAAAAGCCCTACGCAGAAGAATATTTTAATCAGGTTAAACATCACCATCATTTTGCCACCTCCTTAGAGGTAACAAGAACGTAAAACAGTATTCCGAGAATGATGCCGATTACTATTACCAGAATTGCCGTCACTCCGAAAATGCCTACCGCCAGAAGTGACCCGGCTGCCATCAGTATGGAGAACACCAGCTTCGCCTTAGATCCGCCAACCATCTGCTTCAGAAGTCTTACAGCCGTTACCACTATTAGTCCGCAGACCGCCGCCTTGATTCCGATAAAGGCTCCGTTTACAAACTGATTGTCTCCTATGTAGCCGAGCAAAAGCAGGGCTATTATTATCGAAAGAAATGCGGGAAGAGTTATTCCCAGCGTGGCCCAGACTGCACCGGCTACGCCACGCTGCCTGTATCCCACATAGGTTGCCAGATTAACGGCAATTACACCCGGGAGCGACTGGCCCAGAGCTATGCAGTCAAGAGCCTCTTCCGCATCCATCCACTTCTTTTCTTCCACAACAAGACTCTGGATCTGAGGAATCATTGCAGTTCCTCCTCCGATTGTGAAAAAGCCTATTTTGAAAAAATCCCAGAACAGGCTGATGTAACTACTTTTTGAAGAAGTGTCTTCCGTCTTTTTCTGCATTTACAGTTTCTATTGCTTTTGCAATACCCTCATCCACCGGCAGTTCTATCTTGTCGGCTTCACGTCTCATCTTGTACTCGATGATTCCTTCAGCTGCACCTCTTCCTACGGTGATTCTGATTGGAATTCCTATGAGTTCTGAATCCTTGAACTTTACGCCCGGTCTTTCCTTTCTGTCGTCGAGAATAACCTCGACGCCTGCGGCCATGAGTTCGTTATAAACTCTGTCGGCAACTTCCGCCTGAACTTCATCTTCAGGCTTCATCAGTGTAATTATCACGTGATAAGGAGCAACTGACATAGGCCAGATGATTCCGTTATCATCATGGTTTTCAGGCATGTCTATGATTGCCTGGAATGTTCTTGATATTCCGATTCCGTAGCAGCCCATTACGATCGGATGATCCTTCTGGTTTTCGTCCTTGTAGGTTGCTCCCATCGGCTCGGAGTACTTTGTGCCCAGCTTGAAGATCTGTCCCACTTCCACGCCGCGTGCGTGCCTGATCGGTGCTCCGCATACAGGACACGGATCGCCTTCCTGAAGGTTCTTGATGTCTACGACAATATCAGCCTTCCAGTCGCGGTCATAGTTTACGTTCTTGATGTGGTGATCTTCCTCACAGGCTCCAGCGACCAGATTCTTAAGTCCCGGTACCTCGCTGTCCGCAACGATCGTGCAGTCGTGAAGTCCTACAGGTCCTGTAAATCCGCCCACGCATCCGCATGCTTCCGCCATCTTCTCTTCGTCGGCCATCATGATTGCATATTCGTGAACGCCGAGAGCGTTAATCAGCTTTGTCATGTTCAGCTCTCTGTCGCCGCGCAGGAATGCTGCTACATATCCGTTAACCTTGTCGTCATCCCCGTAGGTTTCAAGAAGGATTGCCTTCAGTGTCTGCGTCTCATCAACTCCAAGGAAGTTTGCAACTTCTTCAATTGTCTTTGTTCCCGGTGTGTGAACCTTCTCCATAGGAAGAGCTTCACACTCGTCTGCCTTTGCATCAACGCATGCAGCCTTCTCTATTGTTGTGGCCAAATCGCACTTCTCGCAGTAGCATATTTCACTTTCGCCGTACTCGCAGAGAGCTGTAAACTCGTGTGAGCCCGTTCCTCCGATTGCGCCGTTGTCCGCTTCAACAGGTCTGAATGTAAGTCCGCATCTTGTGAACACATTTGAGTATGCGTCATACATTTCCATGTAGCTCCTGTCGAGTCCTTCTTCGTCCCTGTCGAATGAGTAGTTGTCCTTCATGACGAAGTCTCTTGATCTCATCATTCCGAAACGCGGTCTTGCCTCGTCTCTGAACTTGTCGGTAATCTGATAGATCATCATCGGCAGCTGTCTGTATGATGTGATGTCGTTTCTGATGATGTCGGTAAAAACTTCTTCAGCTGTTGGTCCCAGGCAGAATCCGCGGCCGTTTCTGTCGCTGACTCTCCACATTTCAGGACCGTAAGCGCTCCATCTTCCCGATTCCTCCCAGAGTTCACCCGGCTGCAGCACCGATGTGCAGATCTCTTGGGCTCCCTTGGCATCCATTTCTTCTCTTACAATGTTTTCGATTTTTCTGAATGTACGTCTTCCCATAGGCATGTAGCTGTAAATGCCTGCCGCTGTCTTCTTGATCATTCCCGCTCTGAGCAGCAGAATGTGACTTGGGATTTCAGCTTCGTTTGGTACTTCTCTTAATGTTTTGAAAAAAGCTTTTGATAATTTCATTGTGTCTCCTTCTTATCTGTATATTGAGGCCACCGCTTCAGCGGCTATACCCTCTTCTCTACCTGCAAAACCAAGTTTCTCGGTAGTTGTTCCCTTAATGTTGATTCGTGATTTTTCCAGATTCAGCGCCGCGGAAATGTTGTCCCGCATTTCCTCAAGATACGGGCTGATCTTCGGCTTCTGTGCAATCACTGTAACGTCCACGTTTCCTATTTTGTAGAAATTCTCTTCAAGCAGTTTTCCCACGTGCTCCAGCAGTATGATGCTGCTTATGCCCCTGTAGGCATCGTCCGTATCAGGGAAATGCTTTCCTATGTCTCCCAGAGCCGCCGCTCCGAGGAGTGCATCCATCAGCGCATGAATGAGAACATCCGCATCCGAATGACCGAGGAGTCCTCTGTCGTGAGGAATGTCGACGCCACCCAGAATCAGCTTTCTTCCTTCCACCAGCTGATGAACATCAAAACCTGTTCCTACTCTGTTTTCCATTGGCAGATCCTCTTTCGTGGTGATCTTAATGTTTCCGTAATCTCCGTCCACTATGGTTACATCGTAACCTGCGCGCTCAACAATCGAGGCGTCGTCGGTTCCCATGTAGCTGTCGTCGTAGGCTTTATCATATGCTTCAATGAGCATGGATTTTCTGAAGCCCTGTGGAGTCTGTACGGAGTAGTAATCGGCTCTGTCCACGCTTTCGCTGGACTGTCCGCCTTCACCTATCTTCCTTACGCTGTTTGTCATGGCAACGCATGCAACAGCCGCACCGCCTTCATCAGCCTCTTTAATTACATTCAGTATTACCTGACTGCCGATGAAAGGCCTTGCTCCGTCGTGAATGAGAACCAGAGACACTCCGGGTTTTCTTGAATTGATTTCCTGAAGTGCGTTGTAGACTGAATCCTGTCTCTCTTTGCCTCCCGGTACAATGGCATCGACCTTGGTGAATCCATTGTCCCTTACGATTGACCGGCAAAGGTCCATGTAGTCCTCATTTGTTACAACGAAAATGTAATCGACTTCGTTCATGTCCTCAAAAGCTCTTATGGTTTTCGCAATGACATATTCTCCGCCGATTTTTATGTACTGCTTCGGAACAGGGGCGCCAAGGCGGCGTCCCTGTCCTGCTGCAGCAATTATTACTGCTACTTTACTGTTGTTGTACATACTCTTACTTTCCCACATTGCCTGCCGGCTTGGCGAAAATCATTCTGCCCGCAGACGTCTGAAGTACGCTTGTAACTACAACCTTAATGGTCTGTCCGATAAACGGCTTTCCTTCTTCCACAACAATCATGGTTCCGTCATCCAGGTAAGCAACTGCCTGGTCGGCTTCCTTGCCTTCCTTTACCAGTGAAAGAATCATTTCCTCGCCCGGCAGTACTACCGGCTTAAGAGTGTTTGCCAGTTCGTTAATGTTCAGAACCGGAACCTCCTTGATTGCAGCCACCTTGTTCAGATTGAAGTCGTTGGTTACAACCTTGCCGTTCATGATCTTTGCAAGCTTGAGAAGCTTGACGTCAACCTCCGGAATCTCTTCCAGAACCTTTTCCGAGTCAGTGTTGTAGATTTCTATTCCGTATTCCT
This sequence comes from Clostridia bacterium, assembly GCA_024403185.1. GTDB lineage: Bacteria > Bacillota > Clostridia > Peptostreptococcales > Anaerovoracaceae > Lentihominibacter. The sequence goes on from JAKSSG010000040.1 coordinate 5,742, forward strand.
CCTGTATTGAATTGAGAATGTCAAGGCCTCTTCTTCCCCTCTGTCGCTTCAGACTGTCGGATGAGTCAGCAATGTGTCTCAGTTCAACCAGAACAAATTCCGGAATGATTATCGGGCCTTCAATGAAGCCCGTCTTCATTATGTCGGCTATTCTACCATCAATGATGACGCTCGTATCGAATATTTTTGGTGTTGCATCATCCTTGTGCTTGCTGCCTTTGCCTGAACCCTGTCCCTTTCGGGCATTAAGAATCAGACTTGTAAGCTCCTTGGTCTTGCTGTTGGCAACAGCAATACCGAATGCTCCCAGAATAACATAAGTGAATATGTTAACGATAACATTCAGAACAGGAATCTCAATACTGGTATAGATTCCCCTGCTTATGAGGTACGCAATGAACAGGCCTATGATCAGTCCTGCCGTTGTCGTCATTATGTCGTTGATTGAAGTGTCTCTCAGATCTGATTCAAGATTGGTTGCAGCTCTTTTGCTTCCTCTTGAAAACACAGGATAGAGCTTATAAAAGAAAATTGCAAAGATAATAGCGAGTGTAGCGGCAACAAAAATGTTTTCCACTATGGTAAGCTCCGTAGCCATGTTGAAACCCTTCACCTGGGTTATGTACTTCACAAGCATGTAGCAGCCATATCCGCAGATACCACCTATGATGGTAACAATGGCTCTAGTCAGCTTTTTAAGCAATTTGTTTCATTTCCTCCTTTCTTCCGTATTTACGCATTGCTGAAGGCGAAATCCGCCTCTGGCCACCGAAGCTATATTGCCGCTTCGATTTTCTCCAGGGCTTCCTCCTCAGTTATGTCCAGAACAAGCATGATCTCACTCTGAAGAATCTTCCTGGCATTGGAGAGCATCTTTTTCTCTCCGGCAGAAAGCTTCCCGGTTCGGTCAATTCTCGTAAGATTCCTTACGATTTCGGCAACGAGTAATATATTGCCGGTCTTGATCTTCTCCATGTTTTCCCTGTATCTCTTATTCCAGTTTCCACTCATTTCCGTGGAATCCTGTCCAAGAACAGAAATCGCTGAGTCGATATCCTCTTTTGTACCTACAGGTCTTACTCCAATGTTGTCAGAGTTGTCGACGGGAATCATGACCTCCATGTCTCCGCAAGGCACCTTAAGTAAATAATAGTCCTTAGTCTGCCCCAGGATTTCACATGGCTTAATCTGCCTGATGATTCCTGCTCCGTGCATAGGATACAGGATTTTATCTCCTGTTCTATACATAAAAAACCTCCTGACTATACGTATTTATATTATAACATAATAATATGCAAGCGTGCTATAATAATGAAAGACTGGTTTTGCATCATAAAACCTACACATTTTCCCTATATTATTGGGTTACGGATATTATTTCACGGTACATGGAGGAACGCTAAATGGCAAAACTGCTCGTAGTAGACGACGAAAAAGGCATACGCGAAGTAATACGCGAATACTCGGAATTCAACGGTCACGAGGTGACGGAAGCCGAAGACGGAATGACAGCTGTCGGCTTCTGCAAGCTGAATGAATACGATCTTGTAATAATGGATATCATGATGCCGAAGCTGGACGGCTTTTCGGCCTGCAAGGAGATACGCAAAATCAGCGATGTCCCTATCATAATGCTCTCGGCAAGAGGCGAAGAATACGACAAGCTCTTTGGCTTCGAGCTGGGAATAGATGACTATGTTGTCAAGCCTTTCAGCCCCAAGGAGCTGATGGCAAGAGTCAATGCGGTTCTCGCCAGAAGAGGCGGCGGCGAAACGGTTAATCCTGATGTTCTCATCTTTGAAGGACTGGAAATAAACATTCCCGCCAGAACCGTTTCCATTGACGGCGAAAGAGTGGAACTGACACCTAAGGAATACGATCTTCTGTTCTATCTCGTAGAGAACAAGAACATTGCGCTTTCCAGGGACAAGCTTCTTTCGGATATCTGGGGATATGATTTCTACGGCGATGACCGTACGATAGATACGCATATAAAGAATCTCAGAAACAATCTGGGTAAATACCGTGACTACATTGTCACACTGAGAGGCGTAGGGTACAAATTTGAAACTAAAAATTGATTCGCACAGCATAAAATTCAAAACCTGGCTCTACTTCATTCTCTTCGCGGCCGTACTCATGGCCGCCCTGTGGATTGCACAGGTCTTTCTGCTCAACAATTTTTACGGCGCAATGAAGTCGGACCAGACGGAAACCGTTGTCAGCGAAATCGAGAACTCCTACCGTCATCACGACAGCAGCAGATTCCTCAGGGATGTTGACAGGATTTCCGATTCATACGACATGTACATATATGTCGTCTCTTTTGATGGCAAGACCACATACTTCTCCCCTTCTGACGATGACTACGCCATGGCTCCCGGAATAGGATCCGAGGCAGGAGCCAATGCCCAGTATTCATCACAGCTCAAGGCCCTGACCGAGGAAATGATCAAGAATGGCGGTTCGGCCCACATGACATTCAGGAGCGGAACGGATTCCCAGAAGGTGCTGGCATACGCAAATGTTCTCAAATCAAAGGACAAGGAGGAACTGATTACTTATGTTTTCTCACCTCTTTGGCCCGTTTCTTCAACCATTGCAATACTCAAGCATCAGCTCATTATAGTAACGATTTTTTCTCTGATTCTGGCATGCCTCATTTCATTCTACCTTTCAATGAGAATCACGAGACCGCTGAGGAAGATGGAAAAGTCGGCAAAGAAGCTTGCTGCAGGCGAATACGGAATCGTATTTCCTGACGGTCATTACACGGAACTTTCGAATCTGTCCGACACTCTGACCGGAGCTTCCATTGAGCTTGAGAAATCCGACCTTCTTCAGAAGGATCTGATCGCCAATGTGTCCCATGACCTGAGGACTCCGCTGACGATGATAAAGTCTTATGCAGAAATGATTCGCGACATATCCGGTGACAAACCCGAAAAGAGAGAGGAACATCTTCAGGTAATAATTGATGAAACCGGCAGACTCAATAATCTGGTAGAAGACCTTCTGGCAGTTTCAAGAATCCAGTCCGGAAAGATGACACTGAACAGAAGCGTATTTGACCTGGCAGCAGCGGCAGATTCAATTATCAGCACCTATAAGGGCGTTGAAAACAGATACGATTCAAACGGCGACGGAATAATTGATGAAGACGACAAGCAGTTCCACATTGAATTCAACTGCAAAGGCAGCTTCAGCGTTAATGCAGATGAAGATAAGATAAAGCAGGTTATATCGAACTTCATTTCTAATGCAATCAAGTTCTGCGGCGATGACGGAAAGGTAGATGTTTCAATTAAGCAGCACGGAAAGCATGTCCGTCTTTCCGTTTCCGACCACGGTGCTGGAATCGCACCTGAGGACCTTGATCACGTATGGGACCGCTACTACCGCGCAAGCTCAAACATGGTCAGAACCACTACCGGCACAGGACTCGGACTTTCAATATGCAAGGAAATCCTCACCCTTCACAAGGCGGATTTCGGTGTAGACAGCAAGCTTGGACAGGGCACCACCTTCTGGTTCCAGCTGCCTGTAAAGAAATAAAAAAGAAAAAGCCCTGGGCCCTCCGCTAAGTGCAGCAGTTTTTCTGGAGGTGTTTTTAGTTTTGAAATATCAATTTTTCCTTTCATGCTTTTGATGCTACTAAAACAGATTCCTTGCTTCTGCAATATTTCTGATCCCAATAACGTTTATGCCCGGCTTGCCCTTCAGGCGCTGGGCGTTTTTAATAGGCAGAACAACACGTTCGAACCCAAGGCGCCCAGCTTCCTTTATTATCTTATCCGCATTCTGCACTGCACGCAGGTCTCCCGTCAGGCCTATTTCGCCCAGGACCAGTGTTCTGCTGTCCAACTTCTTTCCTGTGTTTGATGAGTATACTGCCAGCGCAACCGCCAGATCTGTGTAGGTTCCTTCCGGTCTGATGCCGCCTACAACATTGACATATACATCCTGATTCTCAAGCTTAAGTCCCATTCGCTTCTCAAGTACGGCGATGAGCATGGCCAGTCTTGAGTTCTCTATTCCTATGGATGTCCTCCTCGGAAACCCTACACCGCAGTAGCTCGTCAGCGCCTGTACTTCCAGAATCAGCGGTCTTGTTCCTTCATAAACGGCTGTAGCTACAGCGCCCTCGCTGTCTGTAGCCATCTCCTCCATCAGAACTCCTGAAAGATTCTCAATTTCCATGAGCCCCTCTTCCGCCATTTCAAATGCGCCTATTTCGCTGGTTGTTCCGAAACGGTTTTTCTGCGATCTGAGAATTCTGAGTTCGTGGCTTCTGTCCCCTGTAAAACTGAGTACGCAGTCCACCATGTGCTCAACTATTCTCGGTCCTGCCAGGTCTCCGCTCTTGGTTACATGAGCAACGATGAATACGGGAATGTTGTCGGATTTTCCTATTCTCATGAGCTCGTTTCCGCAGGTTCTAACCTGGGAAACACTTCCCGGAGCCGACTCCAGATCTATGCTGTACATGGTCTGAATCGAATCCACAATAAGGAACTCGGGCTCCAGCGTCCTGCATACCGCTGACACATTTTCAATATTTGTCTCAGCCAGAATGAACAGATTGTCACTGATCTTTCCCCCGCACACTCTGTCCGCTCTCATCTTTATCTGTTCCTCCGATTCCTCTCCGGAAACATAGAGGACCCTGCCTTTAGTCTCGGCAATGTGCTGTGCGGCCTGCAGGATAATTGTCGATTTTCCTATTCCCGGCTCACCGCTTATAAGCGTAAGCGATCCGGGCACCAGGCCACCTCCCAGCACCCTGTTCAGTTCACCTATTCCCGTATCTATTCTGGAAGTCTCCCCCGATTTTACGGCTGCAAGCTTTTCCGGCTTTCCGGCCCTGGCCTGCACTCCTTCCGGGCCTGCCCCCTTACCCGAAGTCCTTCTTCTTTTATCATCCTCATTAATGTCTATGACCTTCTCTTCAAACATCGAGTTCCAGGCACCGCAGACCGGGCACTGTCCGACCCACTTGCTGCTTTCGCTTCCGCACTCATTGCAGACAAATACTGTTTTCGCCTTCTTAGCCATATCCTTACCTCTTATCCAAACTTCCGTTCGTTTTTTTGCAAACATTTGTTCTTTTATATATCATACCCTTCATGGCCGTCCCTGTCAAGGCTGCTGCAGCCACTTTTTATTATGCCAGACAGGAGCAGTCGCAAAGGCAGGGCTCACATCCGCAGGAGCCATGCAGGTTCACGGCGAAGCGAGCATGGCATATGGCTAAACGTCAGCATTGTCTGAGCGAAACATGAGCGAGTTATGCTGACGTTCCATATGCTGCGAGTGAGCCGATGAAACTGCCGGCGACGAGGACAGTTAGCCCTGCCTTTGCGACTGCTCCTGTTCCTGAAATAATAAAAAAAGTGGCCGTCGCACCTGAACAGTGCGACGGCCACTTATATGGGATATTCATTAGATTATTTTTCTTCCTGTGAAGCCTTGTAGTCAGCCATGATCTTCTGCTCAATGTTCTTAGGAACAGGATCATGTCTTGAGAATTCCATTTCGAATGAGCCTCTTGCCTGAGTCATTGTTCTCAGAGCAATGGCATAGTCGAGGAGTTCAGCCTGTGGAGCTTCAGCCATCAGTCTCTGGATTCCGCCTCCGATAGGTTCCATGCCCAGTACAGCGCCACGTCTGTTAGGCAGGTCGCCCATAACTGCTCCTACATAATCGTCAGGAACCTTGATTGTCAGTTTCATGATAGGCTCGAGCAGGCAAGGGTTAGCTTCTGCAATACCCTTCTTGAATGCCAGTGATGCGGCAAT
>JAKSSG010000041.1 GCA_024403185.1 Clostridia bacterium
GAACTTGATGTCTATTACCGGTCCTATGACCTGATGTATTATTCCTTTTCCCATAATGTTTCTCCTTTAGCCTGCCTGCGCTTCGCTGCCGGCTACGATTTCGATTATCTCATTGGTGATTGCTGTCTGACGCGCCCTGTTGTAGTTCAGGTTCAGTCTGTCAAGCATGTCACGTGCGTTATCTGTTGCGTTTTCCATTGCCATTCTGCGGGCCGCATGCTCGCAGGTTGCGGATTCAATGACCGCTGAATAGAGTTTCATCTCAACATACTTCGGAATGAGATAGTTGAAGACGATGTCAACAGACGGCTCATATGCCACGTGTCTTACAGGTCCTGTTGCGCCTGCACTCTTTTCAATGCTGAATGGAAGCAGCCTTTCCGTTACAACCTTCTGCTCTATTGCACTTACAAAGGATGTATATACGAGAACCACCTCATCAATGACTCTGTTTTCGTACATTTTCAGAATGGGCTCAACCATTTCCTTTGCTTCCAGAAATGTAATGTTTTCCGGCGGCGCCAGGTATGAATCCGTAATGCTGTAGCCTCTCTTTTCAAAGTAATCCTTGCACTTGCCGCCTATTGCAAATATTGCAGGACTGCAGGCCAGCGCGTCGATGCCGCTCTGGGCCTCCTTGATTACGTTGGTGTTGAAGCCGCCGCAAAGGCCTTTGCTGCTCGTGATTATGATGTATGCCGTATTCCTGATTTCTCTGCTTCCTTCAAGATAATCTCCCGGTACATCAACGCTGGTGTTAAAAAGATCGCTGATTGTCTTTGTGATAAAGTGTGCGTTTTCGTTTGTCTTTTCAAAGAGGTTCTTTGCCTTGCGCAGCTTGCCGGCGGAAACCAGCTTCATGGAGTTTGTAATTCTCTCCGTACTGCTTACAGATTTTATTCTTCGTTTTATGTCCTGAATGGATTCTGTTGCCACTCTTTATACCTCCGGAGTGATGTCCTCTGTATTGCTGTTTCTTCTCAGATATGCATCTCTGCACTTCTCTATTGCAGCTTTAAGTTTTTCTTCAATTTCATCAGTGAGCTTGCCTTCACTCTTTATGCCCGCTCCGATTTCCGGGTAATCCGAAGCCATGAATTCCAGAAATTCCTTCTCGAATTCCCTGACATTTTCAACACCTATCTGAGCCAGATGATTGTTGATTGCAGCGTAAATAATCATTACCTGTTCCTCTACCTTCAGAGGCTGGTACTGTGGCTGCTTGAGTATCTCCATGAGAATTTCACCGTGCTCAAGTCTGGCCTTGGTGTCTGCATCAATATCCGAACCGAACTGTGAAAATGATGCCAGCTCTCTGTACTGTGCCAGTTCCAGCTTTATTCTCGATGCTACCTGCTTCATGGCCTTGATCTGTGCGTTACCGCCTACTCTGGATACGGAAATACCCGCGTTTACTGCAGGACGCTGTCCCGAGAAGAACAGTTCCGATTCCAGATATATCTGTCCGTCTGTAATAGAAATTACATTTGTCGGAATGTATGCCGCTACGTCGCCTGCCTGTGTCTCGATAATCGGCAGTGCTGTAAGGGATCCGCCGCCTTCCGCATCACTGAGCTTTGCCGCTCTCTCAAGAAGTCTTGAATGCAGATAGAAAACGTCTCCCGGATAAGCTTCACGTCCTGGCGGTCTTCTCAGCAGCAGGGACATTGCTCTGTATGCTACTGCGTGCTTCGAAAGGTCATCGTAAATGATGAGCACGTGTTTACCCTGATGCATGAAGTGTTCTCCTATGGCACAGCCCGCATACGGAGCTATGTACTGGAGCGGTGCCGCATCTGAAGCAGTAGCGCTGACGATTATGGAATAGTCCATGGCACCCTTGTCTTCCAGAGTCTGTGTAAGCTGTGCAACCGTCGATGCCTTCTGTCCGATGGCAACGTAGATGCAGATTACGTCCTGTCCTTTCTGATTTATGATTGTATCGATGGCGATGGCAGTCTTACCTGTCTGTCTGTCGCCAATGATGAGTTCTCTCTGTCCTCTGCCGATAGGAATCATGGAGTCAATCGCCTTGATGCCTGTCTGCAGCGGCTCGTGTACGGACTTTCTTGCCAGTACTCCCGGAGCCGGTGATTCTATCGGGCGACGTGCTTCTGCCTGGATAGGTCCCTTGCCATCCAGGGGCTGTCCCAGAGCGTTAACAACTCTGCCTATCATGGCTTCGCCTACAGGAACCTCTACAACTGCTCCCGTCGGTTTAACTATGTCGCCTTCCTTGATTTCTCTGTCTGAACCGAGAATTACAGCACCTACATTATCTTCTTCCAGGTTCTGCGCCATGCCGTATGTGTCCTCGCCGAACTGAAGCAGCTCACCTGCCATGCAGTTGCTGAGACCGTATACTCTGGCGATACCGTCACCAACCTGAATTACCGTGCCGAAATCCGAAACGTCCAGCTTGTCTTTGTAATTTTTTATCTGTTCCTTTATGACCGAACTGATTTCTTCTGGTCTTAAATTCATATGATTAATCCTTCCTAGTTTGCCTTAAGCTGCAAAGACATGTCGTCAAACTTCTTTCTGTATGAGGCATCGATTATTTTGCCCTCAACAAGAATTCTGACACCTGCCATGAGCGTGGAATCTATCTCGTTCGTCAGCCTTACGTTTGTACGCAGAAGCTTTCCCGTCTGTTCCTCAAGCTGTGCCATGCGCTCCTCGCTGAGGCTGACCATGGAGTAAACGGTTCCATAGGAAACGCCCTCTTCTCTTTCCAGAAGCTCCCTGTAGGCCTTCATGATGTTCACAAATCTTCCCGCCCTTCTCTTGTCAATGAGAATATACAGGAAATTAAGAAGCTCACGGCAGATCTTTTCTTCGAATATGCCGCTTATAACCTTCTTTTTTTCCTCGGCGGAAATTGCGGGATAATTAATGAAGCTCTGCAGATCAGGCTCCTGCTTCAGAATTTCAACAATCTGGAAGCCCTCATCCCTGATCTGTTCTTCCCTGCCTGTATCTCTGGCCGCTTCAAGAAGCGCCGTGCCGTATGTCATGTCTACTGTCAGCTCTGCCACTTTGCTTCCCTCGCATTTCTGATTACCTGGTCGACAATTGTCTCCTGTCCTACCTCTTCAATCCTGTCTCCTACGATCTGCTCAGCAGCCATGAGAGCAAGGTCTGCAATCTCCTTGTGAAGACCGTCTATTGCCTTTGCCTGTTCCATTTCAATGGTCTTTTCTGCCTTTGCAATAAGGTCGGCAGCCTGAGCCTTTGCCTCGTCAATGATGGCCTGGGCCTGAACCTCGGCCTTCTGTCTTGCGTCGCGGATTATTTCTCTGCCCTCTTCTTCAGCGTTGGCAATCTGGCGCGTGTACTTGGCCATTCTCGCATCAGCTCTCTTGTTGACAGCATCCGCATGGTCAAACTTCTCCTGGATTACCTTCTTTCTGTTCTCGAGAGTTCCCAGGAAAGGCTTGTATATGAATTTGCCCAGCACAAATACCAGAACGAGAAAGTTCACGATTACGAATATTATCTCTTTAAGGTTAAGTCCTAAAGCATCAAGCATTTTACTTCTCCTTTACTGCGGTGCTTACATCTTTGCCAGAAGCATGAATGCCAGAACCAGTCCGTAGATTGTCAGTGATTCCATGAATGCAAAAGCAAGAATCATGTTTGTTCTCAGCTGGCCCATCATTTCCGGCTGACGTGACATTCCTTCAAGTGCCTTGCCGCCTGCATTACCCATGCCCAGTGCCGGACCGATTGTTGATACGCTGATTGCCATTGCAACTGCCAGTGCGATTAATCCTGTTGTCATTTTGTGTTCTCCTTTCGATTAGAAACTGTGTTTTTTGTTGTGTATTTTTCCGGTGGTCCTGCCACCATTTTTTAACTGTGTTACTGTGCTGCGGATACCGTTGCCGATTCAGCCATTGCAGCCTTCTGTTCCTCTTCGGATCTCATCGGTATGAGCTGTTCCTCAAAGTGATCCGGAAGTCTTCTCTCCTCGCTTCCCTCGCAGGCTTCACTGATGTATATCGCTGTCAGCAGTGAGAATACCAGTGCCTGGATGAGCGCCAGCAGAATGATCAGTGCCTGCATTATCGTCGGCAGAAGCAGCGGGCAGAGTTCGAAAAGAACGTCAACTACCTGCTCGTCGCCGAATGTGTTTCCGTAAAGTCGGAAGGTAAGCGAAATCGGCTTTGCCAGTTCATCCATGAGCATCAGCGGCAGCATGAAGATGAACGGCTCAATCATTCTCTTGTATGTTCTGATTCCTCCGTGTTCCCTGATTCCGATAATCTGTACCAGAATGATTACCATGATGGCCAGACCGCAAGGGAAATTGATGTTGCTGGTCGGAGCCTGGAAACCGTCCGCCTTGCCTGAGAACGGAAGAAGTCCGGAGTAGTTGCAGATCAGAATGTAGATGAACAGGGTTCCAACCAGCGGGAAGTATCTCCTGCACAGATGCTCACCCATCAGGTCATTGAAGAAACCGTACAGTTTCTCTATTCCCAGTTCAATCATGTTCTGCACTCCTGTCGGATGCAGCTTGAGATTTCTGCTCACGATTATGGATATTATTATTATTGCTATTGTGATAACGCTGCTTGTTATCATCGGGTCGGTCATGCCTATCGCATGAAGTTTGCTTATCATGAATCTTTCTCCTTCACGTGACTCACAATTTCTCCTACAGGTGCCAGTTTGCCCGACAGGCTCAGTCCCACTGCTGCGGCAATAAGCACTGCGGCAAAATTAAGCGGTATAATATCTCTCATCAGGAACACAAGAAGAAGCACTGCAAAATTTGTTGCCCAGCTTATTCCCATTCTGGCATATAGTGCTCCCGATGTTAGTTCTCTGTCCGATTTGATAATTGTTTTCCAGAGGCATGCATACTTGATGAATCCGATGAGGAATCCGTAAACAAGACCTGCCAATGCTCCTGCTGCGCAGGATGTGATCATACTCATAATATACTAATTTGCTGTTTCCTTAAAAAAGTTTTAATATTGCATTTTCAGTGTTTAGTTTGCTATTTTTCCGTTTTTAATTTTATCATTTTGTTGTTTTTTTGCAATAGCGAAATTTATTTGAGCAATTCAATGCTTTTACTATGACAAGATAGTTCTAAGAAATTGGTAAATCTCCTGAAGTTTTACAAATTGTCAGCAAATTAGTCTCATTTTTGCGACTGTATGAGCCCAAATAAAAAAATACCACTTCTGCGGTATTCTCTCATGAGTGTATTTTGCTGTTATCTGTTGCTTTCCTTAAGGGCTCTCATGAACTCCATTGAGGCTCTGGACAGATACTTGTTTCGCGGATAGGCGATGTACATCTTGCGGGAGCATATTTCCTCATCCGCCCTGTACAGTGCCGGTTTCTTTTTCAGGCCGCTGTTTCTGATGCTGCTCTCCGTTATCAGAGATATTCCCACACCGCTCTGCGTAAGTGCGAGAGTCGTCATGGTCTGCTCCGCTATTATTCTGCGTGCCGGCTGACACTGATATCTGTCAAAGAGCGCCTCAATCTTTCTGCCGATGTCCTGATCCGATTTGAGTACGATGAATGTATTCTCGCAAAGGCAGCCGAATTCCTCTTCGGTAAGCACGGGCTGCTCTCTGTCTTCGCCATCAAAGGCTTTCCCCGCCAGCTTTTCGTTTATTTCCCAATCAGCAGGCACGGCCAGATAAATCTGTTCTTCGAGAAGCTCCTCGTACACGAACCTGTCAGGTTCATCAGCAACCGGAGTAATGAACAGATCGAGCATGCCCTTCTGTGCCATGGTGACAAGCTCCGGAACCTTTCCGTCAACAATTTCAATCTCCACTCCCGGGTACTCTGCCGCAAAGGCAGCTACGGTTCCCGGCAGATAGGCAATGTTAAAAAAGCCTGCTCCTCCGACTGTTATCCTGCCGGTATTGAGCTCGTCAATGTCCGCCAGGTTCTGTTCCAGTTCCTTCTGAAGCGCAGCTTCTTTCTCCAGATACGCCATGTAAGCCTGCCCGGTTTCCGTAAGTTCGAGAGGCTGTCTGCTCCTGTCAAAGAGCACGGTCCCCAGTTCACTCTCCGTCTTCTTAAGATAAGCGGACAGAGCCGGCTGGCTTATGCCCAGCAGCTCTGCCGCTATCGAAATGCTTTTTACTTCGGCTATCTTTTTTATGTAGTTTTGCTTGTTATTCGGATTCATCTTCTTCCCAGAGTGCATCGTTAAGCATCTTCCACATTTCACCGTAACCTTCGGAGGCAGGTGTTACAGGCTTTGGAATATCATTGTCAATGTTGATCTTTATTTCCCCCTGCTTTGACATGAGCATTACACGGGAACCAAGTGTCAGTGCCTCCTGAATGTTGTGGGTGATGAAAATAACGGTAGCGTTTTCACGCTCCTTGATTTTTACAAGCTCCGCCTGAAGCTTGTTTCTGGTCATTGCATCCAGGGCTGCAAATGGCTCGTCCATGAGAATAATCTTCGGATTAAGAGCCAGCCCCTTGGCAATTGCAACTCTCTGCTTCATTCCGCCTGAAAGCTGATGCGGATACAGGTCTCCCTTGCCGGCAAGGCCGACGAGTTCCAGATGCTCCTCAGCTATTCTGTCCAACTCATCCCTGTCCTTTACGCCGTTCATCTTCAGCGGATATGTGATATTGTTCTTGACAGTCTTCCATGGGAAAAGCTGTTCAAAAGTCTGGAATACCATGAACCTGTCGATTCCCGGTTCCCTGACAGCCTTACCGTCTACCAGAATTTCGCCTTCGAAATCTTCGAAGCCGGCGATGCATCTGATGAGGGTTGTCTTACCACAGCCGGATGGTCCAAGAATTGTCAGGAAGTCCCCCTGGTTTACAGTGATGTCCAGGTCCCTGATAATATCTCTGGAGTTCGGGCCGTCGTGATAGTTCTTAGTAAGTCCATTAATCTGCAGGACTGGTTTTGCATTATAGTTATCCATCATTGTGCCGTCATCCCCCATTTCTTTACTGTATTTCGTTCCAGTACACGGAAGATTCCGTATTCAACGATAATCCCGATAATAATAATCACAATAAGCGCACCGAATACTCCGGCGATATCGTAGTTTACTCTTCTCATGAGAATGTACCAGCCGATTCCTGCACCTGTGCCTGTAGTTCCGAAAATCATTTCTACGGAGATCAGACCTCTCCACGCTCTTGCCCAGCCTACTCTCAGACCAGAGAGCACACTCGCAAAGGCAGCCGGCAGGTATACGCCGGTAACCAGTCTGATTCCTCTGAGACCTATGTTCCTTCCGGACTCAACATAGATGTTCGGTATTGCTCTGAATCCATCGATTAAGCTTCTGGACATCGGCCAGATAATCGAATGGATGATGATTATTATGATTGTAGCTTCTCCTATGCCGACCCAGCATATTACCAGTGGCAGCAGTGCCACGCCGGGCAGCAGGTCCATTATGGATACGATCAGATTGTAAATCGCATAGAAATGTCTGTTAACCACTGCAAGTGCCGAACAGATGAATGCCAGGCCGATTCCTATTACCAGACCTCTAACGATGAGGCCCATGGAATATCCGACGAAGCTTATCATTCCGTTTTTGGCAAATGCGGTAATGAAGGCCTGTCCTATTGCACCCGGTGTCGGGAAGAGTTTAGGATTTACGATACCCATCTTTGCCACTATCCACCATACGGCGATAAAGCAGACTATGAATATAATCTGATCCCTAAGCTCCGTTTTTAAGTCGTTACTCATTTAAGTGTGTCTCCTGCTTTTGCTTTAGTTGCCCTTAACGCCGTCAAATACCAGGTCGCTGATGTCTGCCGGTCCGTCAACTTCCAGGAATCCGTTTTCAGCCATGAAGTTTGCCATGTCCATAACGCCTGTCAGTTCAGTTGAGTATGAGCATGCAGGATCATTCAGCCATGACAGAACAGTGTCCGCATCCTGGTCGATTGACTGGTCGTTCTCTGCCAGAAGTGCTGCTGCATCTTCAGGGCTGTTGTTGATGAAGTCGATGGCTTCGCCGATTGCCTGCACTACTGCTGCATAGAGCTCAGGATCATTGTTATAGAGGTCTTCTGATGCTACTGCTACAATGAATGAGTTGCCTTCAGGCCATACACTCTTGATTGCGTCAATTTCCACCATGCCTTCTTCCTCTTCCATGAATGTGAAAGGTGAAGTTGTCAGCTGTGCTGCAACCTGTCCGTTTTCCAGTGCTGCCATTCCGTCAGGATGTGCTGATGCTGAAATGTTGGCGTCCAGTGCGTGGGCATCTCCCAGCTGTTCCTCGCATGCCATTGCCAGCAGGATGTGCTGAATGCTTCCTATATTAACCAATGCAATCTTGTCCTCGCCCGTAAAGTCCTTAAGGGACTTCTTTCCTGAATCAGGCTGTGTCATCAGCTTGTGCGGCTGTGCTGACATGTTTGAGCAGATCTTGTATCCAACGCCTGTCTGTACGCCTGTTACTGCAGGAGCAACTCCCATTGCGCCTACCTGAACGTCGCCTGATGCGAAGGATTCGTTAATTGTTGAACCTGAGTTCAGAGTTGCATAGTTTACTTCTACAGTGCTTCCTGTTGCTTCTTCATATGCCTTCTCGATCAGGCCCTGCTGTTCCATGACAACAAACGGTGCATATGCAAGTCCGTACTGCTGCATAATGTTCAGTGTTTTTGTTCCGTCAGCATTGGCATTTTCATCACTGCCGCCGCAGCCCGTCATGGCAAAGCACATGCCCATTGCTGTAATTACTGTAACAAGCATTATCAGTATTCTCTTTTTCATAATCTTTCCTCCATAAAAAAATAGGGTTTTATTAACTTTTTAGTTATAACTCCATAATGTTTCGATTATACCTATATGACTTTACTATTTTATACATCTGTGCTACATTTGTAAAGGATATTTGACCAAAATTATGTATTATAACACTAATCAAGGAGACATTAATGTTTTATCCATCAATCGTTGAAAATCTGGCACATAATGCCATAAAATACCCGGACAGACTCTGCCTGGCAGATGCTAAAGCAGCGCTTACATATAAGGAAACCTGGGACTCGGTCTGCGGTCTTGCCATGAAGCTTGACTCCATGGGGGTTGCCCGTGAAAAATGCGTGATAGTGGAATGCAACCAGAGTGCAGACTACATGATCTGGGAATTTGCCATCCAGCTTCTCAAGGGCATTTTCGTTCCTCTTGAAAAGAATGCCGCACTTTCGAGAATTCTGGAAATAACTGCTGAAACCGACGCAATCCTCCATGTGGCTAACAGAGAGGTGCCTGAGCTTGGCGCTCTGCCTCACATGGACATATCGGAGGCTACTGCCTTTGCACTTGGATGCGAAAGAAATGGTGTTTACTACGCCTCCATCGAAGATCTTGAGGTAATAGACTTTCCGAAAAGCCAGGATGTTTCCGAGATACTGTTCTCAACCGGAACGACAGGCAAAAGCAAGGGCATCGTGCTTACACACGGCAACGATGTGGCAATAGCCGAGAACGTGTGCAATGGCGTTAAAATGAAATCGGAAAATGTTGAAATGATCCCGATGCCTACATCCCACTCGCACGGACTTCGAAGAACATATGCCAACATGGCAAACGGAAGCAGTGTAATATTTGTAGACAATCTCATGCTTCTGAAAAAGGTCTTTGCCATGATGGACGAATATAATGTAACTTCCATGGATCTGTCGCCAAGCATGCTGGGCATAATTTTCAAGCTCAGCAAGGACAGAATCGGCGATTACGCGGACGTTATGGATTACATTCAGCTTGGCTCCGCGCCACTTTCCGAAGAGGACAAGAGCCACCTGAGCAGAATTCTGCCTAAGACCAGACTCTACAATTTCTATGGAAGCACGGAGGCCGGCTGCTCATGTCTCATGGACTTTAATGGTGCCGACAAGCCCAAGGGCTGCATAGGAAAGCCTGCAACAAATGCGGAATTCATCGTCGTGGACGAAAACAGACAGCCAATTGAATCGTCAATCGACAATCCGGGCTTTCTTGCGAGCCGTGGCGCTATCAACATGAAGGAATACTTCAAAGCACCTGAACTGACAAAAGAAGCAATGCCTGAAGGTGATTACATCTACACCAAGGACATGGGCTATATCGACGAAGAGGGCTACGTCTACATGCTCGGAAGAAAGGATGACGTAATCAACTTCGGCGGAGTCAAAATCAGTCCGGAAGAAATAGAATCCATGGTAATAAAGAATGATATCATCGCTGACTGTGCATGCGTGCCTGTTGATGATCCGATTACAGGACAGGCACCGAAGCTCTATATTACACTGGAAAAAGATGCCGAATATGACGCCAAGGTATTCAAAGGCTTTCTGGCGGAAGTTCTCGATGCCAACAAGCAGCCGAAGTTCATTGAAATAATAGATGAAATTCCGAGAACCTTTAATGGGAAGATCAAGAGAAAAGATCTTATGGCAATGAATAAATAGCTTATAAAAACCCGAAATTCACGGTGAAAAAAAACGATGAATTTCGGGTCACTTTTTTATGTGTTATCTATAGCAAGTATATTGGCATTAATAGTTTTCAGCATTAATCTCAAAGAATGCCTGCGGATGAGCACAAACAGGGCACAGCTCAGGAGCCTTGGCGCCCACCACGATATGTCCGCAGTTTCTGCACTCCCAAACCTTTACTTCACTCTTTGCAAACACTTCCTGTGCCTCTACATTATGAAGCAGTGCACGATAGCGTTCCTCGTGGTGCTTTTCAATAGCGGCAACGGCACGGAATTTTACTGCCAGCTCAGCAAAGCCTTCTTCTTCAGCAGTCTTGGCAAAGCCTTCATACATATCTGTCCATTCGTAATTTTCGGTGTCAGCAGCGGCACCCAGATTCTCAGCTGTAGAGCCAATACCGTTCAGCTCCTTAAACCACAGCTTGGCATGCTCCTTTTCGTTGTCAGCGGTTTTCAGGAACAACGCGGAAATCTGTTCAAAGCCTTCTTTCTTTGCAGCGGATGCAAAGTAGGTGTACTTGTTTCTGGCCTGGGATTCGCCCGCAAAAGCTGCCTCCAGATTCTTTTCAGTCTGTGTCCCTGCGTAAGGATTATCCATTTTAACTTCTACTAGCTTATCACCCTTTACACCACAGGCAGGGCATACCGGTTCCACACCATCCTCAACATCAAACACCTTGCCACATACCAGACATTTGTAAGTTTTCATTTTATTTACCTCCTCTTTCTGATTTCATGCCTTCCACAGAGAATACAGATTGCGATATGCATAAACAGCGTCAATCGAAATAATTGCTTTATTGTCCTTTACTTCGCAAACAGACACATGCTTTTCTTCAGCTGCATCCTCTGCGACCTTAACATTATAATTAGTATACACGATAATTCCGTTTTCATCAATAAG
>JAKSSG010000042.1 GCA_024403185.1 Clostridia bacterium
TCAGCACAGATCGCTGTAATGGGCGCTGAAGGTGCTGTAAACATCATGTCATCAGTAAAGGCTGAACTGAAGGAAGCAGAAAATCCTGAAGAACTCAGAAAGCAGAGAATCGACGAATACGAAGAACTGTTTAACAACCCTTACTACGCAGCAGGCCTGGGCTATGTTGATGATGTAATCGAACCTGCAACGGCAAGACAGAGAATCATCAGCGCACTGGATATGCTGAAGACAAAGAAAGAAACACTGCCGCCTAAGAAGCATGGCGACATTCCACTCTAAGGAGGTGACACGATGGACACTTCTAACATGAGTTTAATGGAAATATTCTCGAATCCGGAAACGATTCATTCACTGTCATTCGGGGATAAGATGCTGGCATCCACAATCACCATGATCATGGGTCTGGGAATCACATTTACAGTACTGATTCTCATCTGGATATTCATCGCAATCATGGGTAAGGTTCTGGGAGCAACAGGAAACAAGAAAGCAGCACCTGCAGCAGCGGCAGCCGCACCGGCACCTGCAGCAGAACCTGCACCTGCAGCAGCATCAGACGACAGCCTGGTAGCAGTAATCGCAGCAGCGGTTGCGGCCTACACGGGTGCAAATGCAAGCAACCTGGTAGTAAAGAAGATACAGCGTATCTCAGGAGAAAATACTCCTTGGGGAGTATCCGGTCTGGAAGACAGACTCGAAACCAGAAAGTTTTAGAGAAAGGAAACGATAGAAATGAAAAAGTATAATATCACTGTAAACGGAACAACATATGAAGTTGAAGTAGAAGATTTAGGCGGAGCACCTGCTCCAGCAGCCGCCGCAGCAGCACCTGCACCGGCTCCAGCAGCAGCACCTGCACCTGCACCAGCAGCAGCACCAGCACCGGCAGCAGCTCCGGCAGCAGCACCTGCAGGCGGAGCAGGAAGCATTACAGCTCCAATGCCTGGAACAGTTCTGGACGTTAAGGTAACTGAAGGCCAGGCAGTAAACGCAGGCGACGTTGTTCTCATTCTGGAAGCAATGAAGATGGAAAACGAAATTGCAGCTCCTGCAGCAGGAACAGTAGACAAGATCGTAGCAGCCAAGGGTTCATCAGTAAATTCAGGCGACGTTCTGATTACACTCAAATAAAAAGTATTTTGGATTTTAGGATATTGGAAATGAGTCAGGGGACTTTCTCCTGACTCATTTTTCGCAGTAGCATGGCGACCGGGTTTGCCTTTGCATGTACCCGGCGGCGGAGCGAAAGGAGAAAACATGTTATTAGCATTTGACGTAGGTAACACAAACATAGTACTCGGAGTTTTCAAGGACGGTGAAATGGTCACCAACTGGAGACTCGAAACAGACAACAGAAAAAGTGCCGACGAATACGGCATGATAATTCATCAGTTATTCCAGTATGAAAATCTGGACGTGAAGGAAGTAACAGACGTAATCATATCAACAGTAGTACCTTCCATTCTGTACACGCTCCAGCATCTCTCGCAGAAATATTTTGAAACGAGAGCAATCGTAATCGGCCCGGGAATCAAAACCGGACTGATAGTAAAGTATGACAATCCGAAGCAGGTAGGTGCCGACAGAATCGTAAACGCTGTCGCAGCACACGCCAAGTACGGCGGCCCGCTCATCGTAATAGATCTCGGTACAGCAACAACATTCTGTGCCATTACTGCAAAGGCAGAATATATCGGCGGTACAATCGCACCGGGTCTGAAAATATCATCAGACGCCCTCTTCGAAAAGACCGCCAAACTTCCTAAGGTAGAACTGGAAGAACCGGGCAGTGTAATCTGCAGAAACACAATCAATTCAATGCAGTCCGGACTGGTTTACGGCCACATGGGCGTTGTTGAATTCATCGTGAAAAGGATGAAGAAGGAACTGGTTGACTACTGCGAGGCATCCGGCGATCCGATTGCCGAATCCGACATTCAGGTAATCGCAACAGGCGGCCTGGCAACTCTGATTGACCAGGGCGTGGAATGCATCAACTACGTTGACAAGCTCCTGACACTTGAAGGCCTGGAAATGATCTACCGCAAAAACAAGAAATGCAAGAGACACGCAACCCGGGAGGAAATTGACAAGGATGACATGCTCTATGAAGGAAAGCTTTAGGAGGTTTCAATGAAATCAGCTTTCTCAATTGGAAATCTTGAACTGAATAATCCTTTCCTGCTGGCACCTCTGGCGGGATTCACAGACAAGTCAATGAGAGCTCTTTGCGCCGAGCAGGGGGCTTCTTTAACATTCACGGAAATGGTCAGCGGCAAGGGGCTCAAGTACGGGGACCGCAAGACGAGGAAGCTGCTGGAGCTGGAGGACATGAACCCGGGGACCGCTTCCGAAAACTCACGAACCGGTTACCAGCTGTTCGGCAGTGAGCCGGAGATTCTCATGTATGCCGCCGAGGAGCTTGCCACCTGTGACAATGCGGTTCTTGATCTGAACTGCGGTTGCCCGGTGCCGAAAATTGTGAAGAACGGCGAAGGCTCGGCTCTTCTGAAGAACATTGACCTTCTCTACGAATGTGTTGCGGCCATGGTTGCGGGAGCGCAGCGGGGCGCAGGCGTCGATTCGGCCTGGGACACAGAGCCGAAACCGGTGACGGCTAAAATTCGAATGGGATTTGACCGTGGGGAAAACGTAGCTGTTGATGCTGCTCGCGCCATTGAAGCGGCAGGAGCTGCGGCAGTAACCGTTCACGGCAGAACCCGTCAGCAGTACTACGAAGGAAAGGCTGACTGGCAGGTAATCGCAGATGTGAAGAAGGCGGTCAGCATTCCCGTAATAGGAAACGGGGACATTCGCTCAGGCGAAGACGCCATCCGCATGATGGATGAAACGGGCTGCGATGCTGTAATGATTGCCCGCGGGGCGCTGGGAAACCCATGGATATTCGCAGAGGCAAACGCACTGTGGAAGGCCGACTGGCATGCGGGAAAAGATGCACAGGAAATACTGACGCTTCTCGGAACTCCGACCCTTGAAACACGTCCGATAGAAGAGAGAATCAACATGCTGATCAGACACATAGAAATGGTGTGTGAGGATAAGGGTGAGCGAATCGGCGTCAAGGAAATGAGAAAGTACGTGGGCTACTATACGAAGGGAATGCATGGGGCGACAGCTGTGCGAAGAACGGTCAACAGCATCGATGATGCAGACACCATGATCAGAATAATAGAAAGTCTGAAATAGGGTTAGAGCAAATAAAGAGGGACGGCTAAATGCCGTCCCTTGTTTTATTGATTTTGCATCAGAAAGAAATCTTGGAGGTGTTTTTCCAGATTCCCATCTTCTCTGCCATTTTAATCAGGTCATCTCTGAAGTCAGGATGAGCAATATTGATGAGCAGCTCCGCACGTTCCCAGGTGTTTTTTCCCTTCAGGTTTGCGATGCCGTATTCGGTTACAACGAAGTTGGTAGCTGTACGTGGAGTGGTTACGATACTGCCCTCGGATAGCATCGGCTTAATCAGAGATTCCTTTGATCCGTCCTTCAGCGTTCTTGTTGAAGGCGTGCAGAGGAAGCTTTTACCGCCCTTAGATGCGTAGGCGCCCAGCACGAAGTCAAGCTGTCCGCCTGTACCTGATACCTGCTGTGCGCCGGCTGATTCTGAGCAGACCTGTCCGTAAAGGTCAACCTGAATGCAGCTGTTGATTGATACGAAATTCTTGATTTGGGATATCGTTGCAATGTTGTTTACGTAGTCAACAGGAGCACTGCAGCATATAGGGTTATCGTCAATGAAGTCATAGAGCCGCTTGGTTCCTCCGGCGAAGGTGTATACAGCCTTTCCCTTGTCTACAGGCTTGTTTCCGGTCAGCTTGCCTGCTTCGAAAAGATCAACATAGGCATCAACGAACATCTCTGTATGAGCATTGATGTTTCTGACGTCAGAGTCGGCGAGCATTGAGCCTATGCAGAGCGGCAGTGCGCCGATTCCCAGCTGAAGGGTACTGTGAGATTCAATCTGAGATACAACGTATTCCGCAATGTATTTCTCCACCTTCGAAGGTTCCTTTGGCGCGAGTTCATCCATTGGAGGGTTTGAACCCTCAACAACGTAGTCGATTCCGAAGAGGTTAAGCTGAGTCTGATGTCCATGGGCTATAGGCATGTTCTCATTTACTTCAACAATAATCTTCTTAGCACTCTTGATAACTCCCCAGATATCTGCAACCTGCGGTCCGATATTGAAGTTTCCGTGCTCGTCCATCGGTGCAACCTGGAAGAATGCGATGTCCAGCCCACTGTCGTTGTGCTGCCAGTAAACAGGCAGCTCGTTGAACATCATAGGAATGTACCAGCAGCGTCCGGCCTTGTTCATTTCACGGTCAAAGGCACTGAAGTGGGCCGACGCGAAACGGACCTTGCGGTTGTCGTTAGTTGCCAGATATGTTTCAAAAGGCTTGTTCCTTACACCTACAGTACTGATAATCTCAACATTCCAGAGTTCATCGGCACGCTTTGCAAGAGCAGCGTCAATGTCCTTGACAGTTCCCAGACCCAGGCCGAAGTGAATACGGTTGTTGTTGTGAACCATTTCAGCGGCCTGTTCAGCCGTTATGAGTTTTTCCTGATATTTCTTTTCTAATAAAGATGTCTTATACATTTCAGTCTCCTATCATTTTATTTACTTAATAATTGTATCATTTGTGAGATAAATGTAAATAGAAATTTGTTATTTTTTTAACGAAAATGCAGAAAAAATATTTAAATGGGTGTTGACAAACAATATTATATGCCGTATAGTATTATATGAAAAGGGATAAACCTGAGAAAGGAGGCGCAACATGGCGTTCAAAATTGAATCAAATCTGCTCGACGCATGCGCCCTCGCGATCTTGAAAAGAGGGGACACTTACGGATATGAGATTACACAGGAGATGAAGAAATCCATCGTGGTTTCCGAATCCACACTGTACCCGGTTCTGAGAAGGCTCCAGAAGGAACAGCTCTGCAGAACCTACGATCAGCCGTATCAGGGCAGAAACAGACGGTATTACTCGATTACAGAAAAGGGCCTGCTGCAGCTTGCAGAGTACCAGCGACAGTGGAACGATTACAGAACGGCAATTGAAGCACTGCTGGATGATGCAAAGGCAGACAGGAAGGGTGCGAACCCGAAACAGAAGGGAAGGGATGATGATGATGAATAGGCAGGAGTTTATACTCGCCCTCAGGCGCGAGTTAAAAAAGCTGCCGCCTGAAGAGATTGTGGCAGCAACGGAATTCTACGAGGAATTTTTTGATGAAGTGCTGGCAAACGGGGCAAAGACGGAGCAGGAGATTATTGCGGAACTCGGGGGACCAAAGAGAGTAGCCGCCGAAATCAAGGCGGATTACGCAGCAAGAATTCTGGATGACGATGAGACAGTAGTCGAATCCGGAAAAGGCGGAAAGACAAATAAGATTTCCGCGGTATGGTGGGTAATCCTGGGCATCTGCTCGGCACCGGTATCCATTCCGCTTGCATGCTTCATCGCATTCGTAGGCTTCTGCGTATTCTTCGGACTGCTGGGAACGGTACTTGGAATTTACGGAGCAATTATCGGCTGCGCATGCGGGGCAATCGGAGCGATAGCATTCGGCATCATTGCCTTTGCAAGCAGCATAGCTACAGGGTTCATGTTTGTTGGCGGAGGACTTTTGCTGGCGGCACTTACCGCAGCGGCAGGCGTCGGCGCATTCATTGGGACGAGAGAGCTGATCAGACTGATTGTCAGACTGATTACCGACGCACACGACAAACGCAAAAACAAGAAACTGGCTCAGATGTCAGAGGCCGCAGGGGGCGACTGGACATATGCGGAGGAGCCTAAGGATCCGCGTGAAGGATTTACAAAAGGGGGTGATGATAATGAATAAACTTCTTAAATTCTTTATCATCTGTGCAATGGCATTCTGCGTCGGACTGGGATTAATGCTTGGCGGAATATTCTCCGGCGGAGTTGACGGAATCAACAAGGTTGCAGAGAAACATGACTGGCTGGCAGGAAGTCCGGGCAAGATGCAGATTACAACCATGAACGACATGGACTTTGATTCTGTTGAGACTGCAGGACAGGTGGAACTGGTACTTATCGGAACCGAGTTCATGACTACAGATTCCGACTGGCATTTGCCGGACAGCCTGGCGAGCACAATAAAAGAAAATATTCCTGAAGAAGGAACCGTACTCATCTGTCACGGCAAGAATGTTGCCGCACCTGAGTGCAATGTTGAAAACGGGGTATTAAAAATAGAAGGTGGCTCACCGGATGGCGGAGTCGTATCAATGAACTTCTCCTCAGACGACGGTGTTCCTAAGGTGGTGGTATTCTGCGGCGACAAGAAGCTGAAGAACATTGCAACATCGAATAACTGGTGCGACGTGACCATGCTTGGAAATTCATTTGAGAATGCCAGCATTTCAGGCAGTAACAACGATGTCTTCATGGAGGCTGTAAGATCGGGAGGTCTGAAAATTGACGGAGAGTGTACCGATGTATCACTTCACGGTGATTTCCACGGAACAACAGACATCACAACAAGCGACAGCGATGTGCACATTGAAACATGTATCAACAGGGCTGAATACGCCATGGACGTTGTTTCCGAATACGGCGACATTGAACTGGATAACGGCGAAGTTGAAATCGATGAGTATCCGTGGAAGTACAGCTGTGAGGGTGGACCGAACAAGATCAAAGTAAAGAATTCATACGGGGATGTGAAGGTCTACTACGGAGATACGCTGTATCAGTAAATCAGCTTCATGCTGTTTATAAACATGAGAAAACGAGATGCGATTGCATCTCGTTTTATATTGCCTGATTAATTCATTGCTTAACTTATGTCCTGCTTTTGCACGATTAGCCCCAGAGCTCTTCGTCTGATGGAACGTGGTTGTTCGGCATGAAGCGCGCGATTCTTGAAACGTTCATCAGGTGGTGGTAGTTCAGGTTTTCGGAGATGGAGTTGTGGCCCCATGATCCGCAGCCCAGAGTGTTTGTCGGGTTCAGACCGTTGAAGTATGAACCGCCGGCTGAGTTTGAACTGCACTGGTTGATAACGAATCTTGAAACGCAAAGGCTTTCTCCAACCTTGGCGATATGCTCTTCGCTGTCTGAGTGGAATGAAACGCTGTGGCCCTTGCCGTCCTTTTCCAGGTTTTCTGCAGCGATTCTGATTCCGTCATCCAGATCCTTGTAAGCGTATGCGCTGATAACAGGAGCCATCTTTTCTCCGCCGAGAACGTCGGTCAGGCCTGTGCCTTCAGCAACTGCCACGATAACCTTAGTGTCTTCCGGAATTTCGATGCCTGCCAGTTCTGCAACCTTCTGGCATGACTGTCCAACTGAATGGCGATTAGTTTTGCCGTCTTCGAAGAGTGCGCCGCGAACCTTTTCAAGTTCTTCAGCATCGCGAACAACGTAGCCGCCGTTTGCTTCGAATTCCTTCAGGATGTTTTCGAAGTCTGCCTCAGGGCAGATAACACTCTGCTCTGCTGAGCAGATGATGCCGTAGTCGTATGAACGTCCCTTGATGATCTTAGGAACTGCTTCCTTATAGTCATAACCTTCGTCGATGATGCACTGTACGTTTCCTGCGCCAACGCCCAGAGCAGGTCTTCCGGAGCTGTATGCTGCGTTAACCATTCCTGCGCCGCCTGTTGCGACAACAACGTCTGCACTTGAGATCAGGTTGCGTGTATTTTCTCTTGAATGTTCGTCCAGAATCTGAATCAGGTTTTCAGGATAGCCCTCAGCCTTCAGTGCTTCGTTCATCATTTCTACAACCTTTGTTGAGCACTTAACCGACTTGTGATGCGGTGTTATGATGATGGCGTTTCCGCACTTGAGAGCGAACATTGAATTTGACATCGGAGTTACGATAGGGTTTGTGCAAGGTGTGATTGCAGCAACCACGCCCATTGGTTTTGCAACTGTAGTGATGCCTGTTTCCTCATTAGTTTCCAGAATGCCGCGGGATTTCTTGCCTCTCAGATTGTTCCACACGATGCCGGCCTTCTGTCTGTTCTTGGCATACTTGTCTTCAACATTTCCCATGCCTGTTTCTTCAACAGCGATCTCTGCGAAGTACTGAGCATTTTCATATACAACTCTGCCGATTGTCTGAACAGCCTTGTCGACCTGCTCCTGGCTCATCTTTTCGAATTCAGCCTGAGCCTTTCTTGCTCTCTCAATATAACCGTTAATATATTCCTGACTATTCATCTGTAAACCTCCTTGGATAATTATTCTTGTCGTACAGCAATCATTTTACAACCTCAGGCCAGCGGTTTCAAGAGCCTGCAAAGGCAGACTTGCCGGGTAATTGCACTAAAAATGTACTGTGTTTTTGTGGCCTGATATTACGCTAAAGTGGTGTATGTATTTCAGCAGTAAAAAACCCTTATTTTAGCAATAAAAAGCCCGAGCTGCCCCGGGCTTTTTCAGTCTGGTTTTGTAATGGTCAGGCGGCCTTTGCGTCTTATGCCTTAACCCTGTAGGAGGAAACATTCAGCACGGTTTCACCGTCAATCTGCAGAGCGCATGGTTCGTTGAACTTGACTTCGATTTCCCTGCCTGTCATGATGGCAACCATTTCTTTGTGGCTTGTGTGGGTTCCCTTGAAAATGTCAGGGAATACCTTCAGCGCTTTCATCTTTGATCCGCAGTGGTAAACGACGCATGAGAGTGTGTCGCCCTTTCTGTCCTGATCAGGTGCGATGTCCATTCCGCCGCCGTAGAAGCTGCCTTTCATGGAAGGCGCCAGCCATACGTTTCTGAACTTGTATTCCTTGCTGTCAACAGTAATGTTGGCAATCTTTTTCTTGAAGTGGAAAAGCAGTCCCTTGATTGCGATGCCCGAATAGTTTATTGGCTTGGTGCTGCCGGTTGCCTTGATCTGGTCAGCGACTTCGCAGCAGTATCCGTCAATTCCGTAGCCGATTCCGTTGATGAATTTTCTTTCCATTCCGTTAACATAGACTGTCGGAAGATTCCTGATGTAATCGTTTAGAAGCACCTCGCTGCCGTCCTTGTTGTCCAGATCGTTCATGAAATCGTTGCCCGTTCCGGCAGGCTTCAGATAAACCTTATTCTTAATATTGTCAGTATCAACAGCATTGATGAAGTAGTTCAGAGTTCCGTCGCCGCCGACGAAGACAACCTCGTCTTCAGGTGCCAGGCCGTCGAAGAAAGCCTGGTAGTCGAGGCCGATTACTTCCTTGTACTCAACACCGTCCAGGTATTCAGGCTTGATGCCGTTGTTTGCATTTGGATTGTAAAGAATATATTTCATGACTTGTCCTCCTTATAGTTGAGTCTGCTTTTGCATTAATTATATCATCAGGAACATCAGTCCGAGAACGATTAGAAATTCGCCGAGACTGTATGTCAGCATAACGAGAAAATGAGACTTGATTTTGCTGTTCTTGTCGAAACGGACGAAGAACAGTGATGAGTCCGAAATGAAGAACATGAGCGCTCCGATTCCGGTCAGTATTCCGCCGAGCAATGTGCATGAACCGCTGAGCAGCCTGAACCATGCGAATACGTTCATGGCGCCGTTGGTCAGCAGGTACAGGAACATCGGGTAGAAAAGCGGCTTCGGCAGGTGAGCCTTCAGTTTGCTGAAGAGTATCACTACTGTGATTGCATATACGAGTGCAATTGCCACTGCGACTATCGGGTTGATGCGGCTGAACACGATGCCTGATTCGATATAGGCGAAAATGAACAGGAAGTGGGAAATCCAGAAAGAGATTCCTCCTGCAGTGAACCACTTGACGCCTTTAGGTATGAGCAGTACATCGCCAAGCCAGCTGGTAATGAGCGCGAAGACTACAAATACCGAAGGATCCGCGCCCTGGTAGTGAGCCCATTCCAGATACATTCCCAGAATGGCCAGCAGAATGACCATCTTGGTCGGTCCACGCAGGCTGTCCTTTTTCCTGTAGCTTGCATATAGGTGGATGGCTGTGAAAACGGCGAAGAACGCCACGTACAGCCAGATAAGATATAACATAACTTCTTTCTCCTGTATTAATTATTGCCGAAGACAGTATAGCATATAAGCGCGGCGGAAATCAAAAGAGGCGAGGCGCTCGGTGGCTTAATTCACGCAAAACTTGCCCATGAATTGCAACAATCAAGGGTTAGCGGAATTGTGTGGGCATATTAATTGGGAAAAATAATGCAAAACCAAGGGAATATGCCTGAAAACAATGGAAAAAAGCGATGAAATCAGAAAAAAACATTCTAAAAAGGAGCATTTTGATGAAAAATATGCCCACGTAATTCACGGAACATCGAAAAACAGAAAGGCGTGGGCAATTTTGGCGTAGATTAAGAATAGAATACAGCAAGTTATTGACAATAAATGGTAATAATGGCAATATATACACATGAATTGCAGAGATTACATTGAAAAAAGCATTGAAATGGATAAGATAAGGTTTGATCATTATAGAAAAATCTATAACAACACCAAACCAAGCGGAATTCTGATTAGAAAGCCAAATAAGGGAGGGCAAACCGAAAGATATTACCACCGCCAACCAAACGGCAAGGAAAAG
>JAKSSG010000043.1 GCA_024403185.1 Clostridia bacterium
TTAATTAATAATAACGTTTGTTACTTTTATAACAAATCATACCACGGTAATTAAACCATAAATCCCCCTTTATTACAAGGGGGATTTGGTACAATCTTATTATTGAGATGTTACTTTGTTGCTGTATTTATTTTTCCTTCAGTGAACCGTTGCGATAAGCCTCTACAAGGGCCTTGAGTTCCTCTCTTTCACGCAAAAGCTCCAGCCCCAGATCCGTATCGCCGACCAGTACTCTCTTCGGCATGTTGCGGACTACTGTGATGATCGGATGATGGAATATCTGCGTTCCATCCTCCTGCAGCGGGCTGTATGGCTTGTGTTCTGCCAGAGCCATGTATCTTGAGTTTATGAAGAATGTATATCCGGCGATTCCCGTTGTCTTCTGATATGCCTTGGACATTCCTCCGTCTATTATGAACAGCTTTCCGCCGCCCTTAATCGGGCTCTCGCCGTCTTTGATCTTAACGGGCACATGGCCGTTAAGAATTATGGAAGTGTCGGGATCCAGGCCGAATTCTCTCAGAATGCTGTCAACCACTTCTTCCTTCTCTATCAGCTTGTAGTACGGAACCGTGTTTTCCTTGTGTGTCTTCTTGTCATCGATAAAGCATCTTTCCAGAGTTGTCATCTGATCCTTGCCGAAGAGCGGGCTGTTTGCCGAAAGCCACAGATACCACATGATATCTCCGTTATATCCGGTTTCCTCATAATCCTGCGGATTGAAATAGGCTTCTCTCACGAGTTCATCCAGGTAATCCATGTATGCCTTGCCGGAAAGAGTACGTCCGTTGATTGTGCACTCCTTGAAGGAGCCGTCTTTGTTCATCGGAATGCATCCGTGGAACAGCAGATTGCCGTTGCATATGGTGTACAGAGACCCATGGGTGAACATGAATTTCACATGCTCCTGCAGTTTATCGTTCAGAGTAAAGCCCGGTTCAATTGCATCGAGCATCGCTTCTTCATCTTCCGTCAGTCTGTACGGATCCTTAGGGTCAATTGTCGGGAAGTTTGCATCATTGAGAGGATATTCACCACCCGGCAGTTTAATCGTTCCCTTCTCATAATCAATCTTGTCCAGCAGGAGTCTGTTCTCGAGATTATATTCAGGATGAGCCATTATGCGCTGACCCTCAATCTTGAACTGGCATATGGAAATTGCCTTGTTCATCTTGGCCGCAAGCTGATCATCAATCGGATCGTACTTGTTCTCTTCTATGGTCTTTGGCATCCACGGTGTGCACGGATCATTGCCGTAAACCTTTTCCGCCATTGTTGCCAGCGGTCTGAGGTTGATTCCGTATCCTACCTCCAGCATGTCAAAATTGTTGTACTTAATGTTTATTCTCAGAACATTGGTAATGCAGGCCCAGCTTCCGGTAGCGGCACCCATCCAGAGAATGTCGTGATTTCCCCACTGGAAGTCAACATCATGGAAATTCATGAGATAGTCCATGATCTTGTCAGGTGCGGCACCTCTGTCCCATATGTCACCGATTATGTGCAGCTTGTCAACAGCAAGGTTGCTGATTACTTCCGTCATTTCAATAATGAAATCCTCAGCCTCATCGCAATCAACGAGGGTATCTATGATTTTCACATAGTAATCTCCCATGTTGTACTTTGAGTCGGCATGGAGAAGTTCATCGATAATGTATGCGTACTGCTTTGGCAGTCTTTTTCTTACTTTTGACTGAGTGTATTTATTGGTTACGGATTTCAGCACCTGCGTAAGCTGTCTGATGGCATCCTTGCACCACTTGTCAAAATCCTCTTCAGATTCCCACCTGCGGGCTATTTCTGCCTTTGCATTGTAAACCAGAGCCGCAAGTGCATCTCTCTCTTCTATGGAGAGAGTCGGCCCGAAAATGTCGTCGATTTTATCTCTGATTACGCCCGATGCGCTCTTCAGCATGTGCACGAAGGCCTCGTGTTCTCCGTGAAGATCGCTGAGGAAATATTCGGTTCCTTTAGGCAGACTGAGTATGGCGCTCAGATTTACTATCTCTTCCGTTGCGGATTTAATGTCAGGATACTGCTTTGAAAGGTTCTTGAGTAATGCTCTGTTAATCAATTGAGTCCCTCCTGTTCTTCTGTTCCTCGTACTGTCTGTCTCGCATTTTCCAGTATGCTCTAAGCAAAACCAGGCCGCCTACAATAAAGATAATGGCGACCACCAGTGCTATTATTCCGAAAAGTGTTGTCTTGCCCATCATGTTCTCCCGTCTGAAAAAGCCCGCCTGATTAGGCGGGCCCCATTTTTCGTTATTTTCCGTAGCCTGTGAATTTCTTTTCCTTTGCAGTTGGGCGCAGAACATCTGCTGACGCAGGCTGAGGGTTATATACTCTGTATTCCCCGTAATCATTTCTGTCAGATACAGGGATGAGTCCTGACATGGTGTAACCGCCCTGACCAGGGGCACAGTTTACCCTGAAGAGGTAATTGTCTGTTCCTAAAATTCTCAGCACGGTAACAACTGAAACATCGTTTCTCTTTTCCGAACCGAGAATCTTGAATGATTTAAGATGTGTTTTTGAAATTCTTTCCTTTACAGCTTTTTCTGCTGCCTTGTCTCTGATTTTCTTGTCCTTAGCCATCGGTTTTTCCCTCCCGCCAGATTTACAACTTATACATATATAATACAAAAAATGCAATTTTCAGTCAACGTGATTATTTTCTGCGTGCTCTCGACCGTGCATGGCGTCTGCTGTCCGCCCTCTTTCTGGCATCATAGCGTCTTCTTGTCTTCGGTTTCATTACGGAATATCCGAATCTGCCTATTTCCTCCCTTTTCAGCGAGTAGTAGTGGCCATGGCAGTAAGCCATGAGTCCGGCCTTCTCAAAGTGCAGAGCTCCTGCCTCATCCATTATGCTTTCATCCGCCGAAACGCTTACTATTTCAGCCATGAACATGTCATGGGATCCCAGCTCCCTGACTTCCGTCACGCGACACTCAATGTTTACGGGTGACTCGCCAATTGACGGGCAGGCAACCACCTGACTTTCAACAGCCGTAAGATTGCGCTCGCTGAACTTGTCAAAATCTCTTCCCGACTTCACGCCGCACCAGTCAGTTGCAAAGGCAAGATCCTCCGTCGTCAGATTGATAACGAATTCTCCAGTTTCGGAAATTATTTCGTGGGAATATCTTTCCTTTCGCACTGAGATGTACGTCATCGGCGGATCCGAGTTGATTACCCCGGTCCATGCAATTGTAATTATATTCGGTTTTTCCCCCGGTCTGCCGCAGCTTACCATGACAGCCGGCACAGGTGCTATGACTGCACCCGGATTAAGTTTGATTTTGCCCATCAGTCTTCAAAAGCCTCTCTCCAGGCATCTTCCTTGCCGTCGCGAAGGTCGTCAAGGTTATACGGTGTTGCCTGATACAGATAATAGTTCAGCCAGTTGGAAAAGAGCAGTGATGCATGACCTCTCCAGCGGAACATTATTTCCTTTTTCGGATCATCATCGCGGAAATAGTTCGCCGGAACCTTAATGTCAAGTCCCTTGTTGATGTCTCTGAAATACTCGTCTGCAAGGGTATTCTTGTCATATTCCTGATGCCCCAGAACAAAAATCTGTCTGCCGTTTTCCGTTGATACAATATGAGGTCCGACTTCATCTGATTCCGCCATAATTCGCAGTTCCGGATGCTTGATTATATCTTCTCTTCTCACCTCCGTATGGCGTGAATGAGGTGCATAGAAAAGCTCATCAAATCCCCTCATGAGAGGATTGTGCGGTCTGAGATTTCTGTGTTCGAAAACTCCGAAGACTTTCTGGTCCAGAATGTGCTTTGGAATGCCGTAATAGTAATGCAGAGCAGCCTGGGCTCCCCAGCATATGAACATGTTGCTGTACACATGTGTTTTGGCAAACTCAAATATCTCACACAGCTCCGGCCAGAAATCGACCTCCTCGAATTCCATGAGCTCAACGGGGGTTCCCGTAATGATCATTCCGTCGAAGTAATCATTCTTGAACTCCTCAAAGGTTGTATAGAATGATTCCAGGTGATCCTGTGAAGTGTGCGTGGACGTATGAGAATCCATGCCAACAAGCTGCATCTCAATCTGCAGCGGGCTGTTGGCCAGCACGCGGGCAAGCTGTGTTTCAGTGGCTATCTTTGTTGGCATCAGGTTTACGATTATAACCTTCAGCGGACGGATATCCTGGGACGCAGCCCTGGCCCTGTTCATTGTGAATATGTTTTCATCCTTCAGCGCACCGGCTGCAGGAAGTTTGTCAGGTATTATTAATGGCATTTCTTGCTCCTATTTAACGTATTCAAGTGCCTGTTCTATATCGGCAATGAGGTCTTCTGCCGCTTCAAGTCCGCATGAGAAACGGATCAGGTCAGGTCCGATTCCGGCAGCTTCAAGCTCTGCCTCATTCATCTGTCTGTGAGTTGCGTTTGCCGGGTGGAGACAGCATGTTCTCGCATCGGCAACATGCGTTTCAATAGCAGCCAGCTTCAGGTTCTTCATGAAGGTCTCTGCCGCTTCTCTTCCTCCCTTTATTCCGAAGGATACAACCCCGCATGTTCCGTTCGGCAGCATCTTCTTCACCAGCTCTGCGTACTTGCTGTCAGGAAGTCCCGGATAGTTTACCCAGCTGATCTTGTCATTGCTCTGGAGATACTTCGCAACTGCCATTCCGTTTTCGCAGTGCTTCTTTATTCTCACATGGAGGCTTTCCAGTCCCATGTTCAGCAGAAATGCATTCTGAGGAGCGGCTATGGCTCCGAAGTCTCTCATGAGCTGAGCTGTTGCCTTTGTAATGTATGCACCTTCAATGCCGAACTTCTCGGCGTATGTGATTCCGTGGTAGCTCTCATCCGGTGTGCAAAGGCCCGGGAACTTGTCCGCGTGTGCCATCCAGTCGAACTTGCCCGAGTCGACGATGCATCCGCCAACCTGTGTGCCGTGTCCGTCCATGTACTTTGTCGTTGAATGAGTTACTATGTCTGCGCCCCATTCAAAAGGCCTGCAGTTGACCGGTGTTGCGAATGTGTTGTCTATAATGAGCGGCACTCCGTGCTCGTGAGCCACTTCCGCCCAGAGCGGAATGTCCAGAACGTCCAGCGAAGGATTTGTAATCGTCTCGCCGAAGACTGCCTTTGTATTATCTCTGAATGCCGCGTTCAGTTCCTCTCTTGTTGCAGTCGGCGGAACAAATGTGAAGTCAATGTTCATTCTCTTCATCGTAACAGCGAAGAGATTGTAGGTTCCTCCGTAAAGAGCGGATGATGCGACAACGTGATCTCCCGCAGAGGCAATGTTGAACACAGCGAAAAAGTTTGCCGCCTGTCCTGACGAGGTCAGCATGGCTGCAGTTCCGCCCTCAAGTGCGCAGATCTTGGCGGCAACTCTGTCATTTGTCGGGTTCTGAAGTCTCGTGTAGAAATATCCTTCCGCCTCCAGATCGAAGAGTTTGCCCATGTCCTCACTTGTTGCATATTTGAAAGTCGTGCTCTGAATAATCGGGATCTGTCTCGGTTCCCCGTTGCCCGGAGTGTATCCGGCCTGTACACATTTTGTTTCAATGTTGAAATCCTTAGTCATGATTCCTCCTCCCTATACGCCAAGCTGCTTGCCTTCAGCGTGTTCATAATTAACGTGCATGAAACTGCCGGTTGACATGGCAAGACATTTGCCTGAATCCTCATCGTAAGCCTTTGCAATCAGTCTGATTACTCTCTCGCCTACCTGAACAGCCTCAGATTCTATGATAAATGACTGGCCTCTGAAGGGCTTGAGAAAGCTTATTGTCATGTCCGATGTGGACACGCTTCCCTCCGTCAGCGCAATCGCATTTATTCCCATCGTAGTATCCATCATTGCAGAAATGACACCGCCATGGACCTCTCCTCTGCCGTTGTCTTCCCATTTGAATTTTTTGTATCTGACTCTTACTGTCTTCTTCTCCGGGTCACAGTCAAGATACTGAGGGTCTATCATATCGTTAAGCATTCCGAAACCATATCCCTTGATTTCTCCGATTATGTCCTTGACTCTCTGCTCAAAATTGATGTTCTTTTCTTTTGTGGCCATTTGTTTTTTCCTCCAGTGATGAATACTTAGAATAATTTTACATTATCTGTTACAAAAGCTCAATCAGCATTGCTCTGAGAATGCCCGGCTTTTCATAGCTTCTTTTGCCTGCCCCAAGGCCCTCTCTGATGACCCGATAGCTGTCCGGCAGTCTGTCTGTGGTCCTCAGTGCCGCCGCCACGGCTGCACCTGTCGGCGTAACATATTCTCCGACAGCATCCAGCTCATGCAAAGCCAGTCCATGCTGTCTTGAAATCGCCCTGACTGCAGGAACCGGTATGTCCAGAATTCCATGAGCGCATCTTACGGTTCCCCTGCCTTCGCACAGTTCCGTGATTATGCACTCCTCTATCTCCAGATTGTCAATGCACACAGCAACGGCAATGATGTCCGCTATGGAATCCAGTGCTCCAACCTCATGAAAATGGACCTGATCCTTTGTGGTCTCATGAGCCTCAGCTTCCGCTTCCGCCAGAGTATCAAAAATCCGGCAGGCTATTCTGTGTGCACCCTCAGTAATCTCGGTTCTGCTTATTATCTCCAGAACCTCTTCAAGGGTTCTGTGGCCATGCCCTTCAGGATGAACATGGGACTGACCGCTATGCTGATCATTAAGATGGCCAAAGAGATAATCCATGTCATGGTCGTGATTGTCATACTCTCCAGGCAGTTTGACATCAAAATCGCAGCAGTCTCTTCCATCAAGTTCGACGCGACCTATGTCAATCCTGAAGTGTCCGTCCGGAACAGTATCGAGAGCCTGTCTAAGTGCGGTTTCATCTGCTCCCAGATCAAGGAGCGCCGCAACCGTCATGTCACCGCTTATGCCTCTGCTGCAGTCAAGATAAAGTGTCTTCTTACTCATTCGTCTTCTCGCCTGCCCTGTTTCCCCTGACTGCCAGTCTGTTTATTTCCGTCGCCATGTATCCTCCCCCGAAACCATTGTCAATATTGACAACCGCTATGCCGTTGGCGCAGGAGTTCATCATCGTAAGCAGTGCAGAAAGACCGCCCATGCTGGCGCCGTATCCAACGGAAGTCGGGACAGCTATTACGGGACACGAAACCATGCCGCCGATTACCGATGCCAGTGCTCCTTCCATGCCGGCTACAGCGACGATGCAGTTGGCATCCTGTATTGTGTCCATGCTGGCCATGAGCCTGTGAATGCCGCTGACACCCACGTCAAATACACGCTCTACCCTGCTGCCGAAAAATTCCGCCGTCTGTGCGGCTTCTTCGGCAACGGGAATGTCAGCCGTACCCGCAGTACATACCGCAATCATTCCCTCAAGCTTTTTGTCCGGTTTTTCAAGCTTCAGTATGTGTGAAACCGGATCAAAATAAATGTCCGGGATTGCTTCTTTTACCAGTTCATACTGATGCTCATCTGCCCTTGTTCCGAATACTTCACCCTGCTTTTCCAGCAGCTTCAGGTATATCTCAAGCAGATACTCGTCCGGCTTGCCGCTGCAGTATACAACCTCAGGAAATCCTGATCTGATTTCCCTGTGGGTGTCAAGCTTGGCGTATCCCATTTCAACAAAAGGCTCCTGTCTGAAAAAGCGTTCCGCTTCCTCAACAGTCATGCTTCCGTTTTTCACTTTTTCAAGTACATTTCTTGTTTCCATAAGCTTATTATTTACTGTCATGTCTGATTTATCCCATACAATTACTGATATAATACATTCTCTATTTTAACATTTCAATACTGCCTGACAATGCAAAACTGTAAAAAAAGAAGTTGTTGCATCCGTCTGATGCAACAACCTCTGTTCTATCTGCTTTGTTAAATGATTTACGCTGATAACAGTTTAATTATGCGTACATTTCTTCGAAAAGCTTCTTGTTTCCAGCGTGTTCTCTGAAAAACTGAAGAGTGATTTCTGAGTGACCGCTTGTGAATCCGTTACCTACCATTTCTCTGTCAGTCCAAGAGCCTTTTCATAAAAGGCCAGGGATCTGTCCATGTCCGTTACATTATAGTTTTCGTGAACCATTTTAAACTTCATTGTTTTCACCTCTTACATTTTCTGCAGTAAGCATCTGCTCAAACATTGATGCGCTCGTTCTGAAATCTGACGGAAGAACAACTGTAGCAGATTTGCTCTTTGAGAATTTCTCCATCATGTCTGTCCACTGTGTAAACAGGAAAAGTTCATTGGCTTCCTGAGTCGAAACTCCGCTTTCCTTAATTGTATCAAGTGAAGTAGCAATGCCTTCTGCGATAGCTTTTCTCTGATTGGCAATACCTATACCTGCCTGCTCCATAGCCTCGGCATTTGCCTTTGCTTCTGTAACGATCTTGATCCTTTCTGCTTCAGCCAATGACTGTGCTGCGATTTTTTCTCTCTGGGCTGAGTTGATCTTATTCATTGAATTTTCAACATCTGCAGGCAATTTGATTGATGTGATCAGTGTTGATACAAGGTCATAACCATATTCATCCATCATGTCATGTACTGTAGCATTTACATCTGATGCAATATCATCTTTCTTTTCGAAAACCTCATCAAGGGTGTACTTCGGAATTGATGAACGGAGTGCGTCTATAAGATAAGATTCCATCTGCTGAATAGGTCTCTGCAGCATATAATAACTCTTGTAAAGCCCTGACTGTCTCGGATCCGAGGTATTGTTTGAAAAGCTTACATGATACTGTGCTGCAATTTCCATGTTTACAGTTACATTGTCACTTGTCTTTGCATCAATTTCAAATTCAAACTGATTTGTTCTCAGATTCACAATTGCTGCCTTTCTCTCAATGAAAGGAATCATTACATGGAATCCTGCTGGAACGATTCTGTTGAATTTCCCCAGCCTCTCAATTATCACGGCTGTCTGCTGATTTACAACATATATGCCCTTGATAATAATCAAAACGATAACTGCCAGAATGATTAGTGTGAAAATAAACATAACTATTCTCCTTCCCAACTTCTTTTCTTTAATTTGTTTGCAGTATATTATACCATATCAGTTTCTCGATAGCAGAGCTACGACTTCGCAATGTTTCGTTCCAGGGAAGTTATCAAAAGGTTTTACTGAATCGACTTTGTAGCCGTAGTACTGCATGTAATAGAGATTATTTGCCAGGCTCTTCGGGTTGCAGCTGATATATACGATCTGATCGACTCCGTAACCTATAATGCGATCAAGTGCGTCGTTGCTTATTCCAACCCTTGGCGGATCAACTACTATTACTTCAGGTTTATCGTCTATAGATTCCAGTACCTTGAAACAGTCTCCTGCAATAAATCTGCAGTTGCTAAGTCCGTTTTTCTCAGCAGTGGTTCTGGCCATTTCTACAGCCTCCTCGACAATTTCAACACCTATTACTTCAGATGCTCTTTTTGCCAGAACCTGAGTTATTGTTCCTGTCCCGCAAAACAGGTCAAAAGCTTTCTTTCCTTCAAAATCGTCAATAAGTCCAATGGCATATGAATAGAGATTTTCCACTGCAGCAACATTTGTCTGGAAAAACGAAAATGCACTGACCTGAAACTTTAGTCCCATTATTTCTTCGTTGTAATAATCCCTGCCATAAAGAACCTTCAGCTCATCACAATAAACCGCATCGGCAAGCCTGTCATTTATTGTACGCAAAACCCCTACAACTTTATGTTCCAGCTGCAGGCCTGTAATTGCTTCAACGTAGGCCTCTTCATCAAAGCCTTCTTCAGAACTTGTACACACATTGACCAGTATTTCACCTGTTCTCACGCCTCTTCTTACTATAAGATTGCGCATGAGTCCCTTGTGTCTTTTTTTGTGGTAATGGGTATATCCGCGCCCGTTGACAAAATCAAGAGTAGCTCGCAGGATCTTATTAAAATCCGGATGAACCAGCTGGCATTCATCAACTGTGACTATTGACATAAAATGGCCTCTTTTATGCATTCCAAGAGTTACAGGTCCATCCTTGACCATATCTCCAAATGTATATTCCATCTTATTTCTGTATTCAAATCTTGACGGTGCCGGCTCTATAGGCAGCAGTTCACCGTATTTAATTTTCTTGCCTTCCAGAAGTGCCTTTACTTCAGCTGTCTTTTCAGCCAGTTGTTCCTCATAAGGGACTCCCTGATATTTGCATCCGCCGCAGACTTCTCTGTCACGACAAAGCTTAGAATTTTCCATATGCATCATAGAATTCCTTTTTGTATTCTGTAAATCTATCTTCATCAATTGCCT
>JAKSSG010000044.1 GCA_024403185.1 Clostridia bacterium
TGTATGCTTTTAACTTTTAATAATGACTATTTTAGTTGAACATAGAACTGGCCTGCAGGGCCGCGAAGATTATTGAAAACAGAATAAAGAAAGGGAGGAATGATACTTAATGGCAAACGTTATCATACCTGTAGTAGTTGGCCTAATAGCGCTTGTAATAGGGCTGTTAGTTGGATATATATTACGTAAATCCATAGGCGAAAAAACTATCGGCAACGCAGAAACAAAGGCAAGAAACATGATTCTTGATGCGGAGAAAAATGCCGAAAACATCAGAAAAGAAGTCGTTCTCGAAGCTAAGGAAGAAGCACAGAGACAGAGAAACGACGCAGAAAAGGAAATCAGAGAAAGAAGAAATGAGATATCAAAGGCCGAAAGGAGACTGAACCAGAAGGAAGACTCCATCGACCGCAAACTGGAAAACATCGAGAAAAAAGAAGAAAGCATAACAAACAAAGAAAAGAAAATTGAAAACAGACTGGCTGAGCAGGACAGACTCCTGCACAAGCAGCTTGAGGAACTGGAGAAAATCTCAGGATACACCGTTGATCAGGCAAGAGAAATCATCCTGCAGAAGGTTGAACAGGAAGCAAGAAGTGAAGCGGCTGTTCTCTATAAAGAAATCGAGAGCAAAGCCAAGGAAGAAGCTGACAAAAAGGCTAAGGAAATCATTACAGGTGCAATTCAGAGATGTGCAGCTGACCACGTTGCAGAATCCACTGTATCCGTAGTTCCGCTTCCAAATGACGAAATGAAGGGTCGAATCATCGGCCGTGAAGGAAGAAACATCAGAGCAATCGAAAACGCAACGGGCATCGATCTCATTATCGATGATACTCCTGAAGCGGTTATCCTTTCAGGATTTGATCCTGTAAGAAGAGAAATTGCAAGACTGGCTCTCGAAAAGCTCATCGTAGACGGAAGAATTCATCCGGCAAGAATCGAAGAACAGGTTGAGAAGGCAGAACGCGAAGTAAATGCAATAATTAAAGAAGAAGGTGAGCAGGCCACATTTGATGTTGGTATTCACAACCTTCACCCTGAACTTGTTAAACTTCTCGGAAGACTTAAATACAGAACTTCATATGGACAGAATGTTCTCAAGCATTCAGTTGAAGTTGCTCATCTGGCAGGTCTTATGGCAGGCGAACTTGGACTGGATGTTACTCTGGCAAAGAGAGCGGGCCTGCTTCATGACATAGGCAAGGCTCTTGACCACGAAAGAGAAGGAACACATGTTGACATAGGCATGGAAGTACTTAAGAAGTACAAGGAATCCGAAGCTGTTATTAACGGAATGGCAGCACACCATGGAGACTACGAGCCTAAGTCAATCGAAGCCGTTCTCATTGCTGCAGCAGATGCTCTGTCGGCAGCAAGACCTGGCGCAAGAAGAGAAACTCTTGAGTCATACATCAAGAGACTTCAGAAGCTTGAGGAAATTGCAAACACAACAAAGGGTGTTGAGAACTCATACGCTATTCAGGCGGGAAGAGAAATCAGAATCATCGCCAAACCGGACGAGGTTGGTGACGATGCAATCGCTCTCCTGGCAAGAGACATTTCCAAGAAAATTGAATCTGAACTTGAATACCCTGGTCAGATCAAGGTAAATGTAGTTCGTGAAACACGCGCAATTGACTACGCGAAATAAGTTCTATTAGGGGCAGCAGCAGGTTGCCCCTTTACGTTTTTTATGATATATCTTGACAACAGTGCAACAACTAAACAATATGACGAAGTAACTGAGGCAATGCTTCAGTTCATGAAACAGGATTTCGGAAATCCATCAGCTCTGTATCAGCTGGGAATCGATGCCGAGAAGGCCATAAAACGCGCCAGAGGGCAGGTTCTTGATGCAGCGGGGCTTGCCGGGGACAGGGATGTGGTTTTCACATCAGGCGGTACGGAAGCTGACAACATGG
Source organism: Clostridia bacterium (assembly GCA_024403185.1). GTDB lineage: Bacteria > Bacillota > Clostridia > Peptostreptococcales > Anaerovoracaceae > Lentihominibacter. The sequence goes on from JAKSSG010000044.1 coordinate 1,926, forward strand.
CAATCTTCGGAGCGGCTGATTCGCTCAAAAGGCTGGGTAACAGAATAGTGACCACTGCGGTGGAACACCCGGCAGTGCTGGAGTGCTGCAATCGTCTGGAGAAGCAGGGCTTTGAAATAATTAAAGTGGGCGTGGACAGACAGTGCAGAGCCGACATTGAACAGCTTGAAAATGCCATAAACGAAAGAACGGTTCTGGTTACAATGATGCATGTCAACAATGAAGTCGGTACTGTTATGCCGGTGGACAGGGTGCGTGAAATCATGAAACGAAATGGCGCACCGGGACTGTTTCACTGCGATGCGGTTCAGAGCTTCGGCAAGATGCCACTTCCAAAGGATGCGGACCTGATATCAATCAGCGGCCACAAGATCCACGGACCGAAGGGCTCAGGTGCGCTCATAATAAGCAAAGGCAGGACTGCCGCAGGGAAGAACATCAACATTCCGGCATACATAGTAGGCGGCGGACAGGAATCCGGCAGAAGATCCGGAACAGAAAATGTTCCCGCAATCATAGGGCTGGGCACGGCTGCGGAGAAGGGACAGAAAGAGGGCCCGTTTTTTCCGGTTCTCAGAGACAGATTGTGCGAGGGACTGAAGAACAGCATAGAAGACATTGAAATCAATACTCCAATGGATGAATCATGTCCGTCAGTACTCAGCGTAAGCTTCAGGGGAACCAGAGGAGAAGTGCTTCTTCACACTCTGGAACAGGACGGAATATTTGTGTCGACAGGTTCGGCCTGTTCCTCAAACAAGAAGGGACAGAGCCACGTGCTGACAGCCATGGGACTCAAAGACAGGGAAATAGAAGGAACCCTCAGATTCAGTCTGGGACGTTTCAATACGGAAGAAGACATAGATACAGCAATAGAGAAAACAGCCGAGGCGGTAAAGAGATTCCGCAGGCTTGGGAGCTTCAGATAATGACAGATAATCAGCAGACAAACAACGAATACATTTTCATAGTACGCTGCGGAGAAGTGGCGCTGAAGGGAATGAACAAACCCTATTTCGAGCGAATGCTTCTCGATCGCATCAAGAAACTGCTAAAGAAATTTGATGGTGTGAAAGCCTACAGACATGAGGGCCTCATCTATGTAAGAGCAGATAAGGAACTCAACCCGGGAGCAGAAGGAAAACAGGCCATTCTCAAGGAAATCGGAAAGGTTTTCGGCGTGGCATCAATCAGTCCGGCCATGGAATGTGAAAGCACCATGGAGGACATCGGGCGTAAGGCTGTGGAATACATGATGGAAGCCATAGAGGAACGCGGCGTGAAGACCTTCAAGGTTGAGGCCAAGCGGGCAGACAAGAACTTTCCGGTCAAGTCACCTGACATAGCCAGACAGATTGGAGCTGCGGTTCTGAAGGGCTGCAAGGTGCTCAAGGTCGACGTTCACGAACCGGATGTAAGGCTCTTTGTCGATGTGAGACACGACAAATCGTATGTCTACCAGGACAAGATTCCGGGCTTTGGAGGGCTGCCGCTTGGAACAAACGGAAAGGGCATGTCGCTCCTGTCAGGAGGAATTGACTCACCGGTTTCCACATGGATGATGGCGAAGAGAGGAATGCTGATTGAAGCGGTTCACTTCCACTCTTTCCCGTATACCAGCCAGAGAGCGCAGGAAAAGGTAGAGGAACTTGCATCTCTCGTTGCAACATACTGCGGCAGATTCAGGATGCACGTCATCAACCTGCTTCCAATACAGGAACAGATAGTGCAGAACTGTCCGGAAGAGGAAACAACAATACTTGTAAGACGATTTATGATGCGTATTGCGGAAGAACTTGCCAGGGCAAACGACTGCAATATGCTGATAACAGGAGAAAATCTGGGACAGGTTGCCAGCCAGACGGCTGAGGCGCTGGTTGTAACTGATGCCAGCGTAAGCATGCCGGTAATGAGACCACTCATAGGCATGGACAAGACAGACATCATGGACCTGGCTCAGGAAATAGGAACTTACGAGAAATCAATTGAGCCTTACGAGGACTGCTGTACGGTATTTCTGCCAAAGCATCCTTCAACGAAGCCGAAGCTCGAGAAGATTCTCCAGAGTGAAGCAAAGCTCGATTGCGAAGGTCTGATAAAGGCGGCAGTCGAGAGCGAAGAAATAATAGAAATAAGACCGGCTTAAAATAAAGGAGAAAGAAATGAAAAGAATAATGTTAGGAAATGAAGCCTTCGCACGAGGCGCCTGGGAAGCAGGTGTACGCGTGGTAAGCTCATACCCTGGAACACCAAGTACGGAAGTAACAGAAGCATTGACAAAATGCGGAGATGAAATACATGTTGAATGGGCGCCAAATGAGAAGGTCGGCGTTGAGGTAGCATTCGGAGCATGTCTGGGTGGAGCCAGAGCGCTCAGCACGATGAAGCACGTTGGACTGAATGTTGCAGCTGACCCGTTTTATACGGCAGCATACAACGGGGTAAACGGCGGTCTGGTACTGCTGGTTGCCGACGACAACGGATGTCACTCCAGCCAGAACGAACAGGATTCAAGATTCCACGGACGTTCAGCGGGAGTACCTGTATTTGAACCGTCAGATCCGCAGGAATGCAAGGACTTCATGATTGCCGCCTATGACCTTTCCGAGAAATATGACACTGTTGTGCTCATGAAATCGGGAACAAGAATTTCCCACTCAAGAGGAATAGTGGAAGAGGGCGAGAGAGAGGAACGTGAAGTGATTCCTTACGAGAAGAACTTCCAGAAATACGTTTCAATGCCGGCAATGGCCAGAAAGCTTCACGTGGCACAGGAAAAGAGACTTGCTCAGATTGCAGAAGATGCAAAGGCAATCACAGCAGGAGGACAGCCGATTAACAGAGTGGAAATGAATGATCCGAAGATCGGTATCGTCACCAGCGGAATCTGCTATCAGTATGTCAGAGAAGCACTTCCACAGGCCAGCGTGTTCAAGATGGGAATCATCAGCCCGATGCCGATGGCAGACATTGCTGAATTTGCATCAAAGGTTGAGAAGTTATATGTAATTGAAGAAGGCCTGCCTTTCTTTGAGGAACAGATCAGAGCTGCAGGAATTCCTGTTCACGGCGGCAAGGATATGTTCACCATTCAGGGAGAGTACAGTGCCAACCTGATCAGGGAGGCCTTCGGAATAAGTGTCCCTAAGGCTGCTCTGGATGAGAATGCAGACATAGCGGCAGCACCGGGAAGACCGCCGCTCCTCTGTGCAGGATGCCCACACAAGGGACTGTTTTACGTTCTCAGCAAGCTTAAGACAACTGTTATGGGCGACATAGGCTGTTACACTCTGGCGGCACTTCCGCCGACAAATGCCATTGACACCTGCCTTTGCATGGGCGGTTCCATAGGCATGGAGCACGGCTTCGAAAAGGCAACGGGAAGCAGCAAAAACCTGGTAGCAGTTCTTGGAGATTCCACATTCCTCCATTCGGGAATAACGGGACTTCTGAATATGGTTTACAATGAGGCAACGGGAACGGTCATCATTCTTGATAACCGCATTACGGGAATGACAGGTCATCAGCAGAATCCGGGTTCAGGAAAAAATGCCAAGGGTGAAACGGCACCGGCTGTAAACTTTGAAGAGCTCGTAACTGCACTTGGTGTGAAGAACGTAACAGTGGTTGACCCGTTTGAAGTGAAGGAACTTGAAGAAATCATCAGGAGAGAAACTGAACGTGACGAGCTGTCCGTAATCATTACGAGAAGACCGTGCGTTATGATAACAAAACAGACCGGAACACCTAATGTCATTACTGATGAATGCAGGAACTGCCGTCAGTGTCTGAAGATTGGCTGTCCTACAATCGAGGTCAAGGACGGTAAACCATTTATCGTACAGACAAATTGTATAGGCTGCGGCCTCTGCAGCAGAGTATGTCCGTTCGATGCCATCAAGGCAGTAAAGGAGGGCAGATAAATGAAGAAGAACATTTTAATCGTAGGAGTAGGCGGACAGGGAACTCTTCTGGCAAGTGTACTGCTGGGAAATCTGGCCCTGGAAAAAGGATATGACGTTAAGCTTTCCGAGGTTCACGGAATGAGCCAGAGAGGCGGAGACGTTGTTACGCATGTAAAGATCAGTGATGACAATGTAAGCTCACCGCTTATTGAAAAGGGCGAGGCAGACATAATCATCGCATTTGAAAAGCTTGAGGCATACAGATGGCTGCCGTTCCTGGCCGAGGGCGGAGTAATGTATGTCAACGAGCAGCAGATCATGCCTATGCCTGTTACACTGGGGCAGGTGGAGTATCCTTCAGAAGCGGATGAGATAATAGCGAAGACAGCCGGCAGACTGGTAAGCTTTGATGCACTGGCAGTTGCTGAGCAGGCAGGCTCCAGTAAGGCCGTCAACGTTGTACTTCTTGGTGCGGCTTCAAAGGATCTGCCGTTTACCGAAGAAGAATGGATGAAGGTAATTGAGGCAAATGTAAAGCCTAAGTTTGTTGAACTGAACAAGGCTGCTTTTGTGCAGGGAGCAAGAGCATAAAGGGGATGGAGAAATGAGCGGAAAGAGAAAACCACTGGGAATCGGAAGATGGCTTATCCTGATAATATGTGCCATTGTATTCTGCGGATGTCTGGCCTATCTGGGAATGTGGCTGAAGGATAACATTTCCGAGCAGAAGGATTTCAGGGAAGTAAGCGAGAAAATGCACGAAAAGGATACAGGCCTGGAAGACATATATGCGATGAACAAGGATGTAATAGGATGGATTACCATTGAGGATACCAGAATAGATTATCCCGTTATGCAGAGTGTTGACGATCCGGAATACTATCTGCACAGAGATTTCGATAGGGCCTATTCTGAATCGGGAACACCTTTCCTGGATGCAAAGAGCAGAGTGGGCAGAGAGCCGACCTGGAACTGGTTCATTTATGCTCACAACATGAAATACGGATCAATGTTCCATGATCTGCTGGAGTATGACAGCCAGGAGTTCAGGGACAGCCACAGCATTGTCGAACTTCAGATAATAAGTGAAGTCAGAAACGGTAAGCCGGTCATAGAAAAAAGCGAATTTGAGGTATTCGCTGCTGTAAGGTCGAAGATTCGCGACAAGAATTCAAAGGCGTTCAAGTATTACGAATACGCAGGCTTCGATGACCAGAAGAGCTTCAACAGGTTTATTAAGGGCGTAAAGAAGGAAGCTCTTTACGATACTGGCATTACGCCGGAGTTTGGAGATCAGCTGATTACTCTGTCAACCTGTGCATACCACACTGACAACGGAAGATTCTATGTAGTTGGTAGGAAAATACAATAAAAATCCAATATAAATTAAAAAAACATTGCATTTTAAGGTGCTGTTCCACTATTTATAAGGTGAAACAGCACCTTTCTTATTTGACAATGTAACTAATTACATTTATAATTTGAATTGCGAGAAAATTCACAATACTTCTATTTTTTTAACAACATAGGACTTACTTTATTGGGGAGTATAGTGATGACTATGTTGTATAACGAAATTATCTGAAATTCTTGGAATTGTGATAAAACAAGTATAAGAATTTCAACGTATTCTAATATTATTAGCGGGGGAAAATACGTTGAACAGAGCGAGGAAAATAGCTGTACTAGTATCTTGTTATGATGTTTTTGTAAGCAATCTGGCCTATGGTCTTGCTTTGTGGATACGCTTCGATTTTTCGATCGATGATATTCCGAAGGAGTACCTGGACGGATGGCTTCTTTTTATACCTTTTTTTACGGTATTCGCTTTAGCAGTCAATTATTTCTGCGGACTTCACGGAAGTATCTGGCGTTATGTCAGTTATGACGAAGTCTACAGAGTCGCTGCCGCTGTAATGATTCTGGCAGTATTCGATACTGTTGCCACAGTTCTTTTCGGGACTACTATGCCAAGGTCATATTATTTAATAGGACCTGTTCTTCAGTTTTTATTCATTATTGGAGCCAGAGTATCATACAGAATGCTCAGGCGTATTATCAGAGAGCGTGAACTGAGCAAGCAGAAGGACCGTCAGCGCACACTTGTTGTAGGTGCAGGACAGGCCGGCGTTATGCTTATCAGAGATATCAATGCTCAGGAGAACAGAACAACTGACATAATCGGTATCGTAGATGACAATACAGAAAAACTGGGAAGAAGAATAGAAGGTCTGCCTATTCTGGGCACTACTGAAGATATCCCCGATATAGTTGAGAGAGAAGATATCAAATACATAATAATCGCAATCCCTTCATTGTGCAAAGAACGCAGAAGGCAGATCATCGATATATGCAAAACCACCGGATGCTCCATAAAGATGATGCCTAATGTATCCAAGCTGGTAATGGGAGAAGTGAAGATGTCTGATGTCAGGGAGGTCACAGTTGAAGATCTGCTTGCGAGAGATCAGATAGTTATTAATTCTCCCGAGCTTAAGAATGAGTTTGAGGGCAGGAGGATTCTGGTAACAGGTGGCGGCGGATCCATCGGAAGCGAACTCGTAAGACAGCTGGCATCATACAGACCTGCGCAGCTTATAGTCTTCGACATATACGAAAACAATGCGTATGAGATCCAGCAGGAACTGAAACGAAAATACAGTGACCTTAATCTGACAGTGCTTATTGGCTCAGTAAGAGACGAGAAGAGAATACGTCAGATAATGGAGGAATACAGACCGGAGCTTATATGCCATGCGGCAGCTCATAAACATGTGCCTCTTATGGAGGACAGCCCTTGTGAAGCTATTAAGAACAATGTAATTGGAACATATAATGTGGCTAAACTGTCAGCCGAATACGGAGCAGAAGCCTTTTGCCTTATTTCAACAGACAAAGCAGTTAATCCGACAAATATAATGGGTGCGTCGAAGAGAATGTGCGAAATGGTAGTTCAGGGAATGAGACAGAAATATCCTGATACTCAGTTCAGTATAGTGCGATTCGGCAATGTACTCGGATCAAACGGCAGCGTGGTTCCTCTATTCAAGAAACAGATAGCAGAGGGAGGCCCTGTAACTGTAACAGATCCGAGAATAACAAGATACTTCATGACTATTCCTGAAGCTGTTGCACTTGTACTGCAGACTAAACTCATTACAACAGGCCAGGGTGAGATCTTCGTGCTGGATATGGGTAATCCGGTGAAGATAGATGACCTGGCGAGAAATATGATTTATTTTTCAGGTAAGATACCTGATGTGGATATTAAGATCGAATACACAGGACTGAGACCGGGAGAGAAATTATATGAAGAACTTCTCATGAATGAGGAAGGCCTTCAGAAAACAGCAAACAACTTAATTTATATAGGAAGTCCAATTGACATGCCGGAGAACTTCTGGGAAAAGTTTGAACAGCTCAGAATGATATGTGAAGGCAATTCGGCATCAGTTATGCAGACAGTGGCAGGCATAGTTAAAACATACAGGATATCAGCATGACAGGAAAATACATAACAGACTTTCATACACACCTACTCCCTGAGATCGATGACGGCAGCAGAAATGTGGAGACTACTATCCGCATGCTTGAGGCAGAATATCAGCAGGGAGTCGGTTGCGTTATAGCAACGCCTCATTTCTGCGGATGGAAACACCGCATTGATGAATTTGTGGCAGAGCGTCAGCGCAGTATGGATAAAATAAGTGAAATAACAGAGGCTATAAAGGCTCCGGAAATAATCATGGGAGCTGAGGTGGAATACTTCCCGGGAATATGCAGGTCAGGCGACCTTGAGAAACTGGCGATAGAAGGCACGAAAGTGATCCTTATAGAAATGCCTTTCGAAGAGTGGTCAGATACATGTGTTAAAGAAATCATCTCAATGAAGGATGCCGGATGGCAGATAGTCCTGGCACATATTGAGCGATACATGGATTCGAAGAAGAATGTTAAAGCTCTCGATGAAATGAGAGAGAAGGGCATTCTCATGCAGATAAATACAGGAAGCGTCTGCAGAGGAGCTCTGAGCCGCAGACTGATCCGTATGATCGGAAAGGGACAGGTGCACCTGCTGGGAAGCGACTGTCACAGTATGAATCACAGACCGCCTAATATGGAAGCGGGAAGAGAAATCATAGAGAGAAAACTGGGACAGGCTGTCCTGGATAATATAGACAGAAGAGCAGCGGAATTAATACGAGGAGAAAAGAGATGATCAAAAACGACAAATTCTGGACAAGAGGAATCATAGTACTGGCAGTTGTCCTTGTGGCACTTATGGCCTGTGAAGTCATATTCCCACTGAAGGGAACGGCACTGCTCCATATGATAACAGGATAAACAGCATCAGGAGAAGACAATGAAAACAGACAGAAAGAA
>JAKSSG010000045.1 GCA_024403185.1 Clostridia bacterium
AAAAGGATATGTGGAAAGAGATATCCAGAAAGAAATGGTATATAATATGAACGGCATATATCAGCCGCACAATTATGTGGTGACGGCTGATGGACCGGATAACAGAATGGACATGGAAAGCACAAAACTGATAATTCAGGGATGGCTGCTCCCGAAGCTCGCCATTTAATAAGCAAAAGCAGGACCAACAAAAGGGCAACAACATGACAGAAATTATTATCAAAATCGCATTAAGCATCGTAGCCGGATTCCTGGCGGGGCCGGCTGCTGTTTACGTGTTCAATCATGTGCCCGGTCAGTGGCTATGTGATTACGGAGAAAACCCCGTTGAAAGAAGCAACGCACTTGTCAGAGCCCGAGGACTGTCTGAAAAAGAAGGGGAAAACATTCAGCGCTCCCTGGTTGATTCAACGTTCAGACGCATCAAGGAAAATCCATGGCGATGGGTTTTCGCCGCAGGCTTCATCTGCATATGCCTGAGACTTTCGCTTCAGACCACCGGAGAGCTTCAGATCGGCACGACAGGCGACGACCGGATTCTTTCAATGCAGCTGGCACTTGCGGGACTTCTCGTGTGCTGGGCTCTTCTGCTTATTGCCCTTGCCGACCGTATATACATGATAATTCCCGATCAGTTTCTGCTGATTCTGATGCTGGCAGGTGCAGGCATGCTGCCCGTTCATGCAAAGGCAATGGATGCCGGGCTGGGAAGTTTCCTGAACGAGCTTACGGGCTACAGATTCTCCAATGGAATGCTGGCGGCAATCTACCTGCTGGCGGGAATCGCCATAGGCGTTCTTCTGATGCTCCTGGTGGCGCTGCTTGGAAGACTGGTAAGCGGAACCGATGCTTTGGGCATGGGAGACATTAAACTGTATGCAGTGCTGGGCTTTGCTCTCGGCGCCGCCGGTATCATATTCGTATTCATCCTGTCAACACTTACTGCTGGCATCTCCGCAGGTCTTGGTCTGGCGACAGGAAGTACGGGCAGAAAAGATCAGAAACCCCTCGGCCCGCACATCTGCGTTGCGGCCATTATTTTCGTGTTCATTATCCTGCCATTCCTCCTTTAATTCAACACGCAAATACTGTATAATATGAGAATACTATGGAAAAGAATGTGCTTCTGACAATTGCATATGACGGAAGCGTATTTCACGGCTGGCAGAAACAGCCCGGAGTGCGTACGGTCCAGGGTCATCTGGAGCAGGTCATGAGCAGGCTCTTTGACCGTGAAATTCTGCTGTCAGGAACCAGCAGAACCGATGCGGGCGTTCATGCAAACGGTCAGCAGGCCTCCTTCAAAGCGGACCTGGGAATTCCAATCGACAGGATGGCGATGGTGATTAACAATGCCCTCTGCGCAGCAGAAGATGCAGGCGGATACGCCAAGGCGCCGGTACGCATTCTCAAGGCGGAAGAAATGCCAGAAGATTTCCACGCGCGCTTCAACTGCAAAAGCAAGAGATACATTTACAGAATCTCTGACGGAACAGGCGAAAGAGATGACGCCGACATGTCCCTCGTGTTTGAGAGAAACTACGTGTACCACATGAAAGAAAAACTGGACGTGGAAGCAATGAACGAGGCGGCAGAATATCTGGAAGGCACCCACGACTTCAAGTCCTTTGAAGCGGCAGGAGGCAATCCGAGAGAAACCACCATCAGAACGATCTTCGAGGCGGAGGTGTGCCGCAAGGCGGTCGGCAGCAATGAAAACGGCAAGGCGGCCGGGGGCGAAATCCTGTTCTCGGTCAGAGGAGACGGCTTCCTTTACAACATGGTAAGAATAATAACGGGCACCCTGGTGGAAATCGGCCAGGGCAAGAGAAGGCCCGAAGAAATGATAGAGATAATTGAAGCGGCAGACCGTACAAAGGCAGGACATACCGCCCCGCCTAACGGACTGTATCTTGACAAGGTGTTCTACTAAGGAGAAAGAAAATGGAAAGAAGACCAAGCTGGGATGAATACTTCATGGAGATGGCCGAACTTACGGCGAAGAGATCCACATGCCTCAGAAGACAGGTGGGTGCGGTAATCGTTAAGGACAAGCACATCATTGCAACCGGTTATAACGGCGCTCCGAGAAACGTTCCACACTGCGCAGAAAAAGGCGGCTGTCTGAGAGAACAGCTCAACGTTCCTTCAGGCGAGAGGCATGAACTCTGCAGAGCTCTGCATGCTGAGCAGAATGCGATCATTCAGGCGGCAACTCTGGGACAGAGCATTGAAGGCGGAACAATATATGTTACAAACCAGCCCTGCGTCATCTGTGCCAAGATGATCATTAATGCAGGCATAGAAAGAATAGTAGTAAAAGAAGGTTATCCTGATGAACTGGCAGTAGAAATACTCAAGGAAGCCGGCATCAGAATAGTTATGTTAGGAGATTAAATTGACAGCAACAAGTGTTGACCTCTGGGCTCCCTTTATTGTAGCGGGCGTCTGTGCGGCAATCGTCACGCCGATATCAATCTGGCTGGCACCGAAGATTGGCGCAATGGACATTCCTAAAGACAAGAGGAGAGTCCATAACAAACCCATGCCGAGATTCGGAGGCATGGCAATATACGTGGCCATTATGGTTGGCCTGGCCGTATACGGTCTGGAAGACAGAGGCATAATTCCTGCCATGGTTGGATGTACGCTCATTTACATTCTGGGCGTAGTTGACGATCTGAAAAACATGAAGCCGATTGTGAAATTCAGCGGACAGGTTGTAGCCGCCATTGTTGTATTTGCAATGGGACTTAAAATCGAATTCATAACCAATTACTTCGGCGAAGGAAACATGGTTCTCGGAGAAGCCATCTGCTTCCTCATTACCGTGCTCTGGCTGGCCGGAATAACCAATGCAGTAAATCTGATTGACGGACTCGACGGACTTGCTGCTGGCATTGCGGCAATATCCGCAATCTGCATCGGCTACGTTTCATACATTCACGGACAGTATGTGCCGACCCTGGGAATGATGGTAGTTGCAGGAGCCTGCGTTGGCTTCCTGCCGTACAACTTCCACCCGGCAAAGACATTCATGGGCGATGGCGGATCCCAGCTTCTTGGTTTTGCAATAGCCGCACTGTCCATTCTCGGTAGAGCGAAGAGTGCGACACTGGTTGTAGTTGTAATACCTGCCCTGGTACTGGGCCTGCCTATTTTCGATACGGCAATGGCAATCATCAGAAGGACTCTGAGAGGCCAGTCAATCGGAACGGCAGACAAGGAGCACCTGCACCACAGAATCATGAAGGCCGGCTTCGGACAGAGGCGAGCCGTATTCCTCATGTACAGCTTAAGCGGAATCATGGGAATCGTTGCCATACTCTACAGCCGCGGACTCATGTTTGAGTGCATAGGTCTGGCTATCGTGGCGATTCTCATTGTCGGAGTAATCCTCACTGATACGGGCAGCAACAAGGTAAGCATCAGGGGACAGCGTATCACCAAGGAAAAACCGGACCCTGTGCCTGAAGACAGGCAAAAGCAATAGAAGGCATAATTTGATTAATGGATAATCTCAATTCTTATGACAATAAACAAATGCTCAAGAAGGTCGGCGTAGTTGCCGGCCCGATTGCTATACAGAGCCTGATTGCATCCAGCCTGAATCTGGTTGACAATCTCATGGTGGGCGGACTTGGAGAACTTGCATTGAACGCTGTTGGCGTTTCGGTGCAGATTTACTTTGTTTACTGGATGCTTATTTTCGGATTCTGCTCAGGCGGAGCAACCTTCATGTCCCAGTTCTTCGGGACAAAGGATTATACAAACATCAGAAGGACGGCGGGTTTTGCATTTTCGGTGACATTTTGCATCGGCATAATTTTCTTTCTGGCAGCTACATTTTTCCCTGAATACATACTAAGAGTTTTCACAAAGTATCCCGAAGTAATTGAAGCGGGAGTGCCTTATGTCAGAACGGGCGCACCATGCTTTCTTTTTGTTGCGGCCATACAGCCGCTGGCCCTGGTGCTGAGAACCACGCAGCAGACAGAGAAGCCGCTTTATGCCAGTGTGATTGCACTCTGCACAAACACATTCCTGAACTACAGTCTGATATACGGCCATTTCGGCCTGCCTGAACTTGGAATCCGAGGCGCTGCCATGGCAACGGTTGTGGCGAGAATCATTGAAACCACTATTCTGGTTTTCTTCATTTTTATAAAAAAGAACCCGATGAAGGGACCGCTGAAGGAGTATTTCAGTTACGGGTCCGAGCTGGCAAGGCGTGTGGTCAGAAACTCGCTGCCGACAACAATAAACGAAACCATGTGGGGACTTGGAACCTCACTGTACGTGGCTGCCTTTGCACGAATAAGCATTACCGCAGGAGCGGCCATACAGGCCTGCAATACAATCAACAGCCTGTTCTGCATGTGCTGCTTCAGCATTGGCGATGCGGTTCTGATCATGGTTGGTCAGAAGATCGGCGAGGGTGAACTGGAATATGCATACGGCATGACAAAGAATCTCATCAAGCTGGGCCTGATCATCGGAGCGGTCATGGGCGGGCTGACAATACTTTTCGGCAAGCCGATTCTGAGTTTGTTTGAGTTTACGCCGGAGGGAGCGCATTCAGCGTGGCTCATCCTGATAGTCTACGGCTGCACAATGTGGCTCGACGCCTACGGAGGAATCATGGTATCGGGCGTGCTTAGATGCGGAGGCGACACCAGATTCGCCATGTTCACAGAGGTTGGAACCGTATGGCTCATAGGCGTGCCGCTTGCCTTCATTACATCCCTCAAACTGGGATGGCCGATTTATCTGGCCGTTCTGGCAGTAAGGGGAGAGAGCCTGGTCAAAGGCATAATCCTTACAGGCAGATACAAAAGCAGGAAATGGCTCAGGAACGTCATTCAGGGACTATAGGCAAATGTGTATAAACTGACCGCAAACTAGTGCAAAATACCCCTGTGATAAAACAATTCTGAACATTTAGAAATGGCTTAACACCAAGGGATACAAGGGTTTGTGAAAAATAAGACTAAAAAATGGCTATTGTATTTACCGCAAAAAAGTGTATAATTGATATTACTATGAAAGCGGTTTCACTATAATAAAGTTGGGAGGTTGAAAATAGCTTTAGGTGACCAATCTTACTGAGTTCAGAAATGAGATAATACTATATGCATGCCTCATGGCTGCACTGGCTGAATTGATTTCTATCTTTGTTATTGGACCAAGCCTTATGTTCACTGTAGGGCTTATCGCTGGAACTGCAATATCAATTATCGGATTCATAATACTCGTTCGTTCGGGGAAACATCTTCTGGAAAAGGAAAAGAAGTCCCCGGTTGTTCTGGGTTACGTAATCAGACTGGTGCTTTATGCGGTGTGCTTTTTTATTTGCATCAAGGTCAGTCTGCAGTGCGGCGCCGGATGCGGATGCGGTTTCGTAACAGTACATTTCGGAATCATTTTCCTCTACGGCATCGTGTACAACTTCTTCAAGAAGAAAAAGAATCCGTTGAATGACTGGACCGTTCCAAAGCAGTGGAATGATCTGAGCATTTACGACGAAGACGATGACTGGCCAAAGAGGCCGGAAGACAGCTAAAGGAGGTGACATCATGGAGTTAGGACCACGAGTCATATTCTCGATCGGCCCGGTAAACATAACTGAAACGGTTTGCTTCGGGTGGATAATAAGCATTTTAATACTTGTCTTTGCATATTTCGCCACCCGCAAGATGACGCAGGTTCCTCACGGAGCCCAGGGAGTGGGGGAACTCCTTGTAGGTTTCGTGTATGACATGGTTAAGGATGTAATGGGAGATGTCAGCGAGAAGTTCGCGCCGTACATCGGAACACTGATTGTGTTCCTGGGCTTCGGCAGCATGCTCGGACTTCTGGATCTGAGACCGATTACTGCGGATCTGAACTGCACGGCACCGTTGGCGCTGGTAACGTTCATACTGATTCACTACAATGCGGTCAAGGCGCAGACAGCCGTGGGGTACATCAAGGAACTTTCATCACCGTACGCGTTCATGCTTCCGCTTAACATCATAAGTGAATCCATGTTCCCGGTAACGCTGGCTTGCCGAATCTTCGGAAACATTCTGGCAGGAGTAATCATCATGTCACTGGTATACAGCGGACTGAAGACATTGTCGCTGATAATGCTTCCGATTCCATTCCTGCAGATTGCACTGCCGCTGCCACTGAACTTCTGGTTCGACATGTTCGAGCCGGTACTGCAGGCATACATATTCTGCATGCTGACAATGGTATTCATCGATAACGGAAGACATCCGGTAGAGAGCGATTAAACACGTAAATTCAATACAAAACTTACATATATCTAAGGAGGAAACAAGATGACAGGATTAACAGGAACAGACTTTATAGCTGCTATGTCAGCACTGGGTGCAGGCCTTGCAATGATAGCCATGACCGGCGTAGGAATCGGTATCGGCTACAACGCAGGTAAAACAGTAGAAAGTACAGCACGTCAGCCTGAAGCTCAGGGTACACTTCTGAAGCTGATGCTGATCGGTGTAGCACTTACCGAAACAGCCGGTATTTTCGCACTTATCATTTCGATAATGCTGCTGTTCGCAAATCCGCTGCTGTAAAGTTATTGTTGCTTTTGCACGAAGATAAGGAAAGGAGGACTGAAGTATGGAATTTCATACAGGGTTAATTGAGATCAACTGGACTTCTCTGATGATTCTCATAAACGTTTTCATTCTATACATCATACTTAAGAAGTTCTTCTGGGAAAAAATCAAGAAATTCATGGATGACAGGGCCAATGCGGTCAAGGATAAGATTGACGTTGCAGAGGCCATGAACAAGCGTGCCGACGCCAAGATGGCGGACTACACAAAGCGTATTTCAAACGTTGAGGAAGAGGGCAGAGAGATTATCAAGGAAGCCAAGGTAACCGCCGATGCCCAGGCACAGCACATAATAGAAGAGGCCAGGAAGGAAGCTGCGTCCATAATTATAAGCGCGAGAGCTGCAGCTGAACTTGAGCGGGAAAAGGCCATGGATGACATGCGTCAGGAGATCGCCCAGATCAGCATGATGGTTGCTCAGCAGATTGTGGAACGTGAGGTTAACGAAATAGGTCAGGAAAGCATCCTTGACGATGCTATTCAGAAAGCGAGGAACGCAACATGGCAGAGCTAAGCGTAGATATGGTCTACGGCAGTGCTCTTCTTGAAGCGGCCCGCGAGACCGATAAAGAAAAGGAAATTCTGGCAGACTCAGAATGTGTACTGGCAGCCATGGATGAAAATCCGGACTTCGGAAAATTCATGGAGTATCCGGGAATATCCGCATCCGAAAAAAAGGAAGTTCTTGAGAATATTTTCGCAGGAAAAATCAGTGACGAATTCATGAATTTTCTTCTTGTACTCGTCGACAAGAGACGCGCGGGAAGACTTGTACAGATCATGAAGGTATACGAGCATCTGATGGAAAAGGAAGAGGGCGTATCCTACGGAACTGTTTATTCTGTTGTGCCGCTTACGGAAGAACGTCTTCAGGATCTGGAAGAACAGACGGGAAGACTTCTGCAGACAAAGGTCAAGCTGGACAATCAGCTTCAGCCGGATCTGATGGCAGGCTTCAGAATTCTCATAGAAGGCAAAGTCATTGACGCCTCATACAAGAAGAAGTTTGAGGAAATGGCCGCCAGATTGAATATAAAAAGAGGGATATAATTATGAATTTAAGACCAGAGGAAATAAGTTCAGTCATTAAAGAACAAATAAAGAATTACAAAAGCAAGCTGGACGTTTCGGACTTCGGCACGGTAATTCAGGTAGGTGACGGTATCGCCAGAGTATATGGCCTCGAAAACTGCATGGCAGGTGAACTGCTTCAGTTCGGCGAGGACACATACGGCATGGCACAGAACCTGGAAGAAGACAATGTCGGCGTTGTAATCCTTGGTTCCGACAGAGACATCAAGGAAGGCGACATCGTTAAACCGACGGGAGCAGTTGTAGAGGTTCCTGTAGGCGAAGCCATGATAGGCAGAGTTGTTAACGCTCTGGGACAGCCCCTGGATGGCAAGGGACCTATCCAGGCAGAAGCACGTCGCCCGATAGAATCACCGGCTCCGGGAGTACTGGCAAGAAAGTCCGTACACGAGCCGCTGCAGACAGGCATCAAGGCGATTGACTCCATGATTCCTATCGGCAGAGGACAGAGAGAACTTATCATCGGCGACAGACAGACAGGTAAGACTGCCATCGCCATAGATACAATAATCAATCAGAAGGGACAGGATGTAATCTGCATCTACGTTGCCATCGGACAGAAGGCATCGACAGTAGCACAGCTTACACAGACACTGGAAGACAAGGGTGCCATGGAATACTCGATTATCGTAAGTGCCACGGCATCAGAAGCTGCTCCGCTGCAGTACATCGCTCCATACGCAGGATGCGCAATGGGTGAATACTTCAGAGACAAGGGCAAGCATGTACTCATCATCTATGATGACCTTTCAAAGCATGCGGTAGCATATAGAGCAATGTCCCTGCTGCTGAGAAGACCGCCAGGACGTGAAGCTTATCCGGGCGACGTTTTCTATCTGCATAGCCGTCTTCTCGAAAGAGCGGCAAAGCTGTCTGACGAACTGGGAGGAGGCTCCCTTACAGCACTGCCTATTATCGAGACACAGGCGGGCGACGTAGCAGCATACATCCCGACAAATGTAATTTCCATTACAGACGGACAGATATATCTGGAATCGGAACTGTTCTTCTCGGGACAGCGTCCTGCAGTAAACGCAGGTATTTCCGTATCCAGAGTAGGTGGTAACGCACAGATCAAGGCCATGAAGCAGGTAGCATCGAAGATCAAGCTGGAGCTGGCACAGTACAGAGAACTGGCATCATTCTCACAGTTTGGTTCGGATATCGATGCTGACACCAAGGCCAGACTTGAACACGGCGAAATCCTAATGGAGATACTGAAACAGCCTCAGTACAGTCCGCTCAAGGTAGAAGATCAGGTAATGATAATTTACGCTGCAATCAACCATCACCTTGCCAAGGTCGGTGTTGAGAACGTTAAGGAATTCGAGAAGAAGTTCATCGAATTCATGAGTACAGACTATCCTGAAGTAGGAACGTCAATCAAAACTCAGGGCAAGCTGGACGAAGAAACAGAGGCCAAGCTGGTTTCCGCTCTCAAGAAATTCACAGCAGGTTTCCTGAGAGAAAAGGGACTCGACAGCGAACCGGTAGCATAAGACTGATTTTGCATTAAGAAAGGAGGTGTGAGTTTTGGCTACAGAATCCATACAGGATATAAAGCGAAGAATAAAATCTGTAAGCAGTACGGAGAGAATTACAAACTCCATGAAGCTGGTTTCCGCCGGCAAGCTCCGTAAGGCCAGAGCCATATTTGAAAAAACAAACGAGAACTCACACTACATTACAAATACAATCGGCGAGCTGTTCAACTCCAGTAAGGAAGTGCCGACCGAATACCTGGCCGGCAACCGCGAAATCAAGACTACAGCTTACATAGTTGTAACGAGCGGTAAAGGTCTTTGCGGAGGCTTCAACACCAACGTAATCAAGGAGGCCCAGGCCGACATCGATGCGGACTGGGAACCACCTGTAATCGTTGCCATCGGAAGCAAAGGCAAGGAGTACTTTGAGAAGCACGGATATGAAATTCACAGTTCCTATCTGGCACCTCCGGAAAACATCTCATTCCTGGAGACTAAAGAACTGGCCAAGCCGATCCTGCAGATGTATGACAACAAGGAGATAGACGAGGTAGTGCTTATCTACAACTCCTTCATAAGTACAATGGAGCAGGAAGTAAAGAACGAGATAATTCTTCCGTTTGAAGTTGAGACGGACCCGGAAATGATTACCGACGCCAAGTTCGTTGAGTATGAACCGTCCGTTGAGGAAGTATTTAACTATCTGGTTCCAAAGTATGTAGAAACAAAAATTCACTCAGCGGTTGTTGAATCCGCAACCTGCGAGCACGCGGCCCGCAGAATGGCAATGGAGAACGCAACCGACAATGCCAGGGAAATGCTGGATGAACTGAACCTGAGTTATAACCAGGCAAGACAGTCAGCAATCACCGATGAGATAATCGAAATCGTAGCCGGATCAGAGGCTCAGGCCGGTTAACACGTAAGGAGAAGAACTATGGGAAAAGGAATAATACATCAGGTCATAGGACCGGTAATAGACATC
>JAKSSG010000046.1 GCA_024403185.1 Clostridia bacterium
GAGTCATACTGGAAGTAAGCCTGTGCATACTTATCAGTGTTGTCACCGATAATCTTAACGCTGTTCTTGTTAGCACCTACAGTACCGTCAGCACCCAGTCCCCAGAACTTGCATGCTACTACACTCTTAGGAGCAACGTCAGGATTTTCTGATCCCTTGATTGACAGGTAAGTTACATCGTCCTCGATTGAGAGTGTGAATTCCTGCTTAGGTTCTGCACTCCAGAGGTTTTCATATACTGCCAGAACGTCGCCAGGCTGTACGTCCTTGGAACCAAGACCGTATCTTCCGCGAGCGATGAATCTGTTCTCAAAAGCTGTTCCCTTCAGTGCTGATACAACGTCCAGGTAAAGTGGTTCGCCAATAGCACCAGGTTCCTTAGTTCTGTCAAGAACTGCAATTTTCTTAACAGTTTCAGGGATTTCTGCTACGAAATGCTTAGCTGAGAAAGGTCTGTACAGTCTTACTGACAGAACGCCTACCTTCTTGCCCTTTGCATTGAGGTAGTCAACAACTTCTTCTGCGCAGTCGCAGATTGAACCCATTGCGATCATTACTTCTTCTGCATCAGGAGCACCATAGTATTCGTAAGGCTTGTACGGTGTTTCTCTCTCTACTCTTTCGCTTACTCTGTTCATGCAGTCAATGATTACGTCAATCTGTTCTTCGTAATTCTTGTTGCATGCTTCTCTGTGCTGGAAGAAAGTTTCAGGCTGTTCAGCTGAACCGATAGCATGTGGATGGTTAGGGTTCAGTGCGTTGGCCTTGAATCTCTTAACTGCTTCCATGTCGCACATATCCTTCAGATCTTCATAGTCCCATGTGTAAATTTTCTGCTGTTCATGGGATGTTCTGAAACCGTCAAAGAAGTGGAGTACAGGAACCTTGCCTTCGATTGCAGCCAGATGAGCTACAGCAGCCAGGTCCATAACTTCCTGCGGTGATCTTGATGACAGCATTGCGAATCCTGTCTGTCTGCAGGCCATAACGTCTGAGTGGTCTCCGAAGATGTTCAGAGCGTGTGTTGAAATGGCTCTTGCTGCAACGTGGATTACTGTAGGTGTTTCTTCTGCTGCCAGCTTATACATGTTAGGAATCATGAGGAGCAGTCCCTGTGATGCAGTGAATGTTGATGTCAGTGCACCTGCTGAGATTGCGCCGTGAACAGCACCTGCTGCGCCGCCTTCTGATTCCATTTCTACAACTTTAACTTCTTCACCAAAAATGTTCTTCCTATTCACTGCCGCCCAGGCATCTACATTTTCAGCCATTACGGATGATGGAGTGATAGGATAGATTGCTGCTACTTCTGAGAATGCATATGCAACATGTGCAGCAGCTGTATTGCCGTCCATTGTTTTTCTGGATCTCATGTTTCTCTCTCCTTTCATCCTAGTTATCTATTTCCAATGCTTCACGCTGGAGGTAATTGTATTCAGGTACTTCTCTCTCTGCGATCAGGTCTCTTGAGCAAACGTACTTGCAAACGCCACAGTTCAGGCACTTGTCATGGTCGATTTCCGGATGTCCGTCAACCATTTCAATTGCACCGTTAGGGCAGTTGTCAGCGCAGTCTCCGCAGCCGATGCAGCCCATGAAGCAAACTTCCATTCTTCTTTCAGGGTCTGCTTCTGATTCGCATGCAGCCTGCTTAACGCCGATATATGGAACCATCTGAATCTTGTTCTTAGGGCAGGCTCTGAAGCAGTCTCCACAGCCAACGCACTTTTCAGGATCAACCTTGGCGATTCCGTATTCGTTCTTGATTGCGTCATATCTGCAAACCTTTGTGCAGTCGCCGAATCCCAGGCATCCGTATTCGCATACATCCATGCCGTCCAGATCCAGCTTGGCATCTACGATAGCCTTGCAGCTGTCATAGCCTGCTGCTTCCAGCTTCTGATGTCCGATGCTTCCGCCTGAACATCTAACCAGAGCTACAGTTTCCTTTGCCTTTGTCAGATCGTGAAGTGTATCAACGATGATCTTCTTTCTGCACTTAACTGCGCATGTTACGCAGCCTTCGCACTTGTCATAGTCGATGCGTGCAAATCTGCCGTCAACCTTGTCACCCTGTACCATTTCGATTGCGTCCTTAGGACATGCCAGAGCGCAGTCAGCGCATCCGATACATCCGTATCCGCAAACTGCCAGAGTTTCCTTCTCATCAGCCTTTGATGAGCAAGGGATGAAGTTTGTTGCATCTGCAGGAACCATTTCAATGATCTCCTGGATACATCCTGACAGACATGCTTCACAGCCTGAGCACTTCTCTTTGTCAATAACTATCTCGCCGTCTTCCAGCTTCATGGCATCAAACTTACATCTTTCGATGCATGTTCCGAGGCCGATGCAGCCGTACTGACATTCGTCTTTCGCAAAGCCAGCCTTCCTGGCAGCATCGCAGCTTTCACAAGCTTCTGCCTTGAATCTGTCTTTGCCTGCTGAGCATCCTGCACATTTGATGAAAGCAATCTTTGCTTCCACCGCTACAGGTTCAACGCCCATGATTTTCGCAATTTCTGCTACAGCTTCAGTTTTGGCTGCAGGACACAGTGTAATCGGTGCACCCTCAGCGATTGCCTGCGCACAGGCTTCACATGTCGGATAGCCGCACCCACCGAATCCGCCACAGTCAACACCTGGCAGCTGGGCCAGAATCTGCTTAGCTGATTCCATAGTCATTCTTTGTACCTCCATGAAATATTAGTTTGTATTTTGTATACATTTTTGAACAAAATTTTCGTGCCCGGCTTGCGAGTCCTGATTGTTAAAAAAATAACTCTTCCCTCACAAGGCCCATGGCACCATTACTATTTTAACACTATAAACCTTGCAGTCAACACATTTGTGCCCCTTTTTCTTGTTCTTTTTTCTGACCAAAATTGGCACACTTTAGTGCATAAAACTGAATGAAAATTCCATTAAAAAACGGACCGTCACAGAGATAGTCCGTTAATTATTTAACAGCTAATGTTTTTTTGTTAAGCATGTAATACGAGACGGCTTACATGCCATGCCTTCCCTCTTTTACAGGTCTTCTGCATCCAGCACCTTGAATCCCTTATCCTTCAGAAGCTGCGCAAAAATACCGCTGCCCTTGATTTTGCGTCCCGTGAAGGTGCCGTCGTATATCTGGTTTACGCCGCAGGACGGGCTTCTGGACTGAAGTATTGCAATGTCTATGCCCTCTTCTCTCGCAATCTCCAGAGCTTTGGCCGCGCCGCTTCTGTACTCGAAATCCACCGAGGTGCCGTCTTCATTTCTGACAACGCCGTCAACTATCTCGCCCGGGGCCCTGGGGATAGGCAATCCGCCCATTACTTCCGGGCATACCGGAATCACTTCATGCCCCTCCACATATCTGAGCACCTTCTCGTGAAGGTTGTTTCCGCCGCTGTATTTTACATTTTCGCCCATGAGACAGGCGCTTACCATTATCTTCATCACTTTCTCCTGCCATCAGTCCATCAGACCGCCTCTGATGAGCTTGTCAACCATGCGACTTCCGCCAATGAGCCACAGAATGTCATCCTTTTTCAGGATCGTATCTATGTCAGGGCTCACAATAGGAAGCGCTCCGCGTTCAATGCCAATAATTGTCGCCTCATACTGCAGTCTGATTCCGCAGTTCTTTATGGATTTACGTTCAAATCCCGTATTTCCCGCCAGTTTAATCGGTACGCAGACCAGTTCCTGCTCTTCAGGCATGCCCTCAAATCTCTGACCGTACATGAAGTCCTTAAGGGTTCTGTCGTCTGCCTCGGTGTATTCTATCGCATTATCTTTTTCCAGAAGAATTGTACATGCATCCACTTCATCCCAGGTGCCCAGCATCTGCAGAATGTCACCGCTCATGATTTCCTCCTGTGCTGAAGGCATGTTGATGAACTGATCGCCGCGAATGATTCTGATTATTGTAACTACAAAATTCCTTCCCTTTGTAAAATCAAAAATGCTCTTGCGGAAATCAGGGTCTGTAATTTCAAACTCTATCACATACATGGACTCGTTGAGCCATCTGAAATCCTGACCCCTGTCCCTGTCCTTTCGCGCCTTCTCAAGAGTTCTCTCGGAGAAATTTGCCACAAAGCGCTTCTCCATGTTAATGGTTACTCCGTTATGCCATGCCGATCTTGCGATTATGAAAATCGGGATTGCCGCAATGGCCACCAGAATTACAAACGGAATATGGAAAATCTTTCTCAGCACGAGAGCCACAAAGCAGGCGGCAATCAGTGCACGGACAACCTTCATGGTTATCAGCGGCAGCCTGTTGGATCTGTGCTTTACCCAGAGCTTCACGAAAAGTGCGTTGTTTGTTCCGTACATGATGTTTACAAGCGGAACCATGAAAAGAATGGTGATTCCCGCGCTTATGCAGTTTGCCAGCCTATCCGAATCAATCATCTCGGCAAGGTTAGGCGCCAGCGCTCTGGTTCCCACCCAGTAGAACAGGAACAGTATAGCCGAACACACAACAGTTCTCAGGACAACACCTTCCATGTATTTGTTCCAGTCCGGGTCGAAGGCAAATCTGCTCTGATTTTCAGAAGTGTTTCTGCGAAGCACAAGCTTTGCTTTTGCAGGAAGCTTCTTATCCAGAAGGCGGTAGAATTTCTCGGAATTCTTGATGAACACAGGAGTTGCAAAGGCAGTCAGCACGGATACGCAGACAATGATCGGATACAGGAAGTCTCCGATTACACCCAGGCTCATGCCCAGGGTTGCGACTATGAATGAGAATTCACCGATCTGTACCATGGAAAATCCGCCTCTGATTGCCGTGTGCAGCGACTGACCCGAAAGGAGTATTCCGAGAGTCGAGAATGTGAGCTGGCCGAACATTACAACCAGGCTCAGTATGATTATCGGCACTATGTATTTCACCAGCAGCGGCGGCTCTATCATCATTCCTACGGACACGAAGAAAATTGCGCCGAACAGGTCGCGAACGGGTTTTACTATCAGTTTGATTCTGTCCTGCTGAACAGTTCCGGCGAGAATCGAACCGGCCAGGAATGCTCCCAGTGCCGATGAGAACCCGATCAGGTTTGCTATCACTACCATGAGGAGACAGAGACCTATGGAGAAAATGAGAATGAGCTCATCTGTTAGGAGTCTGGATACCCTCTTGAGAAGTGATGGAATCACATAAATTCCGACCAGAATCCACACGCCAAGATAGAGAATCATAAGCCCTATCTGCCCTGCTATTGCCGCACTGCTGCCGCTCTGACCGACGGAAATTGTCGATAGAACGACGAGCATGAAGATTCCCACTATGTCTTCTATTACAAGGGAACTCAGAACCAGTTGAGCGAATTTCTCCTGTTTGAGTCCGTACTCGTCAAAGGATTTGAGGATTATCATTGTGGATGACATGGAGAGCATTCCGCCGAGGAATATGCAGTCCATCTTGTTCCACCCCAGAAGTGTTCCGACGCCTGCACCTACGAGAATCATCATGGACATTACTGTTGCGACAGCTGTAAATGCACTGCCGCCAACGGTTGCAAGCTTCTTGAAACTGAAATCGAGACCGAGACCGAACATGAGGAATATTACTCCTATGTCCGCCCATGCAGAAATATCCGCCTCATCGACTATTGTCGGCAGATAAATGAAGTTAGGACTGATCAAAAATCCCGCAACAATATACCCGAGTACTACGGGCTGTTTCAGCTTTCTGAATATTACGGTTACAATCCCGGCAGCCACAAGAATCAGCGCCAGATCTGCTACTATTGTATCCAGATGCACGGGTCAGTCCTCCTTTCTGTATTAACAGTATATCATAAGGGACTGAACCCATGTTGAAATAATAAAAAATACGACTAAATCATTAGGGCTGTAAGCCTGGAAATGTCCTCCCCAAAACCTCCTTCCAGCATTACATCCTCTCCACTCACTCTGTAGTTTCGCGTAAATCTGCGCAGATATGCTCCTGTTGAAATCATATCGCCTGTCCTGCCGCTCTCCGCAGTCAGGTCACTCATCTTCTTTCCCTCGGGCAGCACATACATGTTTTCAACCTTTATCATTTTTTCCACGGTTTCTTCGCCACCGCAGCATATGACCTGGCTCATGTAATTCTCTTCCCTGTATCTCAGATCACCTGCCTTTGCGGTGAAGCATATTCTGTCGGCAAGTCTCATGGCCGCTATGCCCGCCTCCGTCAGGCAGCTTGAAAGATCCATTACTATCACATCGTATCTGCCGCAGTCCATGAGCGTGGCGAGAAATTTCTGCATGTCATCGGCCTTCAGTTCACGCAGCGGATTCTTACCTCTTGTCGGTGCAAAGGCCTCTATCCCGAATACGCTTCTGACGACGTATCCGTCCAGAAATGGAATCTTTCCCGGCTCACAGCCCGGCGAAATGCCCTCTCGCCCGAGAAGTCTGTACAGAAATTCACCCACGTTTTTCGCAACCGTTCCCCTGGCGGCAAAGCATTCCGTTGATTCAACGTCCTCCAGTGTCAGATAAAGAACCTTCTTCCCGTGAAAACGGCACAGCTCCTGCCCTACAGCCATTGTGACAGTGGTGCATCCCGACCCTCCCCTGCTTGATGCAAAACCAATAAGGCGCGTGTTGTTCTTCTTCATGTAAAATGCATTTCTGCCGGTAAGGTGAGAATAGATATCAAAAATGGCCGCAATGATTGTGTGAGCGGTACTGTACCTGTATATGCAGAACCTGTTGTTCGCATAATCTCTGTTTGTCAGCGAGGCCCTGTCGGCCAGATATACAATGTTATCTCCGTAGGACTCGCTGATTTCATCACCGGCCCACAGAATGACGTCAAACTGATCATAATATGCACCCCTGCCCTCGTACTCTGACCACGCTTTAACAAAAGCTTTGCTGCTGAATGTGTGGACGGATATATCCCTGCATGAGGTGGCAATTGAGACAGACAGCGCCTTGTTATAGGCCGCATCCTCCGACACAATGGCAAGTTGTAGATTTTCCATGGCATACCCCTTTCGTATTATGGAAATTATTTACATTATTGTAATCTATTTACTTGCATCTGTCAATGTGGACTATGACCATTCTATACATTGTGCATATTACGGCAAATAATCAGCGATTCTATAGAATTTTTGAAACATTATTGTTCACGCTTCTATACTACAAGTTATTTCAAACTGTTTTTCGGCGGTAGTATAGAATCAATAACTTAAATTCTATATTTTGCTCGAAACAAATACTAATTCGCCGGCAATTATAGAATCGTTTTTCAGAAATGCCTTAAATTTCTATATTAATGCTTGTTTCCAGCTCTTTATCCTCAATAATATAGAATCTCCGCATTTTCCTGCCTTTGCATATGCAAAAGCAAGAAAAAACTGCCGAAACCCGGTTCGGCAGTTACATTATCTGATGATTAAAATGAATACGGCGGTCTGAAGACGCCCTTCTCGGTTATGATTGCCGTGATCAGCTCATGGTCGGTCACGTCGAAGGACGGATTAAAGCATCTGACTCCTTCTGGCGCCATTGGCTGCTCGTAGAACTTCTCGCGGATTTCGTCGGGGTCTCTCTCCTCAATGGGAATGTCTGCGCCGGTCGGGCAATTTGAATCTATCGTCGATGACGGACCCAGCACGTAAAACGGGATTCCGTAGTGCTTTGCCAGTATGGCCACACCGGAGGTTCCGATCTTGTTTGCCGTGTCGCCGTTAGCAGCTACCCTGTCGCAGCCTACAAATACGGCCTGAACCCAGCCATTCTTCATAACCGTTGACGCCATGTTGTCACATATGAGGGTCACATCCACGCCAGCCTTCTGCAGCTCGTATGTGGTCAGTCTGGCTCCCTGGAGCAGCGGTCTGGTCTCATCGGCGAACACCCTGAACTGCACGCCCTGTTCCGTTCCCAGAAGGATTGGCCCGAGAGCTGTTCCGTACTCGGAGGTTGCCAGCGGTCCCGCATTGCAGTGGGTCAGAATGCCCACAGGCTCCCCGGATGTCCTGTTCTTCAGCACTTCATCCAGTCCATGCTGCGCGATTGCCTGGCACATTGCCTTGTCTTCTTCATGAATTGCAAATGCAGCCTCGCGGATTGCGTCGGCAAGCACCTTTGTACCCGCATTGACATTAAGCCTGTTCGGGTCCGCCTGGCGTGCCCTGTGCATTTCCACGCGGGCGGCGTGGAGAACTCTGTCGACAGCCCAGGCAAGATTTACCGCCGTAGGGCGAGATGATTTCAGATACTCCCCTTTCTCTGTCATTTCCTGCATGAAGACGTCATCGGATGTTCCCGACGCTCCGCAGCATGATGAAATAGGCTTGTACTTCAGCATCTGATGGGCCAGTGCCGCCATGGCATAACCGGCGAAAATTCCTATGGCCGGAGCTCCGCGAACGCGAAGCTTCTGAATGGCCTCGAACATCTCCTCGGGTGTTGATAACTCTATGTACTTTTCTTCATTTGGCAGCAGGCTCTGATCGAGAATGATTACGCTGCTGCCGTTTTCACTTAATCTTACATGTTCCATTTCAATTCTCCTTGTTTATACAGTCATTATAGCACAAAAAAGAGGAGTACAGCCTGTGTACTCCTCTTCTGTTATTCTATGCTTTTCGACTGCATTTCGTCGAAAGGAATCTTTAAGTTATTTCAGCATTTCTGCTAATGCCTTCAGGCTTTCGATTTCCTTCTTTGACCAGTCTCCGATTGCTCCGATCTGTTCTTCACGAGCCTTAGCAAAGCCTTCCTTCAGTGACTTGATATCATCCTTTGAAAGTTCGCTGATATCTTCTACTGTGAAGAGCTTAGCTGACATTTCGCCAGTCTTTGCATATACAGGCATGTGATTCCATCCCCACATAGCCTGATCCTTGTCAGCATAGTATTCCTGAGTATGGTCAGCTAATTCATCATCAGCTACTGCCTTTGAGTAGTTGCAGTAGTTGTAATCGATTGCTGCGTTCAGTGAGCAGATAAGATCTCCGAATCCATCTCCGTCTTCACCCCATGCAGGACCTTCGCCGGCATCGAGCATAGCAGTGATTCCATCGATAACTTCAACGTTCAGGTTTTCTGTAGTGTGACCGTAGTCTGCACCGAAGTCAGTAACCTTAAGGAAGTCATCCTGTACCTTCTGGAATGCCTCCAGTGTAGTCTTGTTCAGTTCAGTACCTTCTGCTCTAGCAGCTTCTGCAGCCTTCTTGTCGCCGTTTGCTACAGCTTCTGCATACTTGGCATTGATTTCATCAACCTTAGCATTTACAGCCTTGCCTGCATCCTTGAAAGTTTCAACTGCAGCCTGATAATCTACAGGGTCTATGCCTGCTTCAGTAGCATATTCAGAATGATAGCCCTTGTTGATTCTCTTAGCTGTTACTGTGAAGTCAAGTGGAAGTGCAGGATGGTTATCTATATAGATAGCATATGCACCGCACCAGTTGATATTTGTGTTGAATACAGTTTCACTGTATGTATCTGCATTATCTGCCTTTGTGTGATAGTTATCGCACATAAAGTCAGTTCCTTCAAATCCGTTAAGGAAGTAAGGAGCTCCGTATTCTCTGTATGTAATACCATCTTCCATTGTTGATGTATCAACAGTCTTGTAGAGAATGCCTTCATCTCCTGCAGTAACTACGATATTATCGTTAAGAATTGCCTTTGAAAGAGTGCTGAATTCCGGTACGCAACGTACAGTCAGCTTCTTGCCTACATCAAATGCAGGAAGCTCGAAGTTGTTCAGTGCCAGTACATCGTTAGCCATTCCTTCGTCATCACACATTCCCCATGCGCCTGTAGTCCAGTCGTAAACAGAGTCAGTTACGCCCCATTCTTCTGCACCGTGAGCGATGAAGTACATATCGTTTTCAGGTTCATAACCTGAATCAACCATTGCCTTAGCAACGGCATATACAAGACCGATTGCTGCACAGTCATCCTGGAATCCATACCAGTACTTGTCGTAGTGACCTGCAAACAGGATCTTCTGAT
>JAKSSG010000047.1 GCA_024403185.1 Clostridia bacterium
TCGTAACTGCCTTTGCATTTACTGCCTGCGGGTGTGAAAAGCAGCAGGAGGAAGAAGCCGTTACACATGAAATTACCGGCGACGTCCTGAAGGCTGACGGTACCAACATGACCATCGAGCTTAATGACGGCAGCATGCTGACATTCAATTACGAAGGTGTTCCTGTATATGATGGGGGTGCGGGATTTGAATACGGTCAGATAGCCATCGTAAGCTATGAGGGAGAACCTGTTGGTGATGATGTCTCAGGCTGCACTGTAACCGGCATTGTTGTTCAGATGGGCGAAGAGAAGAAGATTAACGGCAAGCTTACCGCCATGAACGCTGATGCCGATACTCTGACAATCAATACGGGCGAAAAAGAGCTGACCTTTGACGTAAGCAGCGCCGAGAGACACTACAGGGACGGAATCGAGGAAGGCAACCAGCTGGTAATAGACTACTACGGCAGAATCAATGACACTGATACCACTTATGCTCACGTAACAGCCGTTGTTGACAATGACATCAACACGGAAAAGCATAAGGAAAAAGTTACTGTCAAGGCCGTTCACGAAACTGTATGGACCGCAGGAACCGTTAATGTGAGAGCCGGAAGTTCCACAGCAACTGAAGTTGTTGCAACGCTGAAAAAGGGTGAAAAGCTTACCCGTACAGGCATACTGTCAGACGGCTGGAGCAGAGTTGAATACAAGGGAAAGGATCGCTACATCTTCTCAGATGCACTGACAACCAAGAAACCGAAGAAGCCGAATCCAAAACCGACTACAACCGGCAAGACCTCAACAACAGCTAAACCGACTACTACTACAGAAAAGCCGACGACTACAACTGAAAAGCCGACTACTACTACGGAAAAGCCGACAACCACGACTGAGGCTCCTACTACAACAGCTGAACCTACAACTGAAACAACTACAGCTGAGCCTACAACTGAAACAACTACAGAACCTACAACTACAGAACCTGCAGGCGTTGAGAGTCCGGTTGAGGGAGTCATCACCGAGTTCACTGCCGGAGAAGACAGCACTCACATGACGATCAAGACAGATGACGGCACTCTGTACGGCTTTGATATTTCAAAGGCAACAATTCACCTTCTTGACGGTGAAACAATAGGACAGAGAGTAATAGTTGAATTCGACGGCAAGATCATCGATGGCGACACTTCAAATGTTACTGTAAAATACGTTGAATCAATGGTTGAATAAGAGGCTGACATAGATTACAATTTGTTCTATGCGAGACAATTACAATAATAATGAAAATCAAATAGAAAAATCGGTTATGGCAGACGGTGTTCTCACCGGAATGAGCACCCTGGAGCAGATTCTTGCCAGGGACAGGCTGGAAGTCTATGAGGTAATCCGCCTCAGCGACGGGAAGCCGCTTTTCGTGAAAGAGCACTACGACAGAATGTTCAAGTCCCTTTCCAGCATAGGAAAAGCACCTGTTCTTTCTCTGGACGAGTTCATCGGTCAGATTGACATGGTTGCAAAGGCAAACGACATGGATGAGGGCAATCTGAGAATCGAACAGTATCGTGAGCCGGATGAGACCACTGAACATACCAACATCTACCCTATTCCTTATGAGTATCCTACTGCGGAGATGTATGCGGAAGGCGTGGAAGTAGCCTTCATGCAGGCCGAAAGAGATAATCCGCAGGCTAAGATATTCAATGCGGATTTTCGTCAGCAGGCTGATAGTTTTCTTGCTGAAACAGGTGTTGCGGAGGTGCTTCTGGTTAACAGAAATGGCGAGATAACTGAAGGAAGCCGTTCCAATGTGTTCTTTGTTAAGGAGGGCACCGTTGTTGCCGCTCCTCAGCACACAGTACTTCCGGGAATAACCAGAATGAAGGTTCTTCAGATCTTTGAAGAGGATGGAATCAAGTATGAAGAAAGGCCTGTCATGGCCGACAGTGCAGGCAGCTTTGATGCCGCATTCCTCACCGGCACCTCCAAGGAGGTCCTGCCAATACGCAAAATTGAGGATGCATGCTTTGATGTGAATCATCCGATTCTGCGACATCTTATGCGCAGATACCGCGAGATGGCTGAAGCAAATACAAAATAAACAACGAAAAACGGTAGCGTCGCTACCGTTTTTTTCTTGCGTATTCTTCTTCCATTCCCGTCATTATCAAATAGAACTTATCTCTATCATCGGTTTTGTAGAGTATTTCATATGTTCCTGCATACCTCTTAACTTTATACCACCGGCAGCAGGCTATCTGGTATCAACAACAAGTCTTAATTCACGGGTTTTTTGCCCATAAAATTCTCACTGCAATGGTTTCATTCATCGCATGGGCATGTTCTTTAACGCAAAATCAAGCAATAGCCTCGTATTGACTGCTGATATTGTGTATTTTTTGTTATTTACAGTAATTTTTAGCTTTTTCATGCATATTTAAGTCTTCTGAAACGTCCACCTCCGTTTTTTCGCCCACGTTGCTTCCGGAGCCCTTATTAACAGCAAAGCATGGGCAAAAAAGCCAAGAATTAGCGACGCCTTTGCAGGTTCAAGTCCATACGCCATAATCAAAGAAAATAAAAACGGTAGCGTTGCTACCGTTTTAATTTTCTTGGTTGCGGGGGAAGGACTTGAACTTGCGGCGTCCGGCTTGTACCAACGGTTCCAGCGTTTTCGGTCCAATTCATCCCCTTATTTTTCTCCACTATTTTGATTATATGCAGTCTTTTGGCGCTCTGTATGAGCCGTATTGGTTTACTACATCACGCTCGCTCTGCGTTCATTGTACTGACGATGTGTCTTTCCTCACCCTCAAAGAAGGTGCAGTACGGGGTAATTTCGCCGAATGTTTCCGGTTCATTATTTGCATGCGTGAAAATATCTTCGTTGAAAACGACCATATTCGCCTTCTTCCCCGCTTCAATGGATCCCATTTTATCGGCGAGCCGCATCCTTTCTGCATTGATCATCGTATACCCGTGAATGAGCTGTTCGATGGTCAGTTTCCCGTCAAGGGGCGGTCTGACACTTCCGGGATACTTCTCCGGATCAACCGGAACCAAAGGGTCGACTCTTGTCATCGCGATCTGCATGCCGAGCATAGGGTTTGCCCTTTCGGCCTCCTGATAGCTGAACACGTCGCTTGAGAAGCCGACCTTGCCGCCGTCAGCGATGACCTTCGTAAAGTCATGCATGGTTTCCCACCGTTCCTGTCCCAGAAATGGTATCGCTCCTTCCCCGAAATATCCGCCAGCCCAGTGGGGTGTGTAATCGATATAGATTCCAAGTTCCCTGACTCTGTGGATGTCATCGGGATGTATGATTTCACAGTGCGCGAGGCATACCTTGATGCACCATTCGTCACCGCAAATCTTCTGCGCTTCTTCAACGGCGTCGCACATCAGTCTGAATGCTCCATCGCAGATCGTGTGGACATGGAAATCGATCTTTTCCTGATTGAGCCTGACCAGAATGTCCCGGACTTGTTCCATGGATGCATACGCTTCTCCGCAGCTGCTGCCGGTCGGATCATTATGGAAAGGCTCCGTGCTCAGGCAGTCACCCATTTCATTCGTTCCGTCTATGAAGAACTTGATTGTATTGCATCGGATGTGATCTGTTGTGTACTGTTCCTGCCATCTGCGAAGCGTCGCGATGGATTCCTCAAGGTCATCTGGTTCACCTAAAATAGAAGTAGCTTCATAGTACATCCCCAGCTTTCCGGCACAGTCGAGATCATATACATACTTGAAATTCTCTTCTCCTTCAGTAAATCCATCCATCATGCACATGACGCCATACTGCCTGAAAAAGTCAAACAGCGGTTTTGACATCTCATCGTTCATGACTGTCTCAGGTCTCCAGCCCAGTTTGTCAAAAATCCCTTCGTCACCTTCCACAACAGATTCCAGAGCCCAGCCGGTATAATCCCCATTCTCATCCTGCTTGAATTCAGGCTCACCTATGGGGCTTTTGCTGTGGGGTTTGCCATCCTCACCGGTCAACATTTCAAGCGCAGCCGAATTGTACCAGCATGCGTGATCGCCAAAGTCCTGTATACGTGCGGGTCGGTCACTGATGATTTCATCCAGCAGCTTTTTATTCGGTCCTTCCGGTCCGAAGGTTTCCGTGAAATAGCTTTCATAGTAGAAATAAGGTTTAACTTCTTTCGGATATTTCTCCGCAAATGCTTTAATGTTTGCGAGAAGCTCGTCTTTATCCTTTGTCAGCGTTCCTCTGACAAACCAGTATGTCTTGGATACGGTTGCCGGATGTGTATGTCCGTCCAGAAGTCCGGGGATAATCGTTTTGCCTTTCATATCAATGATTTCAGCACCGCCGCCTGCAAAAGCCTCCGCGCCTTCATTATCACCGACATATGCAAAGTCTTTGCCCTCGATGGCAACCGCTTCCGCCCAAGGCATCTCAGGATTCTCCGTATAGAATCGTCCATTAATCAATACTTTGTTAACAGTCATTTCATTCTCCTGTTTGTATGCTTTCATGTCTGTTATGCGACTTCGCTGAAGTCCATCTCAGGCGGCATTTCTTTGAAGCCCTTAGTCTTGATGCCGAGGATGATGGCGCCCAGTGCCAGCCATGAGAACCCGACGATCTTAGCAGTAACCGAAAGCTGGCACCACAGGAAGAGGGTCGTGCCTCCGCCGATGATCGGCAGAACGACATACTTGAAGAAATTACTTGTTCCTCTGAGCTTATCCTTATGCCAGTACGCTCCGATAACACAGGCGTTAACGAGAACCATTCCCAGAAGTCCGCCGAAGCTGCACAGGTTGGCAGCGCCCAGTACCTGTCCCTGGAAGAGCAGTGCTGAGAGACCTGCGATACCAGCAAGCAGTACGTTGAAGGAAGGCGTCTTGAATCTTGGGTGAATGTATCCGAAGATCTTCTTTGGCAGGAATCCGTCACGCGCCATGTTGTAGAGGATTCTGGATGATGAGATGTTTCCTGCGATGCAGCATCCGATGCATGCGATGGTGTTGACCGGAACAAATACCGTGTTCATCCATCCCAGTCCCAGGTATACGTAGTATTCTGTTACCGCTGTGTTCGGGTCCTTGAGCATGCCTTCCTCGTAAACCCAGCCGCAGTTGAACAGATATGCTGTAACAAAGAAGCTGATCGCCGTATATATAACGATAATGATGACAGCTGCCGGAACGGTCTTCGTAGGATTCTTCGCCTCGCCTGCCAATGTGGTCGCGATGTCGAATCCGATGAACATCTCACACATGATCGCGGCCCCTTGCAGGACTCCGCCCCACATGATTGTCTCCGGTGACATGAATGCTTTCATGCTCAGCAGGGTTCCCGTAGACTGCGGCGCATCTGTCAGAACAAACTTAACGATGAATACCATTGTTATGATCAGCATAAAAATCGGTACAATAATGTTGATCAGATTTACAAAGGATGCGACTCTGACACCGATAAAGTTGCAGAGAAATACGAAGATGATCGTCAGAATCGTGAACACGTTCGCCGAAATCGACGGGAACAGGATGTTCAGGTACAGTCCGCTTGTCAGATAGCAGATCATCGGCATCAGGAAGTAGTCCAGGATCATCAGCCACCCGGACATGAATCCGAGCCGCGGGCCGAAAGTTCCGCCTACGTATGTATAAACCGAACCTCCCTGAATGTACTTCTTACCCATGTTGGCGTATCCGAATGCGGCGAAAATCATGACGACACCTGCAATCAGTACGACCAGCGGGAATGCACCGCCGGACATCTGATT
Source organism: Clostridia bacterium (assembly GCA_024403185.1). Taxonomy (GTDB): domain Bacteria; phylum Bacillota; class Clostridia; order Peptostreptococcales; family Anaerovoracaceae; genus Lentihominibacter. The sequence continues at coordinate 5,741 of JAKSSG010000047.1, forward strand.
GACGATGCCGTAATACATGACGATACATGCCGGGCAAAGCCAGGCCAGTCCGTTGACGACCAGCTGCCGTGTGGTGAGCACACGGTCCATCTCTGTGGATCCATTTTTCTGCTCAGTTACCTGCGCGCTTTCTGCTGTCTCAGCTGCTGCAGCCATTACTTCTTTTTCTTCCATAATAGCCTTTCCTCCTTAGATAATTGATAGATTTGCCTTTGATTTATGATTCCGAGGCTGCGTCGTAAACGAGCTTGCCTTTGAATATCGTTTTATCGATCCGGATGGCGTAGATGTCTTCCGGTCTGGTGTTTTCAAGATCGGAATCCAGAACCACCAGCTCCGCTGACTTGCCTTCTTCAATGCTTCCGGTGTAGTCTTCGCCGAACATCTGGAACGCGCCGTTTATACTCAGCGCCTTGACGGCTTCCGCAAGCGCTGCCGGCTTCTCATCACCCAGAACCTGCCCCTTGAATTTCTCGTAGCCGATAGCGCCCGGGGTAATGGATCTGGTCATGGCCACACAGATCTCCTGCATGGTATCGGGCGGCGGCGTGACTGGGTAATCTGTCCCAAAGGCAACAGTAACGCCGTTGTCGATGAACTTCCGGAACGGGTATGACTGAAGAGCCTTTTCTGCGCCGAACATTTCAATTTCACCGGAGACATCCGCCTCCAGCATCATCCATGCCGGCTGGCAGTTGGCGATGATCTGCTCTCTTCCCATAAGCTCTGCTGTCTCATCCGGCGTAATCATGACATGCGCAATGACATTGCGCGGCTTCCTGCCGGCGATCTGCTGTGCTTTTGCCAGGCATTCGGCGCTCTGCTTCACGGACTTATCTCCCATAGCGTGTACATGCACATTGAATCCTGCTTCCATTGCTTTCTCTGCGCAGTTAACAAAAACGTCATCCGGCCAGTAAAGCGGTGCATTGAAATCATGAGGCTGACCGATGGCATCGCAGAACTCCGGCAGATATCCGTCGATCATGCTGAACATTCCCTCTGCGAACATTTTGATTGTATCGATACGGAAGTCTTCATCCACGTTATCCCTGCCTTTGCGCGCGATATATTCCGGCAGCTGCTCCTCATACTTGTCCGGTTTGAGATGGTACACTGCACGCATTCTGAGTGTCAGTCTGCCTTCCTCCGCCAGTTGTCTGTATGCTTCTCTCGCGTTATCACTGTGCATGCAATCCTGCACGAAAGTGACGCCGTATTTATTGGCGCATTCATGCTGATACCAGAGAATCGATTCCTTATACTGCTCCACCGTCAGGTCATATCCCGGAACCCCCGTCTTGATGTAGTCCATGGCCTCAGGATCATTGAAGACACCCTGTGGATAACCGTTCTCTTCCCGGTAGATGCAGCCGATAGAAGTGTCCGGTGTGTTCTCGTCCACGCCAGCGATTTCGATGGCCTTCGTATTGGCCCACAGATTATGCTGACAGAAGGACTCCAGAATGACCGGTCTGTCCGCACAGACCTTATCGATATCCAGACGGCTTGGCATTCTCTCTGCCGGGCTGAAATCCTGGTAGATCCAGCCGGTTCCCCGGATGACCTTCTCATCCGGATGGCTGTCCACATATTCCTTGAGCCGTCCCATGAGAATACTGATAACATCTTCGGCGCTCTGTCCTTCCTCGCGGTAGACGCCGAACAGATCTGCTCCCGCCATAGACGCCGCAGCGATTGATGGGTGACAGTGTGCATCACATAGTCCGGGCAGAATCGTGTTGCCATTGCAGTCAATGATTTCAGTGTTCTCTCCTGCCAGATTCATGATTTCTTCTTTATTTCCGATCTTCAGGATTTTTCCTTCTCTGACAGCAACGGCTTCGCCGCGCACGATCTCGTCATTCAGTTTCACGGAATAGACCTTGCCATTTGTCAGAATCAATTCCGGTGCTTTCATTTCCTTTACCTCCGGTTTGGCTGTTCTTGCTTTTTCCTGTTTTTATGATATTATTAGTACAACGTTAAAAAAATACCTTATAAATAGTTGTTTTTGATTATTTATTTATCAATTTGACTAATTTCTGCAAACAAATACAATGAAACAGCAACTTAATTTATGCAAGGCCATAGAGCCGGATTACATCCCGGGTACCGGCGTGCAGGTACAGCTGCTGAATATCCGCAAGCTGGACACCCACTACCATGAAAAAGCTCTCGAACTGATCTTCTGTCTGGAGGGATCAGTCTGGGGACACATCGCGCACAATCACCTCCATCTGAATTCGGGGGATCTTGTTACCTTTGACCGGGAGGATGTGCACAATGTGTTTGCTGACCAGGACAATCTCTGCCTGGTTGTTCACCTCAATCTGGACCATCCGGATTTCTCTGAGGACGATCTGATCAATACGATTTATTCCTGCACCACACACCCGGACTTCACCCGTCACCCGGAATCTGTTCAGCTGGTCTGCGACATGATGCTGGCCCTCATGTATGAGGCCTCTTCCGGACACACCGACAGCACATCGACCTGTGAGAATATCCGGCTGAATCTGGTTGATATCCTCACCAGACGGTTCTCCTGGTTTTCGATTGAAGAATGGTACGACCATGAGGATCTCTACAACCCTGACGATGAGAAGTACGCTGACCGTTTCCGCAAAATCCTCTCCTACATCATGCAGCACTACCGCGAAAAGATCACCGTATCCGGTCTTTCTGATACGATTTTCCTGAATCCCTCATACATCTCCAGCTTCCTACGGCGAACCACCTTTCATTCCCTGACGGAAGCAGTGAACTATTTCCGGTGTTTCTACGCCCAGAAGCTTTTGCTTCAGACCGACCTTCCTGTGGGGGAAATATCAGCGCTGTCGGGTTTCTCTTCGCAGAAATATTTCTACAAGGCTTTCAAATATTTCTGGCAGACAACGCCCCTGCAGCACCGGCGCCAGTTCGCCATCTACGCAAGCCAAAAAGAGGAATACTATACGTATTCCCCTTCCGAAGCGCAGTCTATTATAAAGGATTACATCGCCGACCGGCAGGTGCTGAAAGCCGTCAGGCAGGTGTGAGCCAACATTCTTGTGCAGTGATTTGTCACTCTGTAGCATCTTTCTTTTGCCACGATTTGATGTTGATTTATTCAACATCAAATGTGAATTGCCATCGCACATTTTACGGTCTATAGATATTGAATATAATGGTTCCAGAAGTCATCCCCACAAATACAGGGTTCGAGTCCTTCCTCACCCGCCATAATCGAAGTCGTGAAATCGGCACTGAAATCATAGAAAAAGAGAAATCTTCGAGTCCTGTCTGACTCAAAAACCATCCCCACAAAAAATCCCACTTCGTCCATTTTGTGCGTAGTTTTTACAGATTTGTACGAGTTCTGAGAAACGGCGAAATCGTTGAAATTTCAAAGAAAATGAGTGATATCAAAGGCTCCCGGATTTCTCCGAGAGCCGCATTTTTTGGTTGCGGGGAGAGGACTTGCGCGGAGCTTCGCTCCGCCGGTCTGCGGCTCCCCTTTCGGTCGCCTTGACCCGCTCACTACACGAGGCTTCACAGGAGCCTCGTGCTTCACGCTCGCGCCTTTGCAGGTTCAAGTCCTTCTACTGTAGCAATGAAATCAAAAAACCAGCCTTCTGGCTGGTTTTTGATTTCATGGTTGCGGGGAGAGGACTTGAACCTCTGACCTCCGGGTTATGAGCCCGACGAGCTACCAACTGCTCCACCCCGCGATGTTATTAGGTTATTGGTACCGGCGACCGGGGTCGAACCGGTACGGGTATTACTACCCACGGGATTTTAAGTCCCGGGCGTCTGCCTATTCCGCCACGCCGGCACGTAACAAATTCCTGTAATGATGCAAAATCTGAAGCCGAGACTTCAGATTTTGCTTTTGGCTCCGAGGGTGGGGCTCGAACCCACAACCTATCGGTTAACAGCCGATTGCTCTGCCATTGAGCTACCTCGGAATATTAGGTTTTGTCCCGACGACAAGAGTTATTATACT
>JAKSSG010000048.1 GCA_024403185.1 Clostridia bacterium
CAAACCTGGTTGAATTTAACGATCTTGGCAGGGTCAGTGTTGCCTGCATTAGGTCCTGCTACTGCAGATGTCTCGTATTCAGGTCCTTCACAGATGGCATCGCCCATCTGGATGAAGTTACCGCAGCCAAGGCCGCAGCTTCCACAGCCTCTCTTGCCCTTTCTGTAAGGCAGTACCGCTGCATCATTGTATTTTTCCCATTCGTCGTCAGTTGTATCCGAGAAGTTCTTGTAAGGCATGATTCCGCCTTCCTGACATCCTTCCAGGAATGCATATGTACCAACGTCAAATACGAATTCGTTTTCTTCGTCAAGGCAGCTTTCATGGTGGATTTCCATGATTCTGTCCATAGTCTTTTCAATATCAGGAAGCTTAACGCCCTTGGTTCCTCTGACCATGATAGCCTTCAGCTTCTTTGAGCCCATTACAGCACCGATTCCGCCACGGCCGGCCTGTCTGTAATAGTCTGAGTTGATGCAGGCCATGTTTGAAAGATTTTCGCCTGCAGGTCCGATTGACAGACATGAGAATTCTCTTCCGTACTGTTCAATCAGTTTTGCTTCAGCTTCGTGTGAACCCAGTCCCCAGAGGCTCTGTGCGCTCAGGAATTCGATTCTGTCATCATCGATAACAACGTATCCCGGTTCTGACAGCTGTCCTTCGAATACAACCATGTCATATCCTGCATACTTGATTCTGATTCCTGCGTGTCCTCCGATGGAACAGTCATTCATTGTTCCTGTTGCAGGTGACTTTGCTGCTACTGACAGCTTTCCTGAACATGGAACGGCAGTTCCTGTAAGAGGTCCGTTTGTGAAGTACAGGTTGTTCTTTGGTCCCAGAGCATCAATGCCAGGTTCCAGTTCTTCATACATGTATCTGATTACCAGACCCTTGGATCCTACATACTTTTCTGCAAAGTCCATTCTGAGAGGTTCTACAACTGCAGTCTTCTTTTCCAGATTGATTCTGAGAACTGCATTGTGATATCCGTATTCCATTACGTGCTGCTTAGGGTCAGCAGCCTGCTGTTCGTACTTTTCTTTTAATACCTTTACGATCATTTTACTGCCTCCTCTCTTTATTCAAATGTCAGAGCGTGGTGCGGACAAGCTACAACACAGTGCGGATTTCCGTTACATGTGTCGCAGATGTAAGCAACGTCATCTCTGAGCCTTACTACATGCTTAGGGCAGGCGTCTGCACATGCTCCGCAGCCAACGCACTTCTCAGCGTCAACTTCGATGTGTTCGCCCATCTTGATTGCATCTGCAGGACATGCCTTGGCACATCTTCCGCAGAGGATGCAGTAGCTGTCATCATACTTCAGGTCGCCTCTATCGTAATATGTTTCGATAAAGATTCTTGCCTTTGAAGGAATTACTTCGCCTTCCTTGTAGGCGGAACAAACCTGTGAGCAGAGCTGGCAACCAATGCAAAGTTCTTTCTTGAATTTCAGTCTTTTCATTCGCTTGCTTCCTTTCTTATAAAAACTCCATTTTTCACCTAAAAAAACAGCAAAGCAAAACCAACCTCATCCTTAAGGTCAGTCTCCTTTGCGCAATGGCAGGCGGGGAAATCGCTCTCCCTGCCCTGACGTTTTCACCGGCTGCGTGAGTCGTGTGAAAATCGGAGATTATATTCACTTGCCATATAGTCCTCATATTATACCTTGACATGCAAACGTATGTCAATTGACGTGCACCTATTTCTCAAAGTTGATACGGTCAACCATGCGAATCCAGTAAGCTGAATCGGATTTCGGTATAATAACGCGGCATGGGGCGGATTCCCCATCCAGCGGCTCACCGTCAATGCCGAAAGCCAGATAGATGTCATGCTCCGTAATGTAGTCATTGAGCAGTTTAACATCGTACTGGTCAGTTCCCTCGAAAATCACCTTCCTGAAGTCCGCCTTGCTTACGCCATACTGCGAGAGCAGGGTGTCGAGCTCAGGGCCTGTTGCCTTCACCACGCCGATCTTGTCGCTTGTGCTTTCCGTCTTTACGGTTTTGCATTCCAGCGCTTTCAGATCTGCGATTGTGATTGTAATATCTTCATCCGTAATTCCGCTGAGAACGATTTTACTGTCAGCATAGCTGCTGATATCGATGTCATCTGTTCCGCAGCCGCTCATGCCCACGCAGATTCCCGTGAGCATTATTACTGTTAACGCAATTCCAATTATCTTCTTCATTTATTCCACCGGATTAATTACCATTCCATCTGTCATCGTCAGATTGTCATTTTCATCAATGAAGGAGGCCTCTATGTGCATGTCCGGATTGTCCTTCTGAACTTTTTTCACAAGCTCCATTGCTCCATCGCTACCAGCCATGAGACAGGCAGTGGACAGTCCATCGCAAAAGCAGGAATATCCTTTGTCAGCTACAATTGTAACGGCCTCCAGGTCCGTCTCTGCCGGATATCCTGTCTGAGGATCAATTATGTGATGATAAAGAACGCCGTCCTTTTCAAACATTCTCTCATATACGCCGGAAGTGACTACCGTTTTGTCACTGACCGATACAGAACCAACCATCTCGGTTCTGTCGCTGTAAGGTCTCTCTATTCCTATTACAAAATCGCTTCCGTCATCCTTTGAGCCTATTGTAACAACATTTCCGCCCAGATTGATTATTGCACTGCTTACACCATTGTCTTCAAGGTACTCGGTTATTCTGTCGGCAATATAGCCCTTGGCGATTCCGCCAAGCTCAAGCTTCGCCTCGGAATCCTCCAGCGTAACCTCGTTTCCTTTTACGCCCACCTTGCCGTATTCAACGGTTGTAACCGCCTCATCTATGTCTTCCTCCGAAGGCACTTCCGGCTCGGCTGCCTTGAAATCCCACAGATCAGTGAGTCTTCCTACTGTAATGTCAAAATCTCCGCCGGACAGTTTTCCTGTCTCAAGGCCCATGTTTATTGCCTTTGCAGTATCTTCAGATACCTTGACGGTTTTCCCGCCTGCCATGTTGACCCTGTCCACATCGCTGCCTTCGACGGTCTTGCTGAGAAGGCTCTCATACCTGGCGATTTCACCGAATGCACCCGTAATGATCTCCTGTGCTTCTTTTTCCTTCATTCCGTAGACTGAAATTGTGCACTCGGTATCCAGATACTCGTCCGTACCGCTTACAGGCTCTTTATCGCCACAACCCGTCTGTGGTATAATTACCAGGGAAACAAGCAGGATTGCAACCAGTATTTTACTGCATTTTCCTAATAAGTTTTTTCTTCTCATGAGTCCTCCCGGATTCGTGATTTTACTAAAGATACTATGTTTAAAAAGGCTGACATCATTCTGGCCGTCGTCCTTATTGTTCTGGGACTTGCGGCATCATATCTTATCTCATTCGGAGATGAACTGGGAAGCGAACTTAAAATCAGCTCCCAGGGCAGTCTTTTTGGTACCTATTCTCTTCTTGAAGATCAGACTATTAAAGTGAAAACCGATGACGGCCACTTTAACCGTGTCCAGATCAGGGATGGACAGGTCTCTGTTGATGCTGCTGATTGCACGGGCCAGGACTGTGTTCACAGCCACGCCATATCAAAGGGCGGCGAAACAATAGTCTGCCTGCCGAACAAGCTGGTTCTTGAAATTACCGGAGGTGAGAAAGCATATGACTCAGTCTCGCGATAATCCACTTTCAGCATCCACAACCAGGCGCATTGCCATAGCCGGTCTCATGGCTTCTCTGGCACTGATCTTCTCATATATTGAAGTTCTGATTCCTTTCAATTTCGGTGTTCCCGGAATCAAGCTGGGAATCGCAAATCTCGTAATAATAATTGCGCTCTATTATCTCAATGGCAAATATGCGCTTGCCATCAATCTCGTCCGCATTTTCATTGCCGGACTTCTTTTCAGTGGCGTGTTTGGAATCATCTATTCCCTTGCCGGCTGTCTGCTCAGTCTTCTGACCATGGTGCTTCTGAAGCGCACCGGCGTTTTCTCTGTTACAGGTGTTTCAATTGCGGGAGGTGTAATGCATAACCTGGGACAGATTCTGATCGCCGCCGTTGTTGTCGGAACCATCAGGGTTTTCGTCTATTTCCCTGTGCTGGTAATCTCCGGAGTTATAACCGGTGCCATCATAGGAATAATAGCCTGCCTGATTCTCAGGCGTCTTCCCGGCAGCAGGGCTGATGTCTGATTATTCCTCAACCACGTAGTATTTCCCCGTCTTCGGATCCCTATATACCTTGCCCATTTCCTCAAGGTTCTTATTGGCGTCTACCTGTTCGGTTTTGCCGTTTTCCATTCCTTCAACTTCGTATTTTGCTTCAGGGCTCTTGGTAATCTCTCCTGTATCGGAAACATCCACATTCCAGCTCATAATGAGAGCAAGCAGGATTCCGCATGCGAAAACCAGCATGGCGTCCGCCATGTTTCCTACGCCCTCCATAGGGCTGAAATCTTCAGTTCTGCGCTGTACACGCAGTCTTCCCCGTCTGTTGTTTATTCTCATTATCCTAACCTCTGTTCGCCTGCTGCTTCTGCTGCTTCAGCTTCAGATATGCCAGCTTTCTTTCTCTTGCCTGCTCTTCGAGTATGGCTTCCATGATTGTTTCCAGACCAACCATATACTGCTCGTACCAGCTCTTTCTGATTCCTGAAATTACATAGGAAATTGCGCCACTGATAAGGCCGGCAACGGTCGTATCAAAGGCAATCAGAAGCGAGTCTGACAATGTCTTTGTATCTCCCTGTCCCAGTGCAATGAGTCCCGGGCCCAGAGGAATCAGTGTTCCCATCAGTCCGAACATGGGTGCCACTCTGGCTACGATGTCCGTTACTTTTGTTATCTTGTTGAATCTGGCTTCCTCATCTGCCAGGAGCTGTCTTGCCAGCGCCTCTCTCGTGTTGTCCGGATATTTAATCCTGTCGATGAGCATCTCTGCCGCCTTCTTCTGGCGCTTGAGCAGATCGCTTCCGACGATGACAGCCTTCATCTCATCCATGTTCTTGCCCTGGAGTTTATCAACCAGGTCCGGAATGCTTACCTTCAAAGCCTTCCTCTCGCTGAACACTTCCGCAATAATGCTGCCAAGCATTATAACTGCTATGGCAATAAGCAAAATCAGTATTATTATTGTTGGAATCTGCAGCCCGCTGCTTATTGCTCTAAGGGCGTCCTTTAATACATCTGAAAACAAAGTGTTACCTCCCGTATCTATATTAGTCTCTGTTATTTGTCAATTCGATATCTTCTGATTCTGAATACAATTCCTGTTGCGCAGGCCAGGCCAAATGCACCTGCGGTTCCCGCTGCAACCTTCTTGCTGAATTCCTCGCCTTTATCAAGGGCAGTTGCATCGGATGCCATGCTTTTCTCTCGTTCTTCATCCTGCATGCTTGTTTCCGGTACAATCTCGTCGCCAAGCTTTATTTCCTTTACCGCGATGGTCCTGGCTTCTACAGTCTTCTTTGTTGTCTTCTTTTTACTGTCTTTGGCTGCTTTTGCGGAAGCCTTGCTGCCTCCATCAGTTTTAGTCTTTCCCTTGTCTTCATCTTTGGCCTCTTCCTTTGCTCCGTTTATGGTAATGCTTGCCGAGGTGCCGTTTGGCAAGGTGGCTGTAATGACAACCTCGCCCTTTTTCTTGACAGTTACATTTCCGTTTTCGTCCACTGTTGCGATTGAAGGATCGCTGCTTTCCCAGGTTATGTCGCTCTCGTCATAAGCAGTCTCTCCATTAAAGAGCTCATCACTTATAATTTCTACGGATATTTTCTTCTTGCTGCCGACCTTGATGTTCGGATTGCTTATATCCAGTCCCAGCTCTGCAGGCGGGGATCCCGAAAGTGTAATGTCGATTCCGTAGATGCTGTGGCAGGAGTCCATTGAGGTTACGTCTCCCCCATCGTATCCCGGACGTGTCTGCTTCCCCTCAGTCAGAGATGTCTGTCCCAGACAGAATCTGTAAGTCTTGTTTGTACTCATGGATAGGCTTCTGGCATCCGTTCCGGGCATTTTGCTTTCGCCGAATTTAAGGGCCAGAATGGCCGGTGCCGCAGTCGCTCCGTCAAGCGAATCCTCAAGCGGAATAAGTGTCTGTCCGTCATCGCATCTTTCGTACAGTGACGAGAGATTCGGATAAAAATATCTTGTGCTGGTCAGGTGTCCTCCAACGGTAAAGTTTCTGGTATATCCGTCCGTCGTTCTGAAGGTCACATTCTGAATCGAACCCAGGTCGATCCCCGCATTCTCTATTATCGTAGTAACCTTAGGTCCGTATGCGGCCATGGTCATTACCGTACCGACTTTGGTAATGTTTGAATAATAATAGGTCGAGGCACCCATTCCCTCGAGTTCTGATTTTGAAAAGATCGCCTTCGTCCTGATCTTATTCCCGCTTTCGCCGTAATACTGAACTCTTATCTCCAGATCGCCACCTCCTGTAGCTCCGAAGACTCCGTCCTGCCCCATCGATGGCAGCAGAACAAAGGCCTGGATTGCCACAAGGCTGACCACGCATATTAATGCAAGTATTCTGCTGAATGTTCTAGTCTTTTTCATTAATATCCCAGTTCTTCTCTATCAAATGTTCTGCCGTATGACAGTTCATACAGCTTGTTTACATCTTCCTCCAGCTGCTCATCGCTGAGCAGTTCCGGGTACATTACATGGATCATGTACTCGGTTCCAAGTGAGCTGACAATGCCCGGGAACTCCCAGGAGTCCTGCTCCGCAGGCATTACATAAACATTTCTGTTCTTTACGGCCTTTATTTCAGACCATGCCTTGCTTTTGTATATTTCATCCGCACCATAGACGGCGCTTTCACTTCCCGTTATGAAAATGTATTCCGGGTTCCACTCAAAAATCTGTTCCGTTCCCGCTGTCGGCCACAGCTCAGTAGCTTCCAGGTCTGCCGCGCAGTTTACTGCTCCTGCCCTTTCGAGCATTTCACCCTGCAGCATGCTCCCATCTGCAACCTTGCCAATGGAGGTTCCCATTACGATGGCTGTTTTCTTTTTGCCTTCGGGAATGTCCGCCGTGAGCTTTTCTGCTTTTGCAATGCTCGCGTCATAGCATTCAATCAGCTTGTCCGCCTTTTCCTCGGCGCCGCAAACCCTGCCCATGATTTTCAGGGCAACGATCATGTCCTCCGGAGTTTCAACTTCAATCCCCACGGAAGGAATTCCTATTTTCTCAACGGCCTCCAGAGTTTCAACGTCGCTTGCCTTGTGGAAAAACAGATCCGGTTTCAGTTCTGCCAGAGCCTCGATGTCCGCAACTCCCTGCCCCACATCCATGCAGTCCGCCAGTGATGGCTGAAGCTCCTCAAGGAAAGGCTCGCTCTTGCCGATGCCCTTTATCTTGTCACCCTGGTCCAGGCTAAGCAGAAATCTGATTACAACCCTGTAGCACAGCGCAATGCTCTGGGAATCCTTTTTTACGGTAACCTCTCGCCCGGCCTGATCGACAATCGTCAGCTCCGTATCCGTTTCTGAAATTACCGTCCCTGCATTCTCATTGCCGGAAGCACCTTCACCGTTTCCGCATCCCGCAAGACACGTTAAGGCCAGTGCAAAGGCAATAATCAGTGCGCTTATTTTCATAATTCGGGAACGAGACATGCTTTCCTCCCAAGTTCTTCAACATACATGAGTTTAAGATCTATTCCGTAAACCTTCTCCAGGTTTTCTTCTGTTACTATTTCTTCACATCTTCCCTGCGTAATGCTGCCGTCACGACTTACTATGGCCGCCTTGTCTCCCAGCAGCAGTGCATGGTCCGGATTGTGCGTTGTGATGATAACCGAAAAACCGTCTTCCGCCATTTTTCGCACCCGTTTGAGTACTCTGTGCTGATTGCCGAAATCCAGATGTGCCGTAGGCTCATCAAAGAGGACAACCTCCGGCTCCTGAACTATGGCTCTGGCTATTAAAAGCTGCTGTCTTTCGCCACCGCTGATGTTCAGATATGATTTTTCAGCCAGGTGCTCAAGACCCATGCTCTCGAGCACAGACATGCACAGTTCCTCATCTTCCGCAGTCGGTCTGCCAAAGGTTCCCGTCCTGGGAGCTCTGCCCATGAGAACGAAGTCAATGACCCTGTAATCAAATGAAGGCGTATGAAGCTGCGGAACATATCCAACCAGTTTGGCTATTTCCTTCTCCTTCATTTCTGCAAGCGGCTGACCGCAGAGACTTATGCTTCCGCTGTCAGGCTTAAGCAGTCCCGCCATGCAGTTCAGCAGCGTAGTCTTGCCGGCTCCGTTAGGTCCCAGAATGCAAAGCACCTCGCCCCTGTCCAGACTGAGGGAGGCTCCGTCGAGCACCTTCCTGTCACCTGCCGGATATGAAAATGTCAGATCTTTTACTTCATATATCATTCTCAGTTACCTCAGGTTCATTCTCTGTCTGTAAAGCAGCCATGCGAAGAACGGCGCTCCGATTATTCCTGTCAGAATGCTTACAGGCATTTCCGCAGGTCCTATTATCCTTGTTACCGTATCGACCAGAAGCATGAAGATGCCTCCCACGAAACAGCATGCCGGAAGAAGGGTTCTGTTGTCTGAGCCTACCATCATTCTTCCGAAATGAGGTATTACCAGACCAACCCATCCTATTGTACCCGAAATGCAGACCGCTCCTGCAGTCAGCACCGTGGAACACACGATGCATATGCCTCTTAACAGCGAAACATTTGCTCCCAGACTCTGGGCCTCCTGCTCACCGAGTGAAAGCACGTTGATCCACCATGACATGGCCAGAACAACCACAGCCGCAATTATGCTAAGCGGCAGCACGCTGATGATGGCTTTGCCGTCAACATATGCGAAGCTTCCCAGCTGCCAGTATGTGATTGCCGCAAGCTGCGTTTCCGGATCCGCAATGTACTTTACGAATCCCAGTATGGATGACATTGCACCGCCCACAATTATTCCTGCCAGAACCAGCATGATATTAGAATCGCTTCTCAGCAGTTTAGGAATCAGTATGGTCAGGCTCACGGCCAGAATTCCTCCGAGAAAAGCAAACACCTGAACGAGCATTGCTGAAAAGGACAGGAGTATTGCAATTGCCGCTCCGACGCAGGCGCCTGAAGAAACGCCCAGGAAATCCGGAGATACCAGCGGGTTCTTGAAAATGCCCTGATAAACGGCTCCCGACAAAGCGAGTGCCGCACCGACAATTACAGTTGCCATGGTTCTTGGAAACCTGACTCCCAGCAGCATGTTCTCATCCATTCCGTCCCATGTCGGCGTCATGCCCGTCAGTTTGCCGAAGAGTATCTTCATGCACTCTCCCGGGGAAAT
>JAKSSG010000049.1 GCA_024403185.1 Clostridia bacterium
GCACTTATTGCAGCTATCGATGCCAAGGATCACTACACTGCTCAGCACAGCAAGAACGTTGCCAAATATGCGGCAATTCTGTCTGCCGCTTTCAACATGAGTGAAGACCAGATCCGAATGGTTTACGCGGCTGGGCTTCTGCATGACATCGGCAAGATCAGCATTCCTGAAAAAATACTGAAAAAGGAGGACAGGCTTACCGACGAAGAGTATGAAGTAATAAAGGGGCATGTTAACAGTTCAATCGACATGATTCGTCATCTGCCTTCAATGGATTACCTGATCCCTGCGGCGGTCGGCCATCATGAGAGATGGGACGGCAAGGGATATCCGAGAGGAGCAGAGGGCGAAAACATTCCTGTCGCAGCCAGGTGCCTGGCAGTGGCTGACGCTTTCGACGCCATGACAACTGACAGGCCTTACAGAAAGGGACTATCAATCGATTACGCGAGAGAACAGATTGAATCCGGTGCAGGAACGCAGTTTGACCCTGAACTGGCCAAGCTGTTTGTACAGCTCATAAACGACATGGAAATCGTTTTGAACAAAGGCAATGATTAGCAAAGCTTAATTTAATCTCTCTGTCGGAAAGACCGGCAGGGGGATTTTTTGTGCTGCTATAAGGGCTGTGAGGTCAAGGCGCTTGCCGAGTATATGGCATAGCTTTCTGCATTCGGGTAAATTTCAGTTTGAGCCGGAAATGGCTGAAAAGAGTAAAGCAGACATACTTTTGTATGTCTGCTTTGTTCTTACAAGTTCGGCTATGCCTGTCTCTGTATGTTTGCTGCTTCTGCTATTTTGTCAGAAGCTTATCTGTTGCTTCGTCGATATCCTTTATCATTCTTGACAGTTCTTCACGAATGCGGCTTTCGTCAACGGAGTGCATTTCAGCCTGAGCCTTGTCCACTTCGTCGTACAGTGCCTTCAGTTTGCCGCTGAAATCAAATCCCAGATCCTGATGCTGTTCTGCCTGAATCTTGTCAATTTCATCGTAAAGGGCTTTGATCTTCCCTTTGAGGTCCAGTCCCAGATCCTTATGCGTTGCGCCTGAGGCCACGTCAACGTCTTTAATCATAGAGGCAAGCCTCTCCTTGAAACTCATTTCTGTCATGAGTATGCTCCTTTCTGTGCAAAACCATTGCACACGTACATAGTATCTTAACAAATTATGCTGTTCGCCATTGATGATAGCTAATTATAGCACAGACATAATGATATGTAATAAGAAAAAATAACAGGCGTTTCAATTATGGGCTTTCAGAATCTGATGTGATAAAATACTGATGAAAGATATTTCATTGTTGAATGGTAGGAAGCAATGGAAACGAAAATGAAGAAGAAACAACTGATAAGATTACTTCAAAATATCGCAGCATCAAACGAAAAAAAATGAGAAAACAGTCCAGGTATTTATCGGCACTAAAAGTATCAGGGGCAAAAGGAACGAAAAAATTTGTCAAGACAAGCGGTTCAAAAAGGCTGACGATTAACAGCAAAACCGGAAAAATCAAAGTTAAGAAGCGCACAAAGAGGGGAACTTATTATATTAAAGTCAAGGTCACCTCGGCAGCAACCGCAAACTATAATGCAAAGACATCACCTGTTAAGAAAATAAAAGTAAGGGTAAAATGATAGAAAACTAAAAGAGTAAGGAGGTACATAATGAAGAAAATAGTAATTGCTCTTTTGGCAGTTATCCTCGTATTCGGTTTAACTGCATGTGGAGGTGGCTCAGGTGGAACCCAGGAAGTAAGTTTCCAGGGGATTACAATGGAAATTCCATTGGCATGGAAGGCGGAGAAGGATACGCTTTCGGATGATTATGCGATTTATGAACAGCTGAATAAGGAAGGACATGACTACAGACTGCTTATGCAGGATACATTCGGTCTGCTCGAGACATTTGGTGGAGACATGGATGGCGCGGGAAAATTCTTTAAGGAAGTTACAGAGGATGATGCGTCATATTCAGATGTTTCGGATCCGGTTGCAGGAAAATTCGGGGACTATGACATGCATACCATAACATGCACATTAAACATGCTCAACCCTACCAAAGATGATTTGCAGGCCAAATATCCATGCAAGCTTATCAGAATCTACATGGGTGACCATGATGTTGAACTGGAATTCAGTGCACAGGAAGGAGATTTTGAAGCCTTTGATCAGGCCTTCGAAGCGGCTACATGCAAGTAATAAGATGAGTCAGCTCTTCGCTGCTCATGTGACTGATATATTTGTCAATGATAAATGAATCAAGCACCCGGCCGACTGCGTCCGGGTTATGAGGACAGCCCGCAAGGGCTGTTTCTATTTCTGCAATATCCTTTACGGCAAAGTAATCGCCGAATATTTTTATGTCTTTTATTACGCCGGATGCCACATTTAGACGTACATCAACAAGACCGAAATCATACTTTTTCTGAACTGACAATTCGTATTTCGGTGAGTTTCCGTAATTCCAGTTCCATGTTGAATATTTTGAATCGGCGAGCTTCTGAATTGCCTCGACATCTTTCGAAGAAAGAGAATAAGGAGTGCATTCCGGCAGGGTTCTCTTAAAGAAATCGTAAAGCCCCGACATGAATTCCTCAGTTGTCATTGTTTTCGCGAGATGTGAGGAAATGTTGGTCACCCGACTCCTTACGGACTTCACACCCTTGCTTTCGATTTTCAGCTTTGAAGGCTTCAGAGCGCCTTCAATGTCTGACTGGTTGGAACTGAAGAGCAGAGTGCCATGATGCATGATTCGACCATCCACGACGGCCTGGGCATTGCCTGAAAACTTGAGTCCTTCAATAGTAATGTCATTTCGTCCATTGAGTTCGGCTGCCACACCAAGAGTGTTAAGGTACTCGCAGATGGGTTTTGTAAAGAGACCGTAGTTTGAGAAAAGCCCCTTTTCATATTTAAGAATGACCGAGTAATTTATATTGTTTATGTCATGAAAAACAGCACCGCCGCCTGTAAGCCTGCGGACTACTTTAATTCCGTGCTCGTCGATGTAGTGCTGATTGACTTCCTCAATCGTGTTCTGGTGCTTGCCGACTATTACGGCGTTCTCATTTCTCCAGAGGTAGATTATTTCATCGTCAGATTCTCTGAGAAAGTATTCTTCAGAAGCCAGATTGAAATATGGATCTGTAAAATCATGTGTAATTAAAAGCATAATTGCATCTCCTATATTAGAAGTATACGAGAACAAGTCCTACAAGGCAACCGATAAGTGCCATGCCGCCCGGAGCCTTGCTTTTCCACATGAGAAAACTTTCGGGGAAGAGCTCACCGAATACCACGTAGAGCATTGCGCCGCTAGCAAAGGCCAGCGATATGCAAAGCCAGACAGGGCTGATGAGGCCGAGACAGTAACCCAGAATTGCACCGATAACCGTAGGTATGCCGGTTGAGGCTGTAACGAGAATTGCTTTCCAGCGATTTGACCCTCCCGAAATCAGCGGAACGGATACGGCCATGCCTTCAGGTATGTTGTGAAGTCCGATTACTATTGCGATGATGAAGCCGGAGTTTCCGACTATGCTGCTTGCCAGTTGTACGTCTCCGGCATAAGATGCACCGATGACCATGCCTTCGGGTATGTTGTGGAGTGCTATTGCAGCAGCCATTACTACACCTGCAACGAAGAGCTCGTGATGATGTTCGTCGTGGCTGCAGTCGCCGTGAAGTTGTTCATGTTCATGAGCGAGATCATGTTCTCTGCGGTGCTTGTTGAAGTGGTCCGCATGAATCAGTTCATCCAGGTCGTCATGAGCATGAGGATGCTGTTCATCAATGTGCTCCACCTCGTGATTTGTAGATTTGTCTATCCACAGATTCAGGAGGTAAACAACTAAAAATCCCAGAATGATGCCGCCAACAACCAGCCAGAGAGGCATTTGCTCGCTGGCACCCTCAGGCTTGAAGGCCTTGGGAATAAGGTCAAAGCAGACTACGGCCATCATGACTCCTCCCGCAAAAGCAAGAAGGAGGCTGACAACCTTAGTGGAATCCTTACGCAAAACAGCACCCACGTAGCCACCTACACCGGTGCCGCCGATTCCGGCAATTGCCGTTATTAATATTACCCATCCTAAAATGCTCACAGTTTGTCTCTCCTAACTCTGATACAATTATAGTTAGGCAAGGCTAACCTGTCAAGTGTCATATTGTAATTATTGACGATGAGACGGTTTTGTACGATAATTATCTAAAGTAATGCTTTTGAAGGAGGAGAACAATATGCTGAAATTTGCATGGTTTGTAAACGTACCGGGAAGCTCACCGGACAAGTACAAGGGAGTATATGAAAATGCTGAAAGCTACAACATGATCGTAGGAACAGGCGACATGGAAAGCGCAAAGGCTTATGCCAAGCAGCTGGCTGACGAAGGATATACACTTTTCAATCTCTGCGGAGATTTTGATGATGAAGTGACTGCCGAGATGTCCGCACTGGCAGGTGAAGGCGTAAAGATTCGTCACGCTGATTATCTTCCTGCAGAATTTGAAAAGGTATCAGCACTGGAAGAATTCAGCGAATATGGAATCGTAATCGTCATGAGAGGCGTTGAGGAACCGACAGAAGTTGATGTAAACGTTGACGGCATGCACACTCGCGCAATCTTCGTTAAGGATCAGGAACAGGCAAATGCTGCAGCAAAGAAGCTGTCAGATGCGGGAATGCATGGCATTGAACTGTGCAGCTGGTTCGACAAGGAAAAAACAGAATCCGTTATCGAGGCAATCGGTGGAGCTACACCTGTTGGAACATGCGGAGAACTGTAAGCTGATCCGGGCATGAAACAGAAGGCACAAAAGCAATAATGATAGAAAGGGAAATGTTATGGCAGAATTCAGAAAGATGAGAAGGTTCGGGCAGGAAATGTCCGAGGAGAGAACCATAGAGGTAATGAAGAAGGCAACGTCGGGTGTTCTTGCCGTGCTGGGCGATGAGGATTACCCGTACGCAGTTCCGCTCAGCTTCGTTTATGAAGACGGAAAGATCTATTTTCACTGCGCAAAGGCAGGACACAAGCTTGACGCAATGAGAAAGCATGACAAGGTAAGCTTCTGCGTAATAGACCAGGATCAGATTGTAGGTGAGGAGTTTACCACATACTTCAGAAGTGCAATAGCATTTGGCAGAGTTCGTGAACTGGAGCATTTCGGCGAGGAGTTCAGCTATGCACACAGAATTCTTTCACTGAAGTACTGGCCGGAAGCACCGCAGGAAAAGATTGATGAGGACCTGAAAAAAGAAGGCATGCCAATGCTGGTATTCGCAATTGACGTTGAACACATGACGGGTAAAGAAGCCAGGGAACTTGTTAAGAAATAATGCAAAGACAATAATTGCCGTAGACAGGATACTGACTGCGGCAATTTACATATTCTATCCGGCACTGATTTTGTATCTGGCGCTGAACTGTCATGGAAACTGGATGACGGGACTGATGCCATATGTTGTTGTGCCCGGAGTATCATTTGTTCTTGTGAGCATTTTCAGATATCTGTACAATGCACCGCGCCCCTATGATGAGCCCGGTGCGCCTGAACCCATAATAAAAAAAGACAGCCCGGGGAAATCCTTCCCGAGCCGTCATGTCTTTTCAATATTCATCATTGCCGTTACAGCGTTCATGGTGCAGCCTGTAAGCGGCATTCTTATTGGCGTTGCCGGAATCGTACTGGCAGTAATCCGCGTGGCCGGCGGAGTGCATTATCCGAGGGATGTAATTGCGGGAGCAATTATCGGAACTGCGCTGGGCCTAATCGGTTACGCGATTCTGTGACCTGCCATCCATCCAGGCCTGAAGATTGTCTGCGAGGGTATCGATAATGATCTCTCGCATTTCTTTTGGTGCCCATGCCATGTGAGGTGTGATTATGCAGTTGTCCAGTCCGATAAGCGGACAGTCTGCTTCAGGCGGTTCCGTGGTCAGAACGTCGGTTGCGGCACCTGCTATGAAGCCTGCCTTGAGAGCGTCAGCAAGAGCCCGTTCGTCAACCAGTCCGCCACGTGCCGTGTTTATGAGAATTGCACCAGGCTTCATATTTACCAGAAAAGATGTGTTGACCATCTTCTCGTTTTCCTTCGTCAGAGGACAGTGGAGCGAAACATAGTCCGATTTCATTGCAGCTTCCGGATCACGGCTGTAGATATTGACCGTCATTCCGAATGCCTTTGCGATTTCAGCAACCTTGCTGCCGATTTCACCATAACCGATGATGCCGATGCTCTTTCCCGCCAGAAGTGAAATAGGCTTTTTCCAGTAGCAGAAGTAATTGCTCGATTCCCACTCGCCGCTCTGAACCGACACATTGTGCAGTCCGACATTGTTGGTCATCTCCAGCATGAGCGCTATGGTGTGCTGAGCCACAGCGTCGGTTGCGTATGAAGGAATGTTGGTTACAACGATTCCAAGGTCTGCTGCAGCTTCAACATCGATGTTGTTGTATCCTGTTGCCGTAGAACCTATGTACTTTAGATTCGGAGCATTCTCCATTATCTCTCTTGTTATCTGACACTTGCTGGTCATTACAATATCGCAGAGACCTATTCTGGACTGGATTCTTTCAGGCGGTGTCTTGTCAAAGACCGTGAATTTGTCAACCATGAGTTCGATCTTTTTCCAGCTCAGATCTCCCGGGTTTATGGTATAACCGTCAAGTACTACTATTTCCATATTTTTACCTCCACAACCCTTTTTTATGATACAATATAATATCATGAAAACGATAGTAGCCGCAACAAAGAACAAACACAAGATAGTCGAAATCGAGGCGATTACCAGTCAGTTCGGGATGAACATCGTTCCGAGAGACGAGGCGGGAGTGCCTGATATTGAGATTCCGGAAACCGGAAAAACCTTTGAAGAAAACTCATACATCAAGGCCCATGAGATAATGAAACTCTCAGGGCAGATTACCATTGCCGATGATTCCGGTCTTGTGGTTGACTGCATAGAAGGAGCGCCGGGAGTGTACTCCGCAAGATTTGCCACCTTCCCGGGCATATGGCCCGATGAGAAAGATGAGGATGAAGCGGACAGTGACGACAGGGACAACAACTCCAAGCTTATTCGTCTGATCAAAGACGTTCCATATGAACAGCGTACGGCCCACTTCGTTTCTGTAATAACCATGGTTTTCCCTGACGGAGAAACACTGGTTGCAAGAGGAGAGGTCCACGGACATCTGGTTCTTGAGGAAAGAGGAAAGGGCGGCTTCGGATATGATCCGCTGTTTGTACCTCTTGGCTATGACAGAACCTTCGGGGAGCTGCCTGCCGAATTGAAAAATTCAATCAGCCACAGGGCGAATGCGCTTGTGAGCTTAAAGGAAAAACTGGAGAAACTGAACATTGACTAATTTCATAAACAGATTCAAAAGAATGTTCATAGTGTGTTTCAGACAGATACAGGATCCCTACTATCACGGGTTCGCAGCACAGATATCCTTCTATCTGATGCTGTCTGTAGTGCCTATTTTCCTCCTGATCGTTCAGGTTCTGGGTCTCTTTGACATCAGTACGGAAACAGCGCTGGATATAATAGAACAGTACACGGGACGGCACATGTCGGGACTTATCAGCAGTCTGTTTGAATTTAACTATCTGGGCTTTGGTAATATCGTATTCCTGATAATTGCCTTCTGGGCAGGATCCAGAGCATCTTTTGCCATCTCCAGAATTACCAACTACACACTGACCGAGGGCGAAAACACTGGCAAAAACTATTTCATAGAAAGGGCCAGAGCCATTATTACAATGCTTCTGACCATGGTTACCCTGGTACTTGCTCTCATCATCCTCTGCTACGGCAAGGTAATCCTGCTTGGAATCCTTAACCTGCTTCACGTCAAGGATCTTTCCTTCGTGGACAGCTTCTGGATGTGGCTCAGATGGCCGCTGGGATTTGTTCTCTACTTCTTCATCATAGGATACAACTATTACATCCTGCCGACAGTCAGAAGACCATTCCGAACTGTAATACCGGGAGCCATGTTTGCCGCAATCGGTATGTTGATAGTCAGCTGGGCATATTCCTTCTACACGGGAACTCTGGTAAACTACGACATCATGTACGGTGCACTGTCATCGGTTGTGGCCATCATGATCTGGTTCCTGCTGCTGTCATGGGTAATCATACTGGGAGTCATGTGCAACAAGGTATTCGAGAACACATCCAAACCGTTCAGCAAGAAGGATCCTCCGGAGCATCTGAAGATGAGCGAGGAGGAGAGAGCGCGACACGAGGAACTGATCAAGCACCAGAGCAAGTTTGACATGGACCCTGAGGATGTAAACATACACACGATCAAGAACATACTGGCAGGCGGAGGCAAGGCCGAGAAGCCTGATGGCGACCAGCAGAGGAAGCCGATAAATAAACAGTAATAAAATGCAGTTTAATAATTGTAGTGATCTTAACAGTGACGGAAAAATCAGCTAAATATGCGGTTAAATACATATTTAGCTGATTTTTTTGTCCCAGAATGTCTTATATGATCAGATAAGCTGCCATTGCTGCAATAAATGCTGCGATCCATGCGATGATGCACTGGCCGAGACATATTACAAATGCCCATCTGGCACCAAGCTCGTTTTTAACTGCGGCAATTGCTGCAGCACAAGGTGTATACAGCAGGCAGAATACCAGAAGAGATATTGCTGCTGCAGGAGTCAGGACTGCTGTCAAAGCTGCAGTAGAACCGAACAATACTGATATTGTTGAGACGACGCTTTCTTTAGCCATGAAGCCTGTTACAAGTGCAGTTGATATTCTCCAGTCCCCAAATCCCATAGGTGAAAATATTGGTGATATCCATCCGGATATTACTGCCAGGATGCTGTCCTCTGAATTTGTGACAGTGTTCAGGTGAAGGTCAAATGTCTGCAGGAACCAGATGACCAGAGTTGCAATAAATATTACCGTGAAGGCTCGCTGCAGGAAGTCTTTTGACTTGTCCCACAGAAGTCTTCCTACATTACCGGGACCTGGCATTCTGTAGTTTGGAAGCTCCATTACAAAAGGAACTGCTTCGCCTCTGAACAGTGTTCCTTTAAGAACCAGTGCAACGAGTACTCCGACGATTATTCCTGTCAGATATAATCCAGTCATAACAAGACCGCCGTGATTTGGGAAAAATGCTGCTGTAAAGAATGCATATATAGGCAGTTTTGCTGAACAGCTCATAAAAGGTGTCATCATTATGGTCAGCTTGCGGTCACGTTCTGAAGGAAGCGTTCTGCTTGCCATAATACTTGG
>JAKSSG010000005.1 GCA_024403185.1 Clostridia bacterium
GTAGAAGACGTATTCTCAATCACAGGAAGAGGAACAGTAGCAACAGGAAGAGTTGAAAGAGGAACTCTGAAGGTTGGCGAAGAAGTAGAAATCGTAGGTCTGACAGAAGAAAAGAGAAAGGTAGTAGTAACTGGCGTAGAAATGTTCAGAAAGCTGCTTGACCAGGCTCAGACAGGCGACAACATCGGAGCACTGCTGAGAGGCGTACAGAGAACTGAAATCGAAAGAGGACAGGTTCTGGCACACCCTGGTACAATTCACCCACACACAAAGTTCAAGGGCGAAGTATACGTACTGAAGAAGGAAGAAGGCGGAAGACATACACCATTCTTCAACGGCTACAGACCACAGTTCTATTTCAGAACAACTGACGTAACCGGCGATCTGTCACTGCCTGAAGGCGTAGAAATGTGCATGCCTGGAGATAACATCACAATGACAATTGAGCTGATTACTCCAATCGCTATCGAAGAAGGACTTAGATTCGCTATCAGAGAAGGCGGCAGAACAGTAGGTTCCGGCGTTGTAACTGAGGTTATCGAATAATTCCGACTCAGCATATCGGGTTTTCCCGACATAACAGAGCAAGAGAAGGCTATCGCTTAAGGCGGTAGCCTTTTTTTCTTGACAGGCACACGGGGAATTCATGAAATGCCTGGTTGTAATTCTGGTAATCTGAGGGCATTGATTGTCATATGCTTTAAGGATTTTCGGGGCAGGTAGTGAGAAATGATCGAAAAAATGCCCAAAGTTACATTCACTGTACTATCTAGATTGCTTTTGCATGAGAAAAAGAGTATAAATGATAATCACGTTGCATAATATGCATAAACGTTTGCCTTATTAAAAGAACTCCCGCAGGGGAGTTCTTATTTTGTCTTATTATTTGCTCAATGTAACTGTATCCGATCCAAGAACTTCCTCGGTGCTCTTGTCATATACGGTGAAGGTCAGTTTTCCTTCTTTACCCATGAGCGGTACAGCGTACATGCATCTTGCTGTTCCCTTGGAGCCGGACTTCCAGCCTGAACCGATCTGCTGAAGTTCTTCGTTTCCGGCAGGATATTTGGCCTTGTAGTAGACATCCAGTGTCTTGTCCGGCGGTCCGCCGCTGACACTTACGTGGAAGTATATTATGTCACTTCTGCTGGCCGTACTGATATCGGTTGAGTAATCCTCGGCATCGAGATTGGCCACAATTTTGAAGTGCCATGCGTAGTACTCATCATATATGTCTCCGATATCCGAATAGTTTGCCTTGTAAAGTTCGTTCAGATATTTTTCGAATTTATCCCCGCCATCAGATCTGTGGGCACATACGTACCCGTACTTGGCCTTGTTTATTCTGTCCTGTATTGCATCGCTGTCCTTGATGCTCTGAGCCATGCCGTAGAATTTTATGGCATCCTCAAAGTCCTTGGTTTTGCAGCAGCTGTCACCGGAGGTGATGTAGCTGTCGAGCAGGAAACCTTCCATGTCGCCTGTGAACATGACAACATTAGTTTCCATGCTTTCGGCCGTTTGAGCGGCGTCCTTTGCAGCTTCCCGTTCAACGGACGGCTTGATTATGTAGAAATAGGAGAAAAGCCCCGTTCCAATCAGCAGAATTGCGATAATTACTATTGCAATGATGAGCTTTGCCTTTGCGGAAAGGCCTTTTGGCATTTCAACTTCCGTAAAGTCCGCCGTCATGCCTTTGAACTTGCCCGGTTCATCTCCCGGTTCGCTGAGGAAGAAGAGGGAGCGGAGAAGCTCTCTGGAAAGTCCGCAGTTTGTGCAGGTGTCACCTTTGTTAAGCTGTCCGCAGGTGCAGAACCAGTGGTCGCCCTGTTCCTTGAACCAGTACTTTGGTTTTACCGGCTCAGATGACATCTTTTCCATGATGTCATCATAGTTTTCCATGATGTCCCCGTAATCTTCATCTTCAGGGGTCAGAGGCTGGAGGGCGAAGTCGTTTCCGCCTTCGAGCTCATTGTAGAATTCGGCATCCTCGTCATCAAAGAAGCCCGAATCCGGCATGTATATGTCATCAGAACCCGGCTGTGCATCTGAAACCGGCTGCTCGTTAGAGCCGGCCGGAGCATCATTGCCCGGGTTGTAATTCCGCACAGCATCAAGAACGCCATAGTTGTGAGTCTGTCTCATCTCATCGCGCTCATGGCTCTGCTTCTGAAGTTCCGCCAGATCATCAAGGCCTTCCGCAAACTGTGTATTGCGGCTTACAGGGGACTTGCCACTGGCATAATCCGCTGATCCGGCCATGATCTCATCAACCTCTACCTGTGTGAGAGTTTCAGTTGAAAACTCTTTTTCCTTCCACCTTTTGCTTCTCAATAAAATACTCCTGTTAATAGTAAATTTTTACAAATATATTATATCAAACAGGAGTAGTTCATTTACATTATATTTTGTTAAGGTGTCCGGCTACCGCAGGTGCATTGCAACGTAGAGCTGGCCCAGGGCAATGCCTCCGTCATTAGGGCTGACGGAAATGTTGTAGTAAGGCTCGAAGTCCTCAACCCTCAGCTTTTCAAGAATGCCTTCCATCAGTATCTTGTTCTGGAAGGTGCCGCCGGTAAGAGCAACCTGGGTGGCACCGGTTTTTTCTCTGATGTCCCGGCACTGTTCCATTATCATGTCAATTATGCGTTCATGGAAGGAGAGGGCAAGGTCGCTGGCTCTGTCTTCTCCCGGATGCTTTCGTGCAAAAGCAGCCGCATCTTCAAGCATGATGGCACATTGTCCCTCATAGTCGTTATGGTCCTTTATCTCCAGCAGACATGAAACCGCATCAAACAGTCTGCCCATGCTGGAACTTCTGATGGTATTCGTTCCGGTCCTGATGGCCTTCATGATCAGTTCCGCATTTGGACCTGCAAGGAGTCTGTCTCTGCCGAACTCCAGTATGTCGGAAATGTCAACGTGGATTTCGCTGACATCGCAGTCTCCGGCGTCATAATTGCAATATTCGCCGCTTTCTGCCGCAATGTAGCTAAGCGCGGAACGGATGCCATCCTTCATGGATGAATCTCCACCGATCATGTCAACGTATTTCAGATGTGACACGCGCTTCATCTCCGCTCCTTCGCAGAGCATGAATTCTCCGCCCCAGATGCAGCCGTCAGTTCCATAGCCGGTACCGTCAAAGCTGACACCGATAACAGGCCCCTCAAGGTTGTTTTCGGCCATTACGGAGGCAACATGGGCGTGATGATGCTGAACCTTATGCAAAGGCAGGCCGGCTGCTTTTGCATATTCTTCCGCAAAGCCTGTAGTGAAGTAGAGCGGATGCATGTCGCATACAACGAGCTCAGGTTTTATTCTGAACAGCCCGGACATGCGGTCTACGTTTTCTCTGTATATTGTCTGGTTTTCTATTGTATCCATGTCTCCGAAGAACTGACTCATGTAGGAAAATGGTCCCTTGGAGAGCGCGAATGAATTCTTCAGCTGGCTGCCTGTTGCCAGAATGCAGCGGGCAGGGGAATCGTTGCCGCTGTCCACATAGAGCGGTACAGGGGCGTATCCCTTGGAACGTCTGATCATCTGCGGCTGATTGTCTATTACGCGCGTAACCGAGTCGTCGGCGCGAACGCGGATTTTTCTCTTGTTGTACAGGATGCCGTCTACAAGAGGGCTTACTCTCTCAAAATAAATGAGCATTTCGGCCTCGTCCTTGATCATCGGCATGTCCGATGGATTGGCACTGGTGAAAATCAGCGGGCTGATTCTGTCCAGAAGCATGTACTGGGCAGCGAAGCTCGGCAGGAATGAGCCGATAAATCTGCTGCGGTTGATTTCGGCGAAATCGGACTCTTTGTGTTCCAGCAGGATGATAGGGCGAGCCGATGATTCCAGAAGCTTTGCCTCGACCTCGTTGACGTGGCAGTAGCTGCGGATTTCATCAAGGCTTCTGAACATTACAGCGAAAGGCTTGCTCTCACGGTTCTTGGCCTGACGAAGCTTGCTTACCGCTTCGTCGTTGAAGGGATCGGCTACCAGGTTGTAGCCGCCTACGCTCTTGAATGCGATTACGCCGCCTTGCTTCAGTAACTCTGCGGCCCTGTCCAGAATTGCAGCATTGTCAGGCAGTTCTTCACCGAGTCCGGGTTCCTCCCACATGAGCTGCGGTCCGCAGTCGTGACAGGAAATTGTCTGGGCGTGATGGCGCCTGTCGTGAAGATCCGTGTATTCGCCCTCACAGAAATCACACATCGGGAAGTCAATCATGGATGTGTTGTCTCTGTCGTAAGGGATTCTGTCGATTATGGTATATCTCGGTCCGCATATCATGCAGCTGATAAAAGGATGCTGATAGCGCGGATTGCTTTCGTCGTAAAGCTCCTTCAGGCAGTGTGGACAGATGGCCAGGTCTGCCGGAATCATGGCTGCCTCGTCATCGCCTTCGCCGCTGCGGATTATTTCAAAGCCGTCAAATTCGCGGTACTCCAAAGGAGTGCATTTGATGTGCACTATTTCAGAAGGACCAGGTTTCTCGTTTACTATGGTGTCAATGAACTGCTGAATGCGCTCAGGTGTATCGGTAACGGTGATTTCAACCAGTCCGCCGATGTTGAGTACTTCGCCCTTCATTCCCAGTCTGTCTGCCACCTTAGCAACAAAGGGCCGGAAACCGACCCCTTGGACTATTCCCCATAATTTAATTTTTGTCGTGGTGATGGTGGTCGTGGTGTTCATGATGATGCTCATGTACCTCCAGTTTATTTGCTCGTTCCTCAAGCCATGCGGCTACTTCTTCAAAGCCTTCGCCGGTTCTGCCTGATACCTTGAATACAGGAGCGTCTTTATTGAGAGCACGGATGCCCTTCATGTAGAAGTCCTCATCGAAGTCAAGGTATGGAATCAGGTCGACCTTGTTGAGAATGATAAGGTCAGCCTTCTCAAAAGCGAGAGGGTACTTGTAGGGCTTGTCACTGCCTTCCGTAACTGTTGAAACCAGCATGAGTACGTGCTCACCGATTGTGAATTCGGCAGGGCACACCAGATTTCCGATGTTCTCAATGAACATGATTCCCGGTTCGTCAAATGGAATGTGATGCGTTGCATGCTCAATCATCGGTGCATCCAGATGGCATGCGCCGTATGTATTTATCTGATGAGCCTCAACGCCCAGATTCTTCAGATCTACAGTATCAAGATCCGACTCGATGTCACCCTCAATGACATATGGCTTAAGTGTCATGTGCCTGAAGATGTTCTTGAGCGTTGTGGTCTTGCCTACGCCGGGAGCTCCCATTTCATTTACAACGAGAATCCCGTGGTCGGTCATGTGTTCTCTCACATGTTCAGCTATATGGTCGTTTTCGTCCAGGATACCTTCCTGAAGGTCGATTTTTCTTATATCGTGCATTTTTTCTCCTATTCTATTTCTGTATATTATTCTATTTCTATGCTGTCTATGTAGAATTCCTTGCCGATGTCTGTAGGTTCGCTGTCGCCGCCACAGTAAGGGCACTGGAAGGACAGAAGCTCTCTCTTGAAGAGCTTACCGCATTTCAGACAGCGTGATTTCGGTTCAATGTGCTCGATTTCACACTTTGCGCCCTCGCAGAGTGTGCCTTCCGAGATTACGTCAAAGTACATCTGTACGGATTCTCCGACGTAGCCGGAGTAGTCCCCGATTACCAGATTCACCCTGACAACCCGGCTTCCGTCATTGTCCCGGCAGTGTTTTTCGGCTATTTCTATTATGTGTTGTGTTATTGGTAATTCGTGCATATAACCATTATAGCGGAAAACTTTGTTGCGTACAACCAATATAACCTTGATATTAAGCGGTTTTCTTGGTTTTGCGACAAAAAACGTGCACTTTAACTCGTGAAATGCATTTTTGTGCACACATAAAAAAACAAAACATTTTTTGTGAAAAAACACAAAAAACTTATTGACGCAGTAAAATAATAGTACTATAATGAAAAAGTCATTTACGACACGTAATTATTTTATTTATTTTTTGTAGAGGAGAGTGACTAAATTGAGAGATCAATGGAACAGTAAACTGGCGTTTATACTGGCCGCAATCGGTTCCGCTGTAGGTCTTGGTAATCTGTGGAGATTCCCTTACATTGCAGCAACCAATGGCGGTGGCGCATTTATTTTCCCTTACTTATTCGCAATTTTAACTGCAGGTATTCCTATTCTCATTCTGGAATACACACTGGGAAAAACTTACAGATCAGGTGCTCCGGGCACATTCGCGAGAATCAACAGAAAGTTTGAGCCTCTCGGATGGTTCCAGGTGGCAATTTCATTCCTGATTACCGTATACTACTTCGCAATCGTAGTATGGGTACTGTGCTACATCGGATACTCATTCACTCTGGCATGGGGCGATGACTCCACGACATTCTTTGTCAGCGACGTTCTGCAGGCAACAAGCTCAGCAGACGGTACCGGCGGAATCAATGGACATCTGGTTCTTCCATTCCTGATTGTATGGGCAATAGTAGCATTTGTAATGTACAGAGGCATCAACAAGGGTATTGATATCGCATGCAAGATCTGCCTGCCAATCCTGCTTCTGTGTACAGTAATCATCGTAATTAGAGGTATTACACTTCCTGGCGCTATCGACGGACTGGCATACATGTTCACTCCGGACTGGGCTGCAATCGCAAAGCCTGGCGTATGGGTAGCTGCTTACGGACAGGTATTCTTCTCACTGTCAATTGCATTCGCAATCATGATCAGTTATTCATCATACCTGCCAAAGGAAGAAGACGTAGTAAACACAGCATTCCTGACAGCATGCTGCAACCACGGTTTTGAGATCTTCGCCGGAATCGGCATCTTCTCAATCATCGGTTACATGGCATATGCTCAGGGCTGCGGAGTTGAAGACGTTGCTGCTGCAGGCGTTGGCCTGGCATTCATGGTATTCCCTACAGCCATCACTACACTTCCGGCACTGAATGCACTGTTCGGCATCCTGTTCTTCGTATCACTGTTTACTGCAGGTCTGACATCACTGATTTCAATCATTCAGGCTGTAATCACAGGCGTTCAGGACAAGTGGGAACTGAGCCACAACAAGGCCACTACACTGGTTCTGGTACCTGCATTCATCGTATCATTCATATTCATCACCAAGTCCGGTCTGGATTACCTGGACTTCGCAGACTACATCGCAAACAGCTTCGGTATCGTTCTTGCCGGCGTTGTAGAACTGGTAATGATTGGATGGTTCTTCAAGCCTGAAAAGATCAGAGCTGCTGCAAACCTTACTTCAAACTTCAGCATCGGCCAGTGGTGGACATGGTGCCTGAAGGTTGTAACCATAGTTGTTCTTGGATATACATTCATCATCAACATGGCAGGATTCCTGAAGGAAGGTTATGGCGGATATCCAATGTGGATCGGCTGGATATGCATCGCATTCCTGATCCTCGTTGCAATCGTATTTACTGCAATCAAGGGTAAGCCTGGTTTCTATCAGAAGCCGGATGGCGCTCCTGGTTATGACGACTAAGAAGGAGGTAAGCAAATGAGTGCTAGTGCTATCGTAATGATGTGTATCGCATGTATCGGCCTTTGGGGCGGCATTGCTGTCTCCTGTGCAATCATGGTAAAGAGCAACAAGAAAAAGGCTGCTGCTGCGAAAGCAGAAGAAAACAAATAAAGATTAAAGGGAAGTGCGCCTGCTTTGCGGGCGCACTTTTTTAACGCAAAAACAGCCCAAAAGGGCCGAAAATATGATAAAATAATAGTTCAGAAGCCAGAGCGTAAAGGGGAAAACGATATGTATCCGGTTCTAATAGCGAGAGAGGAAATAGTATGCATGATCATACTGCTGTTCCTCTACTTTATGTCAAAATCATATCTTGTAGGCAAGGACAGTAAACCTTTCACAAGACTCATGTGGTTTGCCATGCTCCACGTTGCCTTTGATATAATCACGGTTCTGACAGTAAACAACATGGATACCGTACCGCTTTGGCTAAATAATGTATGCCACATTATCTTCTACACGACGGCAATACTGTACGCCAACGAGATATTCTTCTACGTAATGAGAATGTGCTATTCGAACATCTGGAAGAAACTCTACTGGGTGGGATACATACTGGTAGGACTCTTCATGTGCTCGGTACCGCTTCTGGGCATTCAGTATGCGGAGATGAGCGGCACATGGTCAAGTACGGGTGTGGCAGCCTATGTGGGTTTCGCAGTAGCTTTCCTGTATTTCCTGGCAGCAACCGGCGTTCTGCTCATAAACTTTGGAAAGCTGAAAAATATGGTAAAATATGCACTGCTGCCTATGATGCTGGTGCTTTTCGCAAGTGTAATCGTTCAGATAATCGTTCCGGAAATGCTGTTTACCGGCGGCGGAATCACAATTGTAACAGTTGCATTCTTCTTCTCCGTTGAGAATCCGGTGCACCTGTTCAGACAGAAGGCAATGACCGATGCCCTGACAGGAGTTCAGTCTAGACAGAGCTACGACATGGACATCGCTGACATAGATGAAAAATTCAAGAAGAATCCAAATTCAAATTACATATTCGCGTTCTGCGATATAAATAACCTGAAGGCTGTTAACGGACTTTTCGGGCATACCGAAGGAGACCATTACATCACCCTGGTTGCCGGCGTTTTGCTGAGCGAGTTCAGGCACGCCGATGGAATATACAGAATGGGCGGTGACGAGTTCTTCGTAATATTCCACAACGTGGAGGAGGAAACGGTTATCGAGGAGTGCCGCAGAGTGCAGGAAAAGATTGCTTCCGTAGATACAGGCAAGAGCTACACGCCGGCAGTTGCCATAGGCTATGCCATCGCGGGGCCTGAGTACAAGAGCATTCGCGACGTAGTAAGAACAGCCGACTACATGATGTACAAAAACAAGACAGAGATGAAGGGAGCCAAGTCCTTCGTGGGAAGCGGCATGGGAACAACCCTGAATCTTACCGGACTTACGGATTCGCTCTTCGATGCGATGTGTTCATCTAACGAGAGAATATATCCGTTCCTCTGCAACCTTGAAACCAACGTAACAAGAATTTCACCTGCGTGGAATGAATACTTTGGCATGGGATTCGAGTTCACCGATGATTTCGGTGAAAAGTGGGGTGCCAAGATTCACCCTGATGACGTTCAGGAAGACAGGTACGTATATACGGAGGTAATGACCGGCAAGAGAAAGTACTACAACTGTGAGTACAGGGCTCTCAACAGTGAAAATGAATACGTCCTCTGCGAAATACACGGATCCAAGTACAACGGAAAGAACGGCGAACCGGACGTATTTGCCGGTTATCTGATCAACCGGGGAATTGAGGAAAAGGTTGATGCCATTACCGGATTTGAAAATTTCATAGTAATGGATGAGAAGTTCCTGGAAATCGTCGGTTCCGACAGGCATGCAATCATCCTGAAGCTTGTGATAAACAATGCCGAAAGGCTTAACATGATTTACGGATACAGCGGCGGCAGGGACATACTGAGAGATGCGGCACTTATCGTACAGAGAGAAGTGGGCAATGCGGGAGATGTTTACACCGACAAGGGAATCAACATAACAATTCCGCTCTATGATGTAAGCAGGGCTGAAGCTGTGCATGTTTATGACAGCATTTACGAGGCCCTTGCCCATGGCGTAGAATACGGGGAAGAAATTGTACCGTTGAACATTTCAGGTGGTGCTGCAGAAATTGTTACCGGCACATCGAGCGACAGAGATACAGTTCGAAGCGAACTGCTCTTCGCACTTGACGAATCAAGAGATAACAAGCATAACAAGCAGGTATTCACGGATGAGATGTTCGAGGGACATTCGCAGATGGATCTTGAACTGCTCACGGAAATCCACAAGGATGCAACAGGAGAGGCAGAGAATTTCTGCCTGAGGTATCAGCCTATACTGGATACTCAGACCGGCAGGGTAATCGGATCGGAATCTCTTCTCAGATGGAGAGATGCTGTTCACGGTGAAATCGTACCGGGACGATTCATTGACTTCCTGGAGACGGATTTCTGCTTCTACGAACTGGGTCTTAAGATAATAAGACGCGCGGTCAAGGATGCGGTAATCATAAGAAGGCAGATACCGGATTATTTTGTAGGCGTGAATGTTACCGCTGTTCAGATGAGAAGCGGAAACTTCGTCAACGAGATTATGGAAATCCTGGAAGGAGAAAACTATCCGCCTGAGGGACTGATTCTCGAGCTTACCGAGCGAAGTAAGGAACTGGATGCGGACTTCCTCAAGGAGAGCATCGCGGATATCAGAAGCAGAGGCGTTAAGGTTGCCTTTGATGACATGGGAACGGGATACTCGACAGTTAACCTTCTTCTTAACATACCGGTAGATGAAGTCAAGCTTGATAAGGACTTCGTTGAAAGGCTGCAGGATGAGAGAAACTTCCAGATTTACGCAAAGGCACTTACTGCATCATCGGCAAGAACGGGAACTGCAGTATGCTTTGAAGGTGTGGAAACGGAAGAAATGCATGAGTTCCTGAAACAGTACGGAGAATCATTCTGCCAGGGCTTCTATTTTGCGAAACCGCTGCTGATTGAGGAATTCCTGGAATTCACAAAACCTGAAGATGACAATAAATAATAGCATGAACGGAGGCAAAGAATGGCAATAGACAAAGTAAAAGAATATTTCCGCCAGTTCGGAATGGAAGACAAGGTAATGGAGTTTGACGTTTCAAGTGCAACGGTTGACCTGGCAGCGGAGGCTGTTGGCGTTGAAGGTGCACGCATATGCAAAACCATGTCATTTCTCAAGCCTGACGGAGCCGGCGCAATACTGGTTCAGATGGCGGGCGACGGAAGAATCAACAACAGAAAATTCAAGGATCAGTTCGGATTCAAGGCGAAAATGCTCAAGCCGGACGAAGTCATTGAATATACAGGACATGCAATCGGAGGCGTGTGTGCCTTTGCAATAGAGAGGGACGACGTTGACGTTTACTGCGACGAATCCATGAAGAGATTCGAGACAGTATTTCCTGCCTGCGGTTCAGACAACAGCGCAATTGAACTGACAAATGATGAATTATACAAATACAGCAATGCAATCGGGTGGGTTGATATATGCAAGCTGCCCGGGGAGGAATAGGATATGTGCGTGGCAATACCAGGAAGAGTCACAGAAGTTGATGGCTCAATGGCAAAAGTAGATTTTAACGGCAACAGCGTAAATGTTAACGTGGGTCTGGTTGATCCCAAGGTTGGCCAGTATGTACTCGTTCATGCAGGCTGTGCAATAGAAGTTATGGAAAAGGAACAGGCTCAGGAAATCATAGACCTGTTTGCCGATCTGGAGGAAATGGCCTAATGGAAATCAGGGAAGTAATGGATTATCTGAAATCCTATGACGGCAGAGAACTGAAGCTCATGGAAGTTTGCGGCACTCACACTGCCGCAATTTTCAGGAACGGAATCAGGGACCTCATCTCACCGAAGATCAAGCTGATTTCAGGACCGGGATGTCCCGTGTGCGTAACGCCGACGGCCTTCATTGACAAGTGCGTTGAATACGCCAGGAAGCCGGGATGTGAACTTCTTACCTTCGGCGACATGATGAAGGTGCCGGGGACGGGCGGAAGCCTGTCTGAAAACAAGGCGGAAACGGCCGACGGCTCGAAGGCAAACATTACCATTATGTATTCGCCTTTTGAGGCAATCGAGAAGGCCGGGGAGAACCCTGAAACGACCTATGTCATCGCTGCGGTAGGCTTTGAGACTACGGCTCCGACTTATGCGCTCATGGTTCAGCAGGCAAAGGCGCAGGGCATAGATAACATCAGGCTTGTGACAGCCCTGAAGACGGCTATTCCTGCCTTAGACTGGATTTGCGCCAATCAGAATGATATTGACGGATTCATCTGTCCGGGCCATGTGAGCGTGATTACAGGCGTTCACGTTTATGACGGGCTTGCGGAGAAATACGGCAGACCTTTCGTGGTTTCAGGCTTTGAGGCAGAACATATTCTGGTGGCAATATACAGAATAGTGAAGCAGATTGAAGCGGGTGAGGGATATGTTGAGAACATGTATCCGAACGCAGTGCGCGAAAACGGAAACGAGAAGGCAATAGCCGCAATCAATGAAGTATACGAACCGGGACCTGCCATGTGGCGCGGCCTTGGTGTAATAGAGGGCAGCGGACTTTATCTTAAGGGAGACTACGCTGCATATGACGGAGGAAGCATGGGCCTGGATGAGGACATGGAGCTTCCGGAGGGCTGCAGATGCGGTGCAGTCATTACGGGAAAGATTAACCCGGATCAGTGTCCGATGTTCGCGGGAGGTACCTGTACGCCGATGAATCCGTTCGGACCGTGCATGGTCTCAAGCGAGGGATCATGCGGAATATGGTACAGAAATAAACATTAAGCGTGTAATGGCGTCTGGAATCATTGCACAAATCATACATTAAGGAGATAGACATGAAAATTACAATGGCACATGGAAGCGGCGGAAAGAGTTCGGCTCAGTTGATGGGCGACATTTTCGGAAAGCATTTCAAAAATCAGGTGCTGGACAAGATGGAAGATGCAGCAGTTCTTGAGGTAGGCGGTAAAATTGCCTGCAGCACGGATTCATTCGTGGTTACCCCGCTGGTATTCAAGGGCGGAGACATAGGCAAGCTGTGTGTATGCGGAACGGTTAACGATCTGCTCATGATGGGTGCGGTTCCTAAATATCTTACCTGCGGATTCATTCTGGAGGAAGGTCTTGATGTGGAACTCCTGGATCAGGTTGTTGAATCCATGGCGGCTCAGGCCAGAGCGGCAGGAGTTATTATAGTCGCAGGAGACACAAAGGTTGTAGAAGGCGCCGGCGGAATGTATATCAACACCACAGGCATTGGCGAAATACCTGAAGGCCGTGATGTTTCAAGTGCAAACTGCAGAGACGGCGACGTGATAATCTGCTCGGGACATTTGGGCGACCATCACGCGTGCATACTTTCACACCGAATGGAGATTGAGAACAACATCAAGTCTGACTGTGCCGCACTCAATGACATTGTAGATACCCTGTATGAAGCGGGAATAAACGTTAAGACAATGAGAGACGTTACCCGCGGAGGGCTTGGAACAGTTATAAACGAAATAGCCGAAAGCTCCAGAATTCAGATTGAACTTGAAGAGGATGCGATCCCGGTTAACCCGGAAGTGAAGGGCTTTGCTGACATTCTGGGTCTGGACCCGCTCTACATGGGCAACGAGGGAAAGATGATTGCCGTAGTTCCTGCTGAGCAGGCTGAAGCGGCTCTGGCAGCAGTGAAATCCACTGAACACGGAGTCAATGCCGCAATAATAGGACAGGTTAAGGCCGGCGAGGGCGCCTATATAAGAACACGCCTGGGTGCAACCAGAAGATTTGACGTATTGTACGGCGAAGGGCTGCCGAGAATATGCTAATATGCAGAAAAATGGTCAGACACTCGATGAAAACACCTAAAAACAGGGTGATTTCATCGAGAAAACAGAAACAAACCAAATATCAAAAAAATGTACTCGATGAAAATAGCATTATTGAAGCTTGTTTCATCGAGTATTTTTACAGTTAAAGAATAATTGGTGGTAATTAATAACAAAACTCGATGAAATAGTAGCGAAAACATCACATTTCATCGAGTGTCTGACCTGTAATTCGTAAATAATCAAAACCATAGTCGTGGAAGCACTTCCCGCATGATAATCTGGCGAAGGCACTTAGTATCCTCCACTTCTTTCTCAAAGGTTGTAATCATATTTCCGCGTTTTACGGTATTTGTGTATTGCAATACAATTTCGCGTTCTGAAGCATTGGCCCTATAAATGAAATCGTCGCACATACCCTCATGTTCCCAGTAAATCATTTCATTGTCTGCAAGCAGTATCTTGAAATCGTTATATATTATTATGTTGCCTGAACAAGGGTCATATGCTCGCCAGATTGATCCGACACAATTCATCCATTCGAGTTCCTTGGGAACGCGCCATAGACATGTATTTCCGCGAATATAATTCAAAGTGCCTGCAAGAAGACCACGTTCTTTTAAATCGTTTTCAAGAGAACAAACAAGAGGAAAAACTTTAATAATTTGCTTTTCGTCATGATGATACGGAACGGCAAGTTCCTCCAATGCATTTCCAATATCTCTTTCCGATTTTGAACGTACCGGAATATTGTTATTTGTATATTTCGCTGTACTTAAATCAATTTTCTTTTTTACATAACCTCGCGTAAACCAATTAAACTGATTGCTTGTCATTACAATTTTAGCGAGATTGAGATTACCATCTGCGAATTCATCTATTAAAGACAGGAGAAGAGAAACATTCTCTGAAGTGTTTTCTTCCAGTGCATGCAAAAGTAGGCATAGATATTTTCGGCGAGCCAGACTATATAAGCGCTCAGTTTTCTTGGAAATATAAACTTCTTTGCCGTTGATTTTTTCGTAGAAATAAACACAACCTCTGTCGTGCCTGAAATGAAGGATGCCCTCATCAGTGCCGGCCAGACGTTTGCGGACACGTGAAAGTGCCGCGGTTTTATCATAATTACCCTGCAATGCGATGCTTATTGACCTTTTGAATGCATCGGGAGATATTAATTGCTTCATTTGTGTTTTACCTCTCAGTCGCAATACCCATAATACTTTATAACCATAAAATGTAATTTATTACAATAAATAGTAATATAATACGGCTGAAATAGCAATAAAAAATCCCATGAAACATGGGATTAATCGTCAAATGGTGCTGACAGGCTAGTCGCCCTTCATTTTTATCAGTCCGAATATGGTAATTATTGCACCGGCCGCAATGAAGAACATTGCGCTGGCGTTTGAATGTCCGGGAAAATATCCCGTCTTGTAGGCTATTCCCATTACGCAGATCATCATGCCGACACCTGCCATTATTATGTGCAGAAATTTCTTTCCGTAGTTCATTTCTTATACTCCTCCATTATTTCCACTGATGCGCTGCAACCGAGTCTGTCGGCACCCGCATCAATCATTGCCTTTGCATCTTCAAGTGTCCTTATTCCGCCGGAGGCCTTTACAAGTGCCTTGTCTCCGACCGTATTCTTCATAAGACGCACTGCTTCTGCCGTTGCACCGCCTGTTGAGAAGCCTGTGGAAGTCTTGACGAAGTCAGCACCGCACTCCACACAGGATCTGCAGGCCTGCACAATTTCTTCATCCGTAAGAAGGCAGGTTTCGATTATTACCTTCAGTATGGCTCCGTCCTCGTGGCACATTTCGCCTATGGCGTAGATCTCATCCTCGACATAGGCCCAGTTTCCTGCCTTTGCCTGGCCGATGTTCATGACCAGGTCTATTTCGTGTGCACCGTCCTCAAGTGCAAGCTGGACCTCGTATGCCTTTGCGTTTGTGGACATGGCGCCGAGAGGGAAGCCTGCAACTGCGGCAACCTTTACATCTGAGCCTGCCGCATCAACGAAACGGCGAACGCTTCGCACGTGACTGCTGTTCACACAGACTGAGGCGAAGTCGTAAGCAACAGCTTCCGAAACCAGCTTGAGAATCTGGGATGAAGTCGCCTCAGGCTTCAGCAGAGTGTGGTCAAAATATTTATTAAAAGCTTTCATTGGAATTCTCCTCTGATTTATCTGTTGTGCTATAATTGTAACATAAACGGGAGGCATTAAGGAATGAAACTTGAAATTGATGGTCTTTACAGACTTAAAGATACAGACTACGACAGACTTTACAGCATGTTCCTGGGTGCGTTCAGGAACTACGAAAAACTTCTGGGCGCTTATCCCGACTGGGATGACAGGCAGGCAGCCATTGAGATGGTAATAGCATATTACCTTGCTTATGACATTAAGTACGGAGTGTCCTACAGCCTGGATGATGAAATCAATGAGGCAATTGTACTCTGCCATTCCGATGACATGGATTATTCGGAGGAAAGGTGCGAGGCGGCAGACTGCGAGAACGACAGATTCAGAGCGGCGGCGGCAAAGCTGTCCGATGAACAGGTTCAGTTATGGTTTGATTTCTTTGATGAATTTGACAGACAGGAAGCGGCACTGGACATTCCAGAACCTCACATTTACGTGGATTACGTTGCGGTAAGAGACGGCCTTCAGGGCAGGGGAAGAGGAGGCAGAATCATCGGAAAGCTTAAGGACTATTCCGATGAAACAGGACTCCCGATCATGCTTTTCACAAACGGGGAGCGCGACATTGAATTCTATCTGAAAAACGGATTCAGAATACTTGGCATTACAAAATCCGAAGAATTCAGATTCGAAAATACATACATGCTCTATGAGCCGGATGCAAAGGCAGACCGATGAACAGGGATGAACTTCTGATTGCACAACTTGAAGACCGGGCAGACAGGGCTTCGGACAGATACATGCTGGTTGCCGGGGATTTTCTGGATACCCACCAGCGAAAGGTGGCAGAGGACTTTGCAAAGAGCAGAAAACTGCCTGTGCGTCTATTATTCTACGGCGGTTATGAGGATGCCGAAAGAAGCATGCCCGTTTTCCTGCCCGACTACATTGAAATGCCTGAGAAAGGCGTTCCGGAGGAAGTAAGCGATCTGCTTCGAATTGTTCGCGTCAGCGTTTCGAAGGGAGGAAGGCAGCTGAGTCACAGGGACTATCTGGGTTCGCTCCTGGCGCTGGGACTTGACCGTGAAGTAACGGGAGACATTCTGGTTCGAAAACCGGATGAGAGAACGGGCGGCGGAGCGGATATCATCGTGCAGACCGAAATCGCCGACTTTATAGAAATGAATTACAATAAAGCCGGCCGGACAAGCCTGACGGTTGAAGTGCTGCCCATTGACAGCCTGGATACGGGCTCAATCAACATAGAGCAAAAGCAGGACACTGTTGCATCTCTCAGACTGGACAGCATATGCGCTTCGGCATTCGGCCTTTCAAGAGCAAAGGCTGCGGAAGCCATAAGGCGGGGCATTGTATCAGTCAACAGCGTGGAAGCCACTAAAATTGACATGGAAATCCGAGAGAAGGATAAAATAGTCATGAGGGGAAAGGGTAAAGTTACACTCGATGAAATAGGCGGAACAAGCCGCAAGGACAGAATCCGCATCAAGCTTAATCTATATAGGTGAAAAAATGAAAATACCTGAACTGTACAGACAAAGAAAAGAAGAAGGAAGACCGGTTTTTTCTCTGGAGGTGTTCCCTCCTAAGAGAAAGAGCAACATGAATTCAATATATGAGGCTGTTGACAGGCTGAAGGTTACGGAACCTGATTTCATAAGCGTTACCTATGGCGCCGGCGGAAACATTGCCGACAATTCAACCTGCGACATAGCGGCCACAATCAAGAAGAAGTACGGGATTGAAACCGTGGCTCATCTCACCTGCATCAACTCCACCAGAGAGGACGTTAAGGTAATGATCCAGAGATTTGCCGATTCGGATATTGAAAACGTAATGGCCCTGCGCGGCGACATCGTTCCCGGTGAGGAAATAAAGAGAGAATTTGCCCACGCCAATGAACTGGCAATAGAAATACAGAGGCAGTGCCATGACGATCTTGAGATTCTTGGTGCCTGCTATCCGGAAGGACATTACGAGGCGAGAAGCATTGAAGAGGATGTACAGAATCTGAAGTACAAAATAGGAGCGGGAGCCAAGGTGCTTATCACTCAGCTCTTCTTTGACAATCACAAATTCTATGACTTCATTTCAAGACTTGGTGAGAGCGGCATTTTTGTTCCGGTGTCAGCCGGAATAATGCCGATTGTCAAATCCAGTCAGATAGAGAAAACCGTTCAGCTCTCCGGCGCAAGTCTGCCGCACGACTTCACAGAGATGATTGCTCTTTACGAGCACGATAAGGACGGGCTCTATGAGGCGGGCATTGATTTTGCGGTAAGACAGTGCAGAGAGCTTATTACACACGGCGTTGACGGCGTTCACATATATACCATGAACGACCCGCAGGTCGCAATAAGCGTGTGGGAAGGAATAAAGGATCTGCTCTAATGACTCAGAACCTGATGAATTATCTAACTGAATATGCGGACACGGATTTCAGACAGCATCCCTTCACGGCAGTGGATGCTCTTGTGCTGTGTCAGCTTTCATATCCGAAGATCGACCGGATAGTTCCGGCGGACGGATTCATGAGTATTGAGGCCGTTGCCGGGCATCCGGACAGTGATGCACTGTACACGGACAGGATCTTCGGAGAAATGTACAGGGAATTCGTGACGAAGGTCGTGGCATCAGAGAGATACAGAGGATTTGAAGCCGGCCTGTTCAAGGCACTCGTAAGCGAGTCGGAGGAGTATCAGTTTGCTGCCGTGACATTTCGCATGCCGGGGGACAGATACTTCGTGGCATTCAGAGGTACCGACGAGAAGGTGGTAGGATGGAAAGAGGATTTTAACATGGGACACCTTGCGGAGGTTCCGTCCCAGGCAATCGCACTTGATTATCTGAACTCTGTTCCCGGCGCCGGACCTGTGTTTGTCGGTGGTCACTCCAAGGGCGGAAACCAGGCAATCTACGCAGCTGCAAAGGCAGACAGATCCGTCAGGGAACGCATAACGGGAATATACAGTTTCGATGGAATGGGAATGGGAGAAGACTTCTACAGCAGTCCGGAATACGCGGAGATCAGGAACAGAATTACCAAGATCATTCCCGATGAATCAATAATAGGAACACTATTCGAGAGGCCTGAAAACTGCCTGATTGTCAGAAGTGACAGCAGGGGAATCAAACAGCATGACTTCATGAAGTGGCATGTCAGGGAGGGTCACTTTGAATACTGCGACAGCCTGAAACCGGCAGCGGCACTTCTGGCCGAAAGGCTGAAGAAATGGATAGACTCTCTCGATGGTGAAGAAAGAGAGAAGTTCGTAGACAGCATCTATTCCCTGGTGCTGGCCTGCCAGCCCGATGAGATATACAGCCTGGGCGACGATGCCTTCAGAAAAGTGCAGACAGTGATAGGCGAACTGAGAAACATGGATGAAGAAAGCAGAACTGAAATCAGGAGCACGCTTCTGAAGCTGATCAGGGCATAGCTAAGGTAAAGGCAGCCTCCATTCTCTCTGGAAGGCTTAAGAGCAGCCGGATATAACATGAAATAAACTGAGATAAAAACTCCGTATGCAGAAGCAACGGAGTTTTCTTTTTGCCAAATAAGTTTTATAATATGGTAGATGGGTAAAGTATTTTTTTGAGGTAGAAAAATGAACGAAAACGGAAAAGTATTTTTCGCTAAAAAGGGCGATGAAAACGGATTAACAGAAAAGATATACATGAATCCCCAGATGGTCAACAGACACGGATTCATATGCGGCGCAACAGGTACCGGCAAATCGGTAACGCTGAAGGTGCTGGCCGAATCATTTTCGGCCATGGGTGTTCCCACATTCTTCTCGGACGTGAAAGGAGACATGGCGGGAATCGGCAAGGCCGGAGAAGACAGTGAAAAAATGCAGGAAAGGCTGACCAGATTTGACATCAGAGAGCAGTTCAGCTACAAGGCATTTCCTGTAACCATATATGACATATACGGAGAAAAGGGCATTCCGCTCAGAACTACCATAAGCGAAATGGGGCCTCAGCTCCTGTCGCAGATTCTCGAACTGAATGACACCCAGTCGGATCTGCTGATGGTATCCTTCAAGATTGCCGATGACCGGCAGCTGCTTCTCTACGATACAAAGGATCTTAAGGCCCTGCTGACGTATATCTCGGATAATGCTGCCGAATTCAAGGAGGATTACGGTCACATTGCACCGACTTCAATGGCAACGATCATAAGAGCCATCGTGGCTCTCGAGGCAGAGGGCGCAGATCAGTTCTTCGGAGAACCGGCAATAGACATTAACGATTTCTTCTGCACGAACCCGAGCGGATACGGAATGGTCAATGTGCTGTCATCGGAGGCACTTATAAACAAGCCGAGACTCTATTCGGCCTTCATGCTCTACCTGCTCAGCGAACTGTTTGAGGTTCTGCCTGAAGTGGGAGACCTGGACAAACCTAAAATCGTTTTCTTCTTTGATGAGGCTCATCTGCTGTTCAACAACGCATCAAAAGCCCTCCTGGAAAAGATTGAACAGGTTGTTAAACTCATAAGATCAAAGGGCGTAGGAATATTCTTTGTAACCCAGAGCCCGGGAGATATCCCTTCAGGAGTTATGGCGCAGCTCGGAAATAAGATAGAACATGCGCTTCACGCATATACACCTGCTGAACAGAAGGTCCTGAAAGCCGCAGCTGATTCATTCAGGGAAAACCCTGAATTCGATACGGCTGAGCTTCTGCAGAATCTGGGAACAGGTGAGGCAATCGTATCGGTACTCGATGACAACGGGGCACCTACGGTTGCAGAACACGCTTACATTCTTCCGCCTGAAAGCTTCATGGGAGCGATTACTGATTCGGAAAGAGACAATCTGGTCAAGGGATCAACCTTGTTCAACAAGTACGGACAGATGGTGGATTCCGAATCGGCCTATGAGGTCTTAAATGACATGAAGCAGCAGTCAGAAGAGGCTGCGGCAGCTGCGGAAACTGCTGCCGAAGAGAAAAAGAAAACGGAAGCACCAAAGAAGAAGGAAAAGATGAGCGACCTTGACAAGATGAAGAAGAGCGTCGCCTCATCAACCGGAAGCACCGTAGGAAGAGAGGTCGGCAAGATCGTTGGAGAAGCCGTTCTCGGAAAGCAGGGAAAGACAATAGGCGGGAACATCGGATCCGCAATAGGAAGAAACCTTCTTGGGACACTCATGAAGAAAAGAGATTAGGAAGAGTAAATGACAGAAAGCATTAACAGGACAAGAATACTTGACGGAGCAACGGGAACACTGTTTCAGGCGCGGGGAATGAAGGCCGGCGAAGATTCGACTGCCTTTGCATTAAACAATCCTGAAACTGTGGAAGAAGTTGCAAGAGAATACATTGAAGCGGGCTCTGAGTTCATATATGCGCCTACATTCAACCTGAACAGAAGCAGGGTTGAGGCACTTGGCGAAACGGTAATGTCCATATCCGAAAAGCTGGCCGCACCGGCTCTTAAACTGAGGGAGGAATATGCGGCAAAGGGAAGACCGGTTCTGGTAGCCTATGACGTGGGCCCTCAGGGCGAGATGCTTGAACCCCTCGGCAGCCTGAGCTTCGAGGATGCATACGATTTCTATGCGGAGGAGGCGAAGGCGGCTGAAGCCATCGGCGCCGACCTGGTTACGATAGAAACCATGACGGACATATATGATGTCAAGGCGGCGGTGCTTGCCGTTAAGGAAAACACACAGCTGCCTGTAATCGTCACAATGTCATTTGAGGAAAACGGCAGAACATTTACGGGAACAAGCCTTGAAACCATGGCCATTACACTTGAAGGACTGGGTGTGGATGCCATGGGAATAAACTGCTCGCTCGGCCCGGCGCAGATTCTGCCTCTTATAAAGGAACTGATGACGTACACGGATCTGCCTATAGTTGCGAAACCGAATGCAGGCCTGCCTGATCCGGCAACGGGCGGATACGACATTTCATGCGATGAGTTTGTGGAAATAATGAAGCAGTATGTAGATGCCGGCGTTGACATGGTCGGCGGCTGCTGCGGAACCACGCCGGAATACATCCGTGGAATCGCCTCATACGTAAACGATAACCCTGCAAAGGCAGGAGGAAGGGGACAGGATATTTCACTGACAAGTCTCTTCGGGCTGGAGGAAAGACCGAAAAGAGATCTGAGAGTATGCAGCGGCAGAAAGACTGTAACAGTCAATCATATTGCGGTAATCGGGGAGAGACTGAACCCGACAGGAAAGAAAAAACTGAAGAATGCACTCCTTAACGGAGATTATGATTACGTAATTGCACAGGCAATAAGCCAGCAGGAAGCAGGCG
This sequence comes from Clostridia bacterium, assembly GCA_024403185.1. Classification (GTDB taxonomy): domain Bacteria; phylum Bacillota; class Clostridia; order Peptostreptococcales; family Anaerovoracaceae; genus Lentihominibacter. Next base: position 21,862 of record JAKSSG010000005.1, read on the forward strand.
CGGAAATACTGGATGTTAACGTAGGCGTTCCGGGTCTGGATGAAGCAGCTGCAATGCCGGCACTGGTAAAGAGACTGCAGGCGGTTACGGATCTGCCTCTGCAGATTGACTCCTCGAATCCGGAAGCAATCGAGGCGGCGCTTAGAGTATATAACGGCAAGGCCATAGTAAACTCCGTAAACGGAGATGAAGAGGTAATGGACAGGATTCTTCCGATTGTGAAGAAGTACGGGGCTGCCGTAATAGGACTGACCCTTGACGGAAACGGCATACCTGAAACCTGTGATCAGCGTTTCGCGATCGCACAGCGCATAGCCGACAGGGCGGACGCATACGGAATAAAGAGAGAGGACCTGATTATCGACTGCCTGACTCTGACCGCTTCGGCTCAGCAGAAGGAGGTCGATGAGACTCTCAGAACGGTGCGCATGGTAAAGGAAAAGCTGGGTCTCAAGACGGCACTGGGCGTATCAAACGTAAGCTTCGGTCTGCCGCTTCGTCCGGTGGTTAACAGGACATTCCTGACCATGGCTCTGGAGAACGGCCTCGACTTGCCGATTATCAATCCGAACGATGAAGACATGATGGCGTCTGTCTTTGCATTTAACGTTCTCAAAAACAGAGACGAGGGTGCGGCAGCCTTCATTGAGAGATATGCTGAAGCGGAGATATCCAAATCCATCAGCGCCGGAGCTGCGAAGAAGGTAACTGATGAAGAGCTTTCTCCTGTTGCAAAGGCAATAGCCAGCGGTCTTGAAGGCGAAACGGCGAAGGCCGTAGAGCAGATGCTGGAGAATAAGGACCCTATGGATATCGTTAACGGGGAACTCATTCCTGCCCTTGACAGAGTGGGAAAGGGTTTTGAAAAGGGTGAGATTTTCCTGCCGGCAATGATGCAGTCCGCACAGGCTGCACAGGCGGGATTTGATGTGATAAAGAAAACACTTGATGAATCCGGACAGAGAGGCGAGAACAGGGGAGATGTTATCATCGCCACTGTAAAGGGGGACATTCACGATATCGGCAAGAACATCGTCAGGGTAATCATGGAGAACTACGGTTACAACATGATAGACCTGGGAAGAGATGTTCCCGTTCAGACGGTTGTGGATGCCGTTCTGGATAAGGGCGTAAGACTCGTTGGTCTGAGTGCTCTCATGACCACGACACTTGCCTCAATGGAGGAGACCATCAGGGCATTGAGACAGGCGGCACCTGACTGCAGGATAATGGTTGGAGGAGCTGTACTTACTGAAGATTATGCGAAGGAAATCGGAGCCGACTTCTACTGCAGAGATGCGATGAAATCCGTTGAAGCGGCGCAGAAGGTTTTTGAATAGGAGGATTGGAAATTGAGAACAAGATACGGAAGCGATGAACTGAATAAATTTTTACTGATTGTCTGCCTGGTGCTGATAGTTCTGAATCTGTTCATTCAGGTAAGAGCGCTGCATGTGCTCGTGATACTGGTACTGATAGTGGTATTCAGCAGATCTTTTTCAAGATGCTTTGACAAGAGACAGCAGGAGAACATGAAGTTTCTCGAACTGAAAAACAGATACTTCGGAAGCAGGGAACAGAAGGCCTACAGGAAGGCGGCCAGGGAAGACCGCAAGGCGGCAAACGAGGGCAAGCGTGTCCTGATCTGCCCGTACTGCAAGGAAAAACTCAGAGTCCCTGTTGGTGCGGGAAAGATAAAAATCAAATGTCCTCACTGCAAAAGTGAGTTCGAGGAAACAGTATAATATAACCGGAAAAGCGATTTCCAGAAGGTCAACTCGATTCCGCACCCTGCAGAATTCTCACTTTACTACGACCTGTAGACTGTACTTGATAAAAGAGCTCCTAATGACTAAAATGGTAGTTGTTAGGAGCTTTTTAATGGATAAAATACTGAACAGCAGTTACGGAGCAATATTTGGAACATACTGGGTAATCTACGCGGTAATAAGCAGCTTTTCATCCGTATTCATGCTGGCAAAGGGATATACAAATTCAGAAATAGGAATAACACTGGCAACGGCAAATGTTCTGGCCGTAATACTGCAGCCGCTCATTGCCGACTTTGCGGACAGGTCAAAGAAGCTGGGCGTACTTGGCGTAACCGAAATCATGACGGTATGCATGATGATTTTCCTGGTAGGCATGTTTGCCTTCGGTGGAGGAAGCCTGGCACTCTGCGCTGTTTTCGTGCTGCTCATCGGTTTTCATACGGTTCTGCAGCCCTTCTTCAATTCTCTGGCCTTCAGGCTTGAACAGTGCGGAGTCGCAATCAATTACGGTATAGCCAGAGCAGTCGGTTCGCTGGCATATTCCGTGTTCGTCGCATTCTTCGGTACGCTTGTCGAAAAACACGGAGTTGACATCATGCCTGTGGCAGGAGAAATATCCTGCCTGCTGCTCATAGCAAGTCTTGTGTTTACGGGACACTATTTCAAAAAGGCAATGAGGGCCGGTGAAGGAAAATCGGCAGCCCTTAAAAAGGACGAAACTGATTCGGAAGAGATTAACCTGGTGCAGTTCATGAAGAGAAACAGAATGTTTTTCGTAATGAGCCTTGGAATTGTGGGACTGTATTTCAGCAATTCGGTGCTGAACTTCTACATGGCGCAGATCGTCGACGGAGTGGGAGGTACTACAGAGGACATGGGAAGGATTCTGGGAGTCATGGCCTTCCTGGAGATACCGACCATGGTGTTCTTCAAGCAGCTGAAGAACAGATTCTCCTGCAGAACTCTGCTTAAGGTTGCAAGCATAGGCTTTACCGTGAAGATTGCCCTGTGCTGGCTTGCACAGTCAGTGCTGATGCTCTATGTCGCTCACATATTCCAGCTGGTGTCCTTCGCCCTGTTCCTGCCGGGAATGGTCTACTTCACCAATGAGATCATGAGCAGGGGCGAGGCCATAAAGGGACAGGCCCTTTACACGACGATGATAACAATAGCGACGGTTATTTCCAGCCTGCTGGGAGGAATAATACTCGATGCTGCAGGACCTAGGATGCTGACATTCATAGCTACTCTGGTAACGGCTATCGGAGCGGCAATAATAATATTCGTAATAGACAAGGTCAAGGGAGGTAAACAGAATGTATGAGGAATTAACGGAAATACTGAGAAACAGTAACAACATCGTATTCTTCGGCGGAGCCGGAGTGTCAACTGAAAGCAAAATTCCGGACTTCAGATCCGAAGAAGGTCTGTACAATGCTCAGCAGAGCTACGGCATGAGCCCTGAGCAGATGATTTCCCACAGCTTTTTCATGAGAGACACAGAGACCTTCTTTGACTACTACAAAAACAACATGATATATCAGGCAGCTGAACCAAATGACGCCCACAAGGCTCTGGCAAAGCTGGAGGAAATGGGCAGGCTTAAGGCTGTTGTTACACAGAACATAGACGGTCTGCATCAGAAGGCCGGAAGCAAAACGGTTTATGAACTTCACGGAAGCGTTCTGAGAAACAACTGCATGGACTGCGGATCATTTTATGACCTGGACTATGTAATGGATCCGGAGCACTGTGACGGACATATACCTAAATGTGAAAAATGCGGCGGCATTGTTAAGCCGGACGTTGTTCTTTACGAGGAGGCGCTTGATGAGGCACAGATTTCCGGTGCCGTAGATGCAATAAGGGCAGCCGATGTTCTCATCATAGGAGGAACATCTCTCGTGGTGTATCCGGCAGCGGGCTTTGTAAACTATTTCAGAGGAAACAAGCTCGTACTTATAAACAAGAGCAGCACATCCTTTGACGGAAGAGCTGATCTGGTAATAAACGATTCAATAGGAAAGGTGCTCGGAGAAGCAGTAGCAAACATTTAGCACAGACAGAGGACTGAAAGCATGAAAGCAGCACACAGAGCAAAACAGTGGGTAATGTGCAGGACCACGGGAATTATTTCCCATGAGCCTGAACTCATACGCGGACGGGGAGCCCTGCTTCAGATTCCGAAGATGCTGAAGGAATCAGGCAAAGAGAGAGTCCTGGTTACGACAACAGCGGGATTCATAAGGAGGGGAACTCTGGAGCCTTTCTTTGATGAGCTTGAAAAAGAGGGCATCAGAGCGACAGTGTTCAGTAACATTGCACCTGACCCGACGCTGAAATGCGTAGTAGAAGTTGTGACACAGTACGTGCTTGGCGACTGCCAGGCTGTAGTAGCCATAGGCGGGGGAAGCGTAATCGACTGCTCAAAGGCGGCAGCGGCAAGAGTTGTATGTCCCGGCAAAAGAATAAGGGAAATGAAGGGCACAATGAAAATCAGGAAGAAGCTTCCTGATTTCTACGCTGTCCCAACAACGGCGGGCACCGGCTCGGAAGCGACGGCGGCTGCTGTTGTCACGGACATGAAGGACGGCAGGGATTACAAGTATTCGATAAACGATACATGCCTGATTCCAAAGTGTGCGGTTCTGGATCCTGAACTGTCGGTAGGTCTGCCGAAGGCAAATACTGCAGCAACGGGAATGGACGCACTTACACACGCTGTTGAGGCATATACGAACAAATATCCGTCGGCGCTGGTAAAGGAAAAAGCGCTGGATGCAGTCAGGTTGATATATGAAAACCTGCCTGTTGCTTTTGCAGACGGAGAGAACATTGAAGCACGTGATAACATGCTCTACGCCTCATATGAAGCGGGCGTGGCATTTACAAACAATTTCGTGGGATACGTCCATGCGGTTGCTCACGGAATCGGCGGACTCTATCACATGGCTCACGGACAGGCAAACGCAATTATTCTGCCTTATGTAATGGAACAGTACGGTGAAGCGGCGGAAAAGCCTCTGGCCGAACTTGCAAAGGCAGCCGGGCTGGAGGGGGAAGACAATGCTCAGCTGGCAGAGGCCTTCATCAGATCCATTCGTGACATGAATGAGTCCTTCGGCATTCCTGATAAGATTGAAGAACTCAGGGAAGAGGATTTTGAAATACTTGTGAAGAGGGCAGTTGCCGAAGCCAATTATACATATCCGGTTCCGGCAATCTGGAGCATGAGTGACTTCAGAGTGCTGCTGCACAAGCTGTTGAAATAACATATGGCGGGGGGATAGACATATGAGACTCAGAACAAACGCATTAAGCACAGAGGAATGTACCTGCTGGCAAAGGAAAAGCTTGAAGAAATACTTGCCGCAGATCCGCTGGATCCAGTTGATTCACAGACTGAAATAGTAATATATGAGATAATTGAAGAAGCAAAGGCAAAGCTCTGATTTAAGAAAAATGTCGCACCGGAAAGAGTTCGATGCGATTTTTTTTATTTATTCAAAAAAAGCAAAAAAATGTATTGAATAATCTTTGGATATTGTACACACTATTACTGTACCGTGCAGAGCATTAAGAATTTCAACGACGATTACATGGCACACATTGAAAGAAACCGAATTTTCTGTCTGGTAGCCGCAGGTTGCTACGGACTTGAAGAAATGATTCCGTCATGCGGTCCGGGACTGGCCATATTACTGCTTTGTGTGCTTCCGTTTGTCTGGGGCCTGCCGTTTGGTCTGGTTGCATCAGAGCTTGGCTCTGTAAGACCTCAGGAAGGCGGATACTACAAGTGGGTGCAGGAAGCCCTTGGTGAATTCCGGGGATTCCAGGCTGCAAGGGACATCACTATGGAAACGGTGTTGACATGAAGGATAATCTCCCGCAGATTCCTGCAGACATTCTCGTTTTCGGAAACCTGGATCCATCGGAAGTATTCTTCCTTGGAGAGCCTGAAGACATTAAAGCAAAGACAAAAAAGCTGCTGGAGGAAATGGAGGAGTATCCTCACTTCGTTCTCTCATCAGGATGCGACCTGGCACCTGCAGTTGAAAACGAAAACCTGCAGGCATACTACGAGGCATGCAGAGAGTACAATGCAGCAAATGGTGTGGAGATTGTTATCGACAAGAACAGTTTATGGTAAAATAATTAACATGACAGACGTAATTTTAATATCCGGATTTCTGGGAGCCGGCAAAACAACATTAATTCAGAAACTTCTGGCTGAATCATTTTCGGGCAGGAGAGTTGGCCTTGTCGAAAATGACTTTGGTGAAGTTAATGTTGATGCCAGCCTGAAATCATTCTGATAGAACCTTCCGGAGTCGCCAAGCTGAGCGACATCATGACCACCATCACGATCATCATCATGCCGATGAAATATTTGATGAAATAGGAATTGAAACCGTAAAGATTTTCACAGAGAGCGATTTCAAAAAGCTTGAGTCTGCTTTTGCATCAGATGAATACGGAAATGTAATAAGAGCTAAGGGCATAGTCAGAGGCGAGGACGGATGGATTCATTTCGACTATGTTCCCGGCGAAATGAAAACTGAAAAATCAGATCCCGCCAGAACGGGAATCATTGCTATAATAGGAACAGAACTTCGTGACATACAGGAGGAATTCTAATGTTCAAGTGCACAGGCATATGTGCCAGATGCGGAAGGTGCAGAGACTCCGCCATGATGAGCGGGGCCAATGCCAGGAAGACAAGAATGCTGGCCTACCCGGAGGATTTCACTGCAGACAGGGGTGGCAGTGGACTCGGGGCTGCTTTTGACGTGGGCACAACCACTGTGGTTGGAATGCTGTGGGATCTTGAAGCAGGTGAACAGCTGGCGGTTTCCGCCAGGACAAATCCTCAGAACGAGTTCGGAATGGACGTAATATCCCGTATCACATATTGCGGCAGGGAGGGCGAAAACCTTGGCGCGCTCCGCAATAAAATTACGGAATGTATCAATGAAATAATTGTGGACCTTTGTGCAAAGGCAGGAAGGAGCAGTGACGAAATAGTAAAGACTGCAGTATGCGGCAATACGACAATGTCACACCTCTTCGCAGGATATCCGCCTATGACACTGGCACTGGCGCCATTTCATCCGGCTTATACGGGCACACTTAAAATGACGGCAAAGGACGCTCTTCTTGATATTCCAGAAGATGCGACTGTAACGGTTGTCCCTAATATTGCGGGACATGTGGGCGGAGACATTACATCGGGCATAGTTGCTTCGAGAGTGCTGGACATGGAAGGCCTGACGCTTTTCATTGACATAGGCACAAACGGTGAAATAGTACTGACAGACGGAAATGAGTGTTATGCCTGTTCAACAGCAGCAGGTCCGGCTTTTGAGGGATCGGCAATCAGTTGCGGAATGAGAGCGGCGGATGGAGCCATAGAAGCGGTAAGGATAGAAGACGGGAAGGTGACTTTCAGTACAATCGGCAGTACAGAAGAACAGACCGTTCCCGCTCAGGGCATATGCGGATCAGGACTCATTGATGCCATAGCTCAGATGCTGGATGCAGGCATTATCAGCAGGAGCGGAAGAATGGCAGGAGGAGATTTTATCCTTCTCGAGAGAGACAATGAGGACGATATCGTAATTACACAGAAGGATATCAGGGAGGTGCAGCTGGCCAAGGGAGCCATCAAGGCAGGAATAGAAATCATGCTTAAGAGAGTTGGTAAAACCGTCAGCGACATAGACAGAGTTGTTGTGGCCGGAGCCTTCGGTAATTACATTGATAAGGAGAGCGCAGTCAGAATCGGAGTGCTTCCGCAGATAGATCCGGAAAAGATAATATCTGCAGGAAATACTGCCGGAGCAGGGGTTTCAATGGCTCTGGCAAGTGAAAAAGAAATGGAACTTACAGAGAAAATACCGGAGATAGTCAAGCATGTTGAACTGGCGGAGGATCCGGATTTTCAGACCATATATCTCAAGGCAATGGGATTTGAAGAGTAGGGAGATTATCAGATGGAGACTTACACGATTGCACAGAAGCTGCCTATCTTGGAAAGCAGGCCGGCATTGACATCAAATTAATAGATACAAATCCTGAGGCACCGGCTCAGAAGCTGTGCACGGAGTTTATATGCGCAGATGTTCTGGGTGATGACTAGAGAGTGAAGAAGGCCCTTGATGAAGCGGACATGATTCTGCCCACAATGGAGAACACGGCAGCACTCTCATGGAACACAAATAGAAATTCAAGCGGAGCCATGAAACAGACTGAAGTACAATTTAATATGGCCGAGTGCTGTGACAGGGCTGAAGCTCTGTTTATGGAAGAATCGGGAGTTGCGAAAGAAGGCGAAAAGTATGAGCGCATGCGTCAGGCTGCCTTTGCGATCCGGGAGGAAATCGAGGACAGAGTTTGTGTAAGGGGCGAGTACGCTTTTTACGACAGACTTGAACTGGATGGAAAAAAGCTGACTGTCCTTTCACCGGATGGAACGGTTGCTGCGGAGCTGGAATGCACGGCCTTTGAACAACTGGATGTTTATTCGCTTGAGGGCGTCTATGCCTATGCTGTTACAGCCGGGGATTATTATCTGGAGGACAGGCCGATTATGGACCAGCTCTATGCGGATATCTGGGGGACGGCATTTACTGATGCCATAAGGGCCATGCTCGTGGACGTAATCCGCGAAGAGTGCAGGAGCACAAAGGCAGGTCTGGACTTATCCGACAGCTTCGGACCGGGATTCTACGGCATGGACTCCTTTGAGATGCACAAGATGCCTCTGCTGGTTGATTTCGATGGCATGGGCATGGAAGTGAAGGAGAGCGGTGTTATTCTTCCGCTGAAATCCTGCGCGGGAATTGTGTTCAGAGTAAATGATAAATATGAGCATCTGAATTCAGCCTGTGAGCTGTGCTACGGAAGCAAAAAAACCTGCAGCCTATGCAGCGTCAGAAGGCATCTGATATAGGAGAAAACACATGATGATAAAGCCGTGTCAGCGTTGACACGGCTTATTTGTTCTGCTAATATGAACAGTGTTCATAAAAACAAGTGAAGGGAGCATGAGAGTGCCGAAAATCATTGAAAATCTTAGAAATGACATTCTTAGTGAATCACTGAAAATAATTGAAGACGAAGGCGTGGACAGACTGAGCATAAGACATCTGTCCTCCCGACTTGATATTGCACCTTCGACAGTCTACAACTACTACGACAGCAAGGAACAGATTGTCGGGGCGTTAATAAAGATGCGCTGGGAAAAGGCTCTTGACGATATTGACAATATGTGCCGAAAAAAAATCAATATCCAGACCGCTTTATCGGAAATCGTTGAGAATCTTCGTTCCGGAGTCAGACCACTTCTGCAGTTCCATATTGCGTCGGTTACTGAGAAGGGCAGAGGCGAAGGATTCGATTTCAACATTATAATTTTAGAGCCTTTGAACCGGCGGATTAAGCTTATGCTGTCGGGACAGGGATATAAGGACAGTGAGGCGGAGAAAATGGCTCCGGTTCTGTCCAGACTGCTCATAACATGCATGTATGATGTGGATCTTGGCATTGACAGCATAATCGAAACAGTAAAGAAAATATAACAGAGGAAAAAACGAAATGCATCACCACAAGGCGAACAAGAACATGCTCGCAGGGGCTAAAGGCAAAGACAAGACAGGCTGGATAATGGCCATCTACCTTTTCGGTCTGTTTATCGGAGCACTGAGTACAGGAAGCATCACTCCTGTCAGAACAATAATACAGAATTCATTTGGAGCAGATGACCAGCTTGGAATCTGGATGATTACAATATTCACACTCTGCTACGCAGCTATCATTCCTGTATCGGGAAAGCTTGCGGACAGAATGGGAAGAAAGATTGTATTCATCTTCAGCATTCTTCTATTTGGCGTTGGCTCCATAATATGCGGCATTTCGGGAAACTTCATTCTCTTCCTGGTCGGTCGTGCTGTTCAGGCCATTGGTGCAGGCGGCATCATGCCTATTGCAACAGCTGAATTCGGAACAAGCTTCCCTGAAGAGAAGAGGGGAATGGCTCTGGGAATGGTCGGCGGAGTATACGGAATCGCCAACGTACTGGGAGCCACATTCGGAAGTGCGGTTCTAGACATATTCGGACAGACGGAATGGCAGTGGATATTCCTCATTAACATTCCGCTCTGTATTCTGATTATCATCGGGGGACTCGTATTCATTCCTAACCACAAGAGTGAACAGGTATACAGAATCGATAAGATCGGAACTCTGCTGATGACGGTTATCATCCTGTCATTGCTCTACGGACTGAAGAACATAGACTTCTTCGACTTCCTGGCATCACTTACTCACAGGGACGTATGGCCGTTCCTGCTCTTTGGTGCAGCACTGATTCCTTTCTTTGTACTTGTTGAAAAGAAAGCGGAAGATCCTATCTTCCACATTGAATACATGAAGAACAGCCAGATAATGGTTACACTGGGATGCGGCCTTCTGGCAGGATGCTCAATGATGGGCATGATCTTCATTCCGCAGTTCGCTGAAAACTGCATGAAGATTCCTTCAGGTGACGGCGGTTACTTCGTAATCATTCTCGGTCTTATGGCCGGAGCGGTTTCACCGATAAGCGGCAAGCTCATAGACAAGTTCGGGTCAAAGCCGGTGCTCGGTTCGGGATTTGTGGTTTCGATTATCGGCTCTCTCTATCTTGCCTTTGTGACAATCAATCACATTAACATAGTAAATGTTGTAATCTGCCTGCTGCTCATAGGCCTGGGTCTTGGCCTTATCATGGGTACGCCGCTCAACTACATGATGCTTCGTCACACAAAGGATGAAGACAGTAACTCCGCACTGGCCACACTGTCACTTATCCGTTCAATCGGTACGGCAATTGCACCGGCCATCATGGTTGGATTCATTGCCCAGGCCGGAGCAACAATGCAGGACGAAATCATGAAGGAAATGCCGGACATTCCGAATGTTCCGAAACTGGAACAGCAGATTGAACTGCAGTCGATCGTGGACCAGCTGAAGAACGATGAGGACTTCCAGGAGCAGATGGGAGACACGGATCTTGATGAAATGCTGAACATGGACATGGATATGGACATGGACATGACTTCGGACAGTGACATGGAACTGCCTGATGATCTTCTGAAGGAACTGCAGGATTCGGACGTTACGACGATTACCAAATCATCAAAGCACATGGCCAGCTATATGTTCGACCAGTTTACTCCTGATGTTATTTCAGAAATTCAGGATGGAATCGGAGAAGGTATTGACGGCATAAGTGAAGGCATTAACGGCGTCGGAACAGGCGTCTCCGGAATAAAGGATGGAATTTCGGGAATAACTGACGGGCAGGCAGGAATCAGGAAGGGGATTGCCGGAATAACCAAGGGAATCAACGGAATGCAGTCAGGCATCGACAGCATTAACGGCCAGATTAAAACAATGAAAAACAAACTGGCAAAGCTGAAGAAGGACAGATCTGAAATGCAGGCTGCAATCAGCGGAGTCAATACAGGCATCAATGCTCTGCAGGAGCAGATTGAGAAAATGGAAGGTGCCATTGCGGGAATGAACGCTCAGCTTTCCGATCTTCAGAAAGAGTACGATGACCCTGAAACCACTGAAGAAGGAAAGCAGGAACTGGAAGGCCAGATTGAGGAACTTAAAAAAGCCATCGCAGGACAGACTGCTGCAGTTAATCAGATGAGCGACAAGAAAAAGGAATATGAGGACCAGCTTCCGGGAATGCAGGCAGCACTGGACGGCATGGACAAGGGCATCGGCGGAATGGAATCCGCAATTAAGGGAATGAATGAAGGCAAAAACAAGCTGCTCAAGAAGCAGTCAAATGCAAAGAATTCCCGAAAGGAAATGCAGAGTGCAATAAGCCAGATGGAAGCCGCCAAGAAGAAGATGTATGATGCCATAGCGGAGATGATGTCAAAGCAGGAACAGATGGTTCGTGCACGTGAACTCATGGTAAGCATGCGTGAAGACATTCCAGGCCTGTTTGATGATGTGGAGAAGCAGTATCTCAAGGAAATAGACAGGAACAGCGACAAGATAGAAGGCGTTTACCAGAGAACCCTGAATCACGGATTCAGAAACATGTTCATCTGCGTAGCGGTATTCAATCTTATCGGACTGCTGCTGCTCCTGATCTACAGGGATGACAGACGAAAAGAAGACGACGAGTAGTCGGAAGCATAAGCAATAAAAATGGAGCAGCCGTCAGGCTGCTCCTTTGAATTGCAGAAAATTATACGTTGAAGAGGAAATGGCAGATGTCACCATCCTTAACCTCATATTCTTTACCTTCAGATCTGAGCCATCCGTGCTCCTTGGCAGTGGACAGCTTGCCGCCGGCTTCCATGAGCTTGTCATAGGCAATGGTCTCAGAACGGATAAAGCCCTTTTCAAAATCCGTATGAATCTTGCCGGCAGCCTGAGGAGCCAGAGTGCCGCGCTTAATTGTCCATGCTCTGGTTTCGTCTTCACCTGTTGTGATGAATGAAATCAAGTTGAGCAGGGCATAGGATGATTTGATGAGCTTGTCCAGACCGGCCTCGCCGATTCCCAGCTCCTCGAGGAACATGTCGCGCTCTTCGTTATCGAGTTCTGAAAGCTCAGCCTCAACCTTTGCGCTGATTACGACTACCTCGGAACCTTCTTCTTCAGCCAGCTTTCTTACAGCGGCGACGTATTCGTTGTCCGCCGCACCGTCCGCTGCGTCCTCTTCTGAAACATTTGCAGCATATATTACAGGCTTGTATGTAAGCAGGTCAAGACTCTTAACAAAAGCGGTTTCTTCATCGTCAAGTTCCATCATTCTTGCAACCTTGCCTTCTCCCAGGAAGTCGTTGATCTTAGTGAGCAGATCGATTTCCTTCTGGAGGGACTTGTCGCCCTTAAGCATTTTGCTTGCCTTTGCAATACGTCTTTCAAGGACTTCCATGTCGGAGAAAATCAGTTCCATGTTGATTGTTTCAATGTCGGAAACCGGGTTGATTTTGCCGTCAACATGAACAACGTTAGGGTCGTCGAAGCAGCGAACCACGTGAACGATGGCTTCAACTTCACGGATGTGGCCCAGGAACTTGTTGCCGAGACCTTCGCCCTTGCTTGCGCCCTTGACCAGGCCTGCAATGTCGCAGAATTCTATTGTTGTATAGATTGTCTTCTTTGAATTGTATATTTCCGAAAGCTTTGTAACTCTCTCGTCGGGTACTGTAACCACGCCGACGTTGGGTTCAATGGTGCAGAAAGGGTAATTGGCCGCTTCTGCGCCTGCTTTTGTAATTGCATTAAACAGCGTGCTCTTGCCTACATTAGGCAGTCCTACGATTCCAAGTTTCATTCTCTGTTCTCCTTGTTTGCTTTTTTATTCAGTATAACATAAAAGACTATGCACACAATAATAACTGTCAGGCTGAATACCTGAGCCTGCTTGAAAGGACCTATCATGAGGCTGTCCGTTCTCAGAGCCTCTACAAGAAAGCGCTCGCAGGAATAGAGAATTCCGTAGAGCAGCAGCACCTGTCCCTCGAATTTTCGGTGATTATCCACATAGATGAGTATCAGGAAGAGAATAAGACACCATATTGATTCGTAGAGGAAGGTAGGGTGGTAGGTCTGCCCGTTAATAACAACTCCCCATGGCAGATCCGTAGGTCCGCCGTGTGCTTCCGAGTTGAAATAATTTCCCCATCTTCCAATGGCCTGTGCCAGAGCGATGGCCGGCATGCACAGATCCAGAATGTTAAGAGGTCTGGTCTTCCACAGCCAGCAGAGAAAAGCTCCGCAGGCAAGTCCCAGAATCAGGCCGCCGTGAATTGCCAGTCCTCCCTCACGAATGTTCAGAATTGATGAGATGTCACCCGCGTACCAGTCCCAGTGAAAGAGCACGTAGTAGGCCCTCGCTCCAATTATTCCAACGGGCACACAGATGATTATGTATGTAAGCATCTGGTCGCCTGTCAGCCGGTGTTTCGGCGCCCTGTAATACACGATTATGGCCGCAACTATGATGCCGATGGTAAGACAGATTGCATACCACATGATATCCATGCCGAATATTGAAAATGCTACACGATTGGGTTGTGGCATAAGTGACTCCTTTCCTGGTCAATTATACAGAAAAAAAGCGGTGGTGGGAAGAGACAAAAAACGGCAGGTCTGTGGAGAGAAGTGGTTGACAGTGGGTGCAAAGTGGATTAAAATGGAGGCGATAGAGATTAAGGTGGTTGAATTCCGCGCATTTTTCGTTTTCAAAAAGGAAGCACGATGTTCTTAGGAGAATTTCAAAATTCAATAGACAGCAAGTCAAGAATCATCATTCCCGCCAAGTTCAGATATGAACTGGGGGACAGTTGTATTGTCTCCATGTCTCTGGACAAGTGCCTCACCGTAAGCACCAGGGAGGAGTGGGAAAAGTTTCTCGGTCAGCTGGTTGAACTGCCGATAAGCAACAAAGACGTGCGATTGATGAGAAGATATTTCGGCCAGGCTGCTACGGTATGCGAGATTGACAAGCAGGGCAGAATTACAATTCCACAGAAACTTAAAGAGTATGCGGAAATCGACAAGGAACTGGTAACTGTAGGTAATATTACAAACATTGAAGTCTGGAGCAAGGAGAACTGGGATACTATTGCCTTTGCTCAGGACGGAGTAAACATGAGTGTCGGCGAACTTGACGCCAGTGCACTTGCAGAGAAGCTTGGACAGTTTAACTTCTAAGCAGATGCAAAACCAGTAGAAATGGAAATGGAATTCAGGCATGTACCCGTCCTCTTTGATGAGTGCATGGAAAACTTAAAAATAAAACCGGACGGTGTTTACGTTGACGGCACCCTGGGCGGCGGCGGACACGCATTCGGCATCGGCGAAAGGCTGAGCGAAAAGGGACTGCTTATCGGCATCGACAGGGATCAGGATGCTCTGGGTGCGGCAGGAAAGAGACTGGAGCCGCTGAAATGCAGAAAGCTTCTCGTACAGAGCACCTATGCGGAAATAAAATCCGTTCTTGAACAGAACGGAATTGAAGGCATAGACGGAGCGCTTCTGGATATAGGCGTTTCATCATATCAGCTGGATAACAGCGAAAGAGGTTTTTCCTACATGCAGGACGCACCTCTTGACATGAGAATGAACAGAGATGATTCTTTTTCGGCATATGACGTGGTTAACACGTACAGCCGGAAGGAACTGAACGAAATAATAAAGAACTACGGTGAAGAGAGATGGGCAAGCAGAATTGCCGAATTCATCGTAAACAGGAGAAAGGACGGACCGATAGAATCCACCGGTCAGCTGGTAGATGTAATAAAGGCTGCCATTCCCGCATCGGCAAGACGGGAGGGACCTCATCCTGCCAAGAGAACGTTTCAGGCAATAAGGATAGAGGTTAACGGTGAGCTGGACCAGCTTAGGGATGCGGTTGACGAATTCTGTGACGTGCTTAATCCGGGAGGCAGGCTTTGCATAATAACCTTCCATTCCCTGGAGGACAGAATCGTCAAGGAGGCATTTAACAGGAGACTCAGTCCGTGCACCTGCCCGCCGGAATTTCCGGTATGCGTATGCGGCAAGGTGTCGGATGCCGTCAAGGTAACGGGAAAACCCATTGTCTCGTCAGAGGGCGAGCTTGATGAGAATCCGAGAGCACGCAGTGCGAAGCTCAGAGTGATAGAAAAGAAGTAGCAGTTTAGAGGGAAAGACATGATTGCACCAGAACAATGGTATGATTATCAGAAACAATATCAGAAGTACGGTATCGACATGAGACCGCAGACTGAGAGAATCCCCAGGAAGGAAAGGCTTGCGCGCGAGAAGCAGGCCAGGCGGGAACGCCTTTCGAAGGGAGTTGTTCTCAGCGTCGGAAGCGACCATAAGATTATGCTGTCGCTTATTCTGATTTGCGTAATCTCACTCATGATGGTAGTTGTAATGACTTCATATGCTGCGAAGATTACATACGACATCAATGAAATCAAAATAGAAAACGGTGTTATAAGCGGAGAAATCGAAGATCTGGATGTGCAGAAGCTCAGCTCGACGACCATAACCTATGTAGAAGGACAGGCAAAGGATAAGCTGGGGATGAAGAGCCCGGATTCAAAGCACCGCGTTTATCTTTCGGGAATAGAAGCACCTGAAGACGGTTTTGCAGATATTCTGAAAGAGAAAGCATATAATTAACTGAAATGGAAGCGGTATACCCGGGCACGCAAAAGGGGAAAGTGTCCGGGATACTTTTTTAACTGGAAGGAAAAAATCTTTTAATGCCAACGACTAACAGAAGCCGAAAAAACCTCATAATTGTAATGATACTGGTCTTCATCTTCATTCTGGCAGTAGCTCTCAGAGTGGGTTACATTCAGATTGTAAAGGGTGATGAATACAGGGAAAGAGCCCTGTCTCAGCAGACAACCGATACGGAAATAGATGCGGAACGCGGAATCATATATGACCGAAACGGAGAGAAACTTGCTCAGAGTGTAAAGTGTTACACCATATATGCCTATCCGTCAGAAATCGGCAAGTATGACGGAAAGAAAAAGCAGAAAAAACTCCAGACTGAAACTGCCGAGAAGCTTGCAAAGGCCCTGAATAAGGACGAAGATGAGCTTAAGGAAATGCTGGTAGGTGAAAGCGGTCAGAAGATAATCGGCAAGGGCCTTACCAGGAAGGAGGCCGGCAAGGTCAGAGATCTGAACCTGGGTGGAGTTGTAATCAGCCCTTCAACCAAGCGAAGCTATCCGAACGGTACGCTGGCAGCCAACGTAATGGGCATGGTTAACGATAACAATGTGGGACAGTCCGGTCTTGAACTGGAATACAACAATTACCTGAGCGGTGTTGCCGGCAGAATGGTTTACTACGCAGATACAAACGGTGATGAACTGTCATATTCCCCTGAAAATGAAAAGTACTACGAAGCCGAGAACGGCTGCGACATCATAACCACAATAGATCTGGTCATTCAGAGCTACACGGAAGAAGCCATACAGAGAGCCTACGACAAGACAAAGGCAGACAGAGTCTTTGCAATTGTAATGAATCCGAAGAACGGTGATGTTCTGGCAATGGCACAGACACCGACCTTCAATCCGAACAATCCATACACACCTGCATCAAGCAGTGAAAAAGCCAAATTCAAAACGCTGTCCCAGCAGGAGCAGTCGGACTATCTCAGCAAGATGTGGAGAAATCCGCTGATCTGTGACGTATACGAGCCGGGTTCAGTATTCAAGCTTCTCACTACATCCATTGCCCTGGAAGAGGGTGCGGCAACAATGGATACGACATTTACCTGCGGAGGTTCGAAGAACGTTGCAGGTACAGTGATAAACTGCTGGAACTCAGGCGGTCACGGAACGCAGACGCTGACACAGGCTGTAGGAAACTCCTGCAACCCGGCGCTCATGACGATGGCGCTTTCCATTGGAATCGACAAGTTCTATTCATACATGGACAACTTCAACATCAGCGGAACCACGGGAATTGACTTTCCTGCCGAAGGGTCCGCACTCCTTCAGAACAGGGACGCGGCAGGTCCTGTAGGTCTTGCAACCATGGGCTTCGGACAGGGTGTTGCGGTTACACCGATACAGCTCGTAAATGCAATCAACTCATTCGGTAACGACGGCAAGCTCATGAGACCGAGACTGGTCAAGGGAATAAAGAACAAGGATACGGGAGAAGTCGAAAAGATTGAACCTGAAGTTATAAGAAAGACCGTATCAAAGGAAACCGCAGATGAAATATGCGAAATAATGGAATACGTTGTTGAAGAGGGCGGCGGAGGATGTGCGGCCGTTTCCGGATACAGAGTAGGCGGCAAGACAGGTACGGCAAACAAGGCCGCCAACGGCAAATACAGCAACTACACCGATTCATCATGTCTGGCAATGGCGCCGATGTCAGATCCGCAGCTTACGGTTCTGGTAATCGCAGACAGCCCGAAAACAGCCAGATTCGGTAGTGCCACAGCCGGTCCTGCAGTACGTGAGATATTGTCAAAATCACTCAGATACCTGAACATTGAACCGGACAAGAAAGAAAGTGCTTCCGAAAGCGAAAAGATTGAAGTTCCCGAGGTAGTGGGAAAGAGCGCTGACGAGGCGGTTGGAATGCTGTCAGGCGCCGGCCTCAAGTACGACATGACCGACAGCGCCAAGGGCGAGGATTTCATAGTGCTCAAGCAGTTCCCTGAAGCAGGAACGCAGGTAAAGAAAGGAACGAGGGTATTCCTCTACAATTAACATGAAGAAGATAAGCATTAACGATATAGTGACCGCAACAGGCGGTCGACTTATACAGAAGTCGAAAGAGACATTCGTAACCGGCATATGGCACGATTCCAGAGAAGTATCCGAAGGAGACATGTTTGTTGCCATAGAAGGCGAGAACAGGGACGGACACATGTTTATCCCTCAGGTGGTTGAGAAGGGCTGCAGAACCGTACTGGTATCCCATACGGGACAGTGGCTTGCGGAGCTTGACGACACGAGGCAGGCAGTCAACGCCATTCTTGTTGAAGATACGGTGGAGGCCATGGGAAAACTGGCAGCATGGTATCTGAAGAGCCTTGATATCAGACGCGTGGCGGTAACCGGCAGCGTTGGCAAGACTTCAACCAGGGACATGATCTACTATGTTCTGGGAGAAAAGTACAGCTGCGGACGCAATCTCAAGAACTACAACAACAACATCGGACTTCCGATCTCAATATTCCAGTTTGATGAAAACACCCGGGCAGCCGTTCTGGAAATGGGAATGGATGCTTTTGGTGAAATAGACTATCTGAGCGGAATAGTAAAACCGGAGATAGGAGTAATCACGAACATAGGCGTAGCCCACATGGAAAAACTGGGCAGCCGCGATGGCATATTCAGGGCCAAGATGGAAATCGCGGGAAACATTTTGCCGAAGAGCGAAGGCGGAACTCTTGTCTTTGCAGGAGATAATGAATTTCTTACAAAAGCAGGAACCTCCGGCGATTATGACCAGATTGAAGTCGGCAAGGAAAAAAATGCGGATCTTGTCATTTCAGACGTTGACGATTTCGGAATAGAAGGTATAAAATTTACAGCGGTGTGCGATGGAGAAAAGGCGGAAGTGAAACTGCCTGTTCCGGGAACACACAATGCGATAAATGCAGGTCTTGCACTGGCTGTCGGAAAGCGGCTGGGCATAAGCCTTGAAGAGGGCGCAGCAGGACTTGCCGGAGCGGAACTTACGGGAAGCCGCCTGCGCAAGATTAAGGGAAAAAACATAACAATAATAGACGACACATACAATGCCAACCCGGATTCAATGAAGAGCGCACTCGATGTTCTGAAAAAGAGTGAGGCGAAGCGCAGAGTTGCAATTCTGGGCGACATGTTTGAACTGGGAGATCAGACAGAGTTACTCCACAGAGGAGTTGGTGTCCACGCCAGAAAAATCGGAATCGACGAGGTCATCTGCATAGGTGATCTGGCGGAAAACATTTCCGAAGGGGCGGTGGGTACGCACTTCCCGGATAAGGAAACATTTCTTAAGGTAATCGAGGACTACATCAGAGAGGGAGACCTGGTTCTGGTAAAGGCCTCAAGGGGCATGGCACTCGAGAAGATAGTAGAAAAACTTGAAACACTGTAACAGGCAGGAGCAGACATGAACATTCACGCAATACACATAATAATAGTATTTCTGGCGGCCTTCGTCATTTCGGTAATAGGAACGAAAATAGAAATTCCGATTCTGAGAGAAAAGGCCGGACAGAACATAAGAGAAGAAGGGCTGAAGTCCCATTATTCCAAGGCCGGAACACCGAGCATGGGCGGCATAAGCATTATCATTGCAACATGCATAATGGGCTTTATCGGAACTGTGCTCTTCGGCGGAACAATAGGTGACGAGCTGCTTATAATACTCGTGTTTGCGGGCTTCGGAATCATCGGATTCATAGACGACTACAGGAAGGTAATAAGAAAGCAGAACGAGGGCCTGACGGCAAAGCAGAAGTTCGGGCTTCAGATGATCGTTTCCATTGCCTTTGCAGTATTCTTTGCACACTATTCATCATTTGGAACAGAGGTGTTCATTCCGATAGCTGACATCTTTGTTGATTTCGGAATCTGGTACTACGTGTTTGTGGTATTCGCGGTACTGGCAATGACCAACGCTGTCAACCTGACTGACGGTCTTGACGGACTGGCTTCGGGAGTAACGGCAATAGTTTGCGTATTCTTTGCGTTTGCAGGCTTCTTCGGCGGAGCCTTCTGCAGATTCGGCGGATTCATAGGAGAAGCATCTGAAACATTCTTCTTCATAGCGCTGGCAGGTGCCTGTCTGGGATTCCTGGTGTTCAACAGACATCCGGCAAAGGTGTTCATGGGAGATACGGGTTCACTGGCACTGGGCGGCGGAGTTGTTGCAGCGGCTATCGTTCTCAAGCTTGAACTGCTCCTCCTGGTTGCAGGACTCATATACGTAATCGAGGCACTGTCAGTTGTGCTTCAGGTTTCATATTTCAAACTGACACACGGCAAGAGAATATTCAAGATGGCGCCGATTCATCATCACTTTGAAATGTGCGGATGGTCAGAGGTCAAGGTTGTAATCATCTTCTGGCTCTTCACATTCGCATGCTGTCTGGCTGCCTTCTTCATGATATAAGGAGAGAAAGATGAAGGATAAGAAAATACTGGTTATAGGAATGGGCAGAAGCGGCAAGGCTGCAGTAGAGGCGCTTGTCGGTGCGGGAGCATCCGTAAGCGTGCAGGACAGCAAGGCTGACGGAGGAATAGACGCGGAATTTGCCCAGTACCTTAAGGACAACGGTATTAAAACATATTTCGGAGAAAAGCCGGAAGACGTATTGCAGTATGACATGCTGGTACTGAGCCCGGGAGTTCCTCCTGCAGTGGATTTCATAAGAGAAGCCGCAGAAGCCGGTGCGGAAATAATAGGCGAGCTTGAACTGGCATACAGACTATGCAAAGGCAGCTTCGTAGCCATTACGGGAACCAACGGCAAGACGACAACAACCACCCTGGTGGGAGAAATATACAAGGCATCGGGAAGAGATACCATAGTAGGCGGAAACATCGGCAGGGCCATTGCAGTAGACGCTCAGGAGGCCGGTGAGGACACCTGGATGATAACCGAAACAAGCAGTTTCCAGCTGGAAACCATCAAGGATTTCAGACCTGAAGTTTCCGCAATTCTCAATCTGACACCTGACCACATGGACAGACACAAGACAATGGAGAATTACGGCCGCGCCAAGGCAGCCGTATTCATGAATCAGACTCCTGACCAGTACTGCGTGCTCAACTTTGACGACAGGGCATGCTTCGAGCTGGCGGAAAGAGAAGGCTGCAGGGCAAAGGTCGTTCCATTCAGCAGAACGGAGGAACTGGAATTCGGCGCTTTTGCAAAGGCAGGAAACATCGTAATAAAGGACGAGAGCGGAAAAGAAACTGTAATATGCGGCGTGGATGAGCTGAAGATTCCGGGTTCACACAATCTGGAGAACGCTCTGGCGGCAGCTGCAGTGGCATACTTCGGCGGAATCGATCCGGAAACGATCGGCAAGGCAATGAAGGAATTTGCCGGCGTTGAGCACAGAATAGAGGCGGTATGCGAGAAGAACGGAGTACGATTTGTCAATGACTCCAAGGGAACAAACACGGACGCCGCAATCAAGGCCATTGAGGCCATGAAAGAGAACATTATCCTCATAGCAGGAGGCTATGACAAGGGTTCAACATATGATGAATTCATCGACGCATTCGATGGAAGAGTAAAGGAACTTATTCTCATGGGTGTTACCGCACCTAAGATCAGAGAAACGGCGGAAGCCAGAGGCTTTACCTCCATAACCATGGCTGAGAACATGGAGGACTGCGTTGCAAAGGCTTACGCAATGGCAAAGCCGGGAGACGTTGTTCTGCTGTCACCTGCCTGCGCAAGCTGGGACATGTACGATAACTTTGAACAGAGGGGAGACCACTTTAAGGAATGCGCTCTGAAACTCTAAACAGAAAGAATTCCTCTCTTCTGGGGAACATACTGGAACAGCTGAAGGAAACTGATTTCGTAATGCTGACCATAACGCTCGTACTTGCTTTTTACGGGCTTGTTATGGTGTTCAGTGCCAGTTACTATTTTTCCATCAGCGAGAGCGGAAACCCTTTCTATTACCTGATTCGTGACGGCATATGGGTTGTTCTGGGAATAATTCTCATGTGCCTGGGTGCGCTCATTGACTACAGGAAATACAACAACAGGAAGATCATTCTGGCCTTCCTGCTTTTGTGCCTGCTTCTGCTTGTTCTGGTGCTGACACCGGCAGGATCGGAAGCCAATGACGCCACCAGATGGATCAAGCTTGGACCGATTACAATAATGCCCGGCGAAATTGCCAAGATGGGCATGATTTTCTTCGTTGCCTGGTTCTATTCGGAAAATACGAAAAGGGCGAGAATGCCTCTGCAGGGACTGCTTCCGGTTGTCGCTGTAATGGGCGTATTCGCACTTCTTATCATCAAGCAGCCTAACCTTTCAACAGCAATCACACTCTGCGGAATAGTAGTGGTAATGATGCTTGTTGCCGGCATGAGATGGCTCTACGTAATACTCCTCGGAGGACTTGGAGTACTGGGAGTTCTCGGTCTCATACTCGGCTCGGGAGGGTACTGGCTCGAACGTTTCACAACATTCACCCATCCATTTGACTATGAAGCAACCAGCGGATATCAGATTGTTCAGGGCCTTCAGGCTCTGGGCTCAGGCGGACTCTTCGGCGTCGGACTCGGCAAGAGCGTAACCAAGAGTCTCTATCTGCCATATCCTCACAACGACTTCATACTTGCAATAATAGGAGAGGAAACAGGATATCTGGGAATACTGTTCCTCCTCGTGCTGTACTGCATTTTCATCTGGAGGGGAGTAAAGATCGCTCTGAACTGTCAGGATGAATTCGGGCTGCTGCTGGCATCCGGAACAGTTCTGATGGTTGCAATACAGGTTGTGCTCAACCTGGCAGTTGTTACCTCGTCAATGCCTGCAACGGGAGTTAACCTTCCGTTCGTAAGCTATGGCGGAAATGCCCTGATGATATTCATGTTCATGTCGGGAGTTGTGCTGAACATATCGCGGCATATTCCGAGGGAAAAGAAGGTAATTCTGGAGAGAAAAGAGGAGAGACATGAAAGTAATAATGACTGGCGGAGGAACGGGAGGACACATATACCCGGCAATAGCCATAGCTGATGAAATAAAAAAGAGAAACCCTGACGCTGACATTCTGTTTGTCGGTGCTGAAAGAGGTCTTGAGAAAAAGCTGGTTCCCCAGAGAGGATATCAGATCAAGCTCATACCTGTGGCAGGATTCAACAGAAAGAATCTGCTGAAGAACATTGCGGTCATCCGCAAGCTTATGAAGGGAAATGCTCAGGCGAAGAAAATCATCGAAGATTTCGGGCCTGATTTTGTTGTAGGTACGGGAGGCTATGCCAGCGCGCCAATGGTGAAAACCGCGCAGAAGATGAAGATACCTACTTACATACATGAACAGAACGCCTATCCGGGAGTGACAAACAAGCTTCTGGAGAAGGGCGTAAGAAAAGTATTTCTTGGTTTTGCAAAAGCAGCCGAATACTTCAAAAAGCCGGAAAAGCTGGTTGTTGCCGGCAATCCGGTCCGCGATGAGTTCATGAACCCGGACAGGGAAAAGGCCAGGGCAAAACTGGGCTTTGACCGGGATGAATTCGTTCTGCTGGCCTTTGGCGGAAGCCAGGGTGCCGGAAGAATAAACAAGGCCATGATTAATGTTATCAGGCACTATAACGGTCAGAAGGGAATAAGAATCTGCCTTGGAGCGGGAAGCTACTATTATGCCGCAATCATGGAGTCCTTCAGGGATGAAGGCTTTGAGCCTGCAGATAATATTTCGATAATGGAATACATTGAGGACATGGCATCCTATCTGGCGGCTGCCGATCTGGTCGTAAGCAGAAGCGGTGCACTGACGGTTGCAGAGACGACAGTAAGCGGTACACCGGCCCTGTTCATTCCTTCACCTATGGTTACGGGAAATCATCAGTACTACAATGCACTTGCCGTGGCAGAGGCAGGAGGGGCAATCATCATCGAGGAAAAGGACCTTGAGGACGAAAAGCTGATTGCACAGATAGAAGAACTGAAGGCCAGCCCTGAAAGACTCGGGGAAATGGCAGAGAAGAGCCGCATGTGCGGTCCTGTCAGTGCGACGGGAATCATATGTGACGGCATCCTGGGAGATTACGCAAATTGAGCGAAGATCAGAAGAAAAAGAGAAGGAAAAAAAATTATCTTTTGAGACTGATAATCATAGTTGCAATACTGGCAGGTGCGGGAGTCCTGATGCACATTGACTACTTTGACGTCAACGGCGTTGCGGTAATAGGCAACGAGGACATTTCCGACGAAGAGATTCTCCGCCTTTCGGGGATAGAAATGGGGAAGAGCATCTTCGACGTGCACCCCTTTATCGTTGAGCACAGAATCAGGAAGAATCTGTACATTGACGAGGTGAACGTGGACAGGAAGCTTCCGGACAAGGTGGAAATAAGGGTGACCGAGCGAAGGGGTAACGCCCAGTTCATAATGGGCAAGAAATATGTTGTCACCGACAATGAGGGCCAGGTAATCGACATTTCCGATGAGGAGATGCCGGCAACCCTTGTCGAAAACATTAAGGTTACCGGGGCAACAAACGGCGGAAGGATTGAAGTAAGGGACAGCGGTGAGCTGGAAAAGGCTCTGAACTTTATCAGACTGACCGAGGATAATGACCTGTTTTTCAAGAGACTGAGCATAAGCAAAAACCATGTTGAGGCACATGTTTTTGACGAGCTGGTCTGCGTGGGAAAGTACGCTGATTTCGAGAGCTGCATCCAGTCCGGAACGCTCAAATCGGTACTCTATGATCTGTATCAGAAGGGCACTGAAAAGGGCACTGTTAATGTATATAAGAACGATTATTGTTTCTTTACGCCATAGAATTATTATGCTATAATCAACTATAAGTATGAACAACTGCGTGGGAGGTACATTTAATGTTACAATTTGAGATGAATGACAACGCTTTACAGGAAATAAAAGTAATAGGTGTTGGCGGTGGCGGATGTAATGCAGTCAACAGAATGATCGAAGACGGAATGAAGGGCGTAACGTTTATTGCTGTTAATACAGATAAGCAGACGCTGGACAAGAATAAGGCAGAAACCAAGATTCAGATCGGGGAAAAACTGACAAAGGGTCTGGGTGCTGGCGGTAACCCGGAGATCGGTCAGAAATCAGCTGAAGAGAATATAGAAAATCTTGAAAAGTTCGTTCAGGGCTCAGACATGGTATTCGTAACATGCGGCATGGGCGGAGGAACAGGAACGGGAGCAGCTCCTGTAATCGCAAAGATTGCAAAGGATATGGGAATCCTCACTGTGGGAGTTGTAACAAAACCGTTTGGCTTCGAAGGAAAGAAGAGAGGCGAACACGCTGAACTGGGCATCAAGTACCTGAAGAAGTACGTTGACTCACTGGTAGTTGTTCCAAACGACAAGCTTCTGGAAACAGTTCAGGAACAGACATCACTCCTCGATGCATTCAAACTGGCTGACGATGTACTCAAGCAGGGTGTTCAGTCAATTTCAGACATAATCGTTGATGACGCACTCATCAATCTGGACTTTGCAGACGTTACAACAATCATGAAGGACAGAGGCGTTGTTCACATGGGCGTTGGTCACGGCCGCGGAGAAAACAAGCTTGATGATGCAGTACAGAGCGCAGTAAACAGCCCGCTGCTCGAAACAAAGATCGACGGCGCAAAGGCAGTTCTCATAAATATCACAGGCGGCAGAGACCTGACAATGTTCGATGTTGACAAGGTGGCATCACAAATCGACGAACAGGCAGATCCTAACGCAATCATTATTCTTGGTACTTCCATCAAGGAAGAAATGCAGGATGAAATCGCAGTAACAGTTATCGCTGCCGGATTTGAAAAGCCAAGAGATCTGGGCTCAATGATTCCGGGCAGACCGGAAGCTGCCGATCCGTCAGAACCTGATTCTGTTGAACCGGCTCCAGCTAGCGATACGGCTGATTACGAAGGCATTCAGGAAATGGACATTCCTATCTTCTTAAGGAAATAAGATTAACGACCTTTCAATAGCCGGCCGAGCTGCCGGCTATTCGTTTTTATGAAGAAAATAACATCAGCACAGAACAACATATTTAAGAGTGCTCTTAAACTGACCAGAAAGAAATACAGGGACGCCGAAGGAAGGTATCTTCTGGAGGGAATCAAGCCTCTGAGAGATGCCGTGGAGCAGGGCGTGGAGATTGAGAGCATTTTTTTCAGAGAAGGATCGGAGAACGGTCTGGGAGTCATTTCGGACACAGCGTGTCTGATAGAACTGGAGGGAAGTCTTTTTGATGAGATTTCCGATACGGAGAATTCCCAGGGCGTGCTGGCTGTGGTCAGAAAGCAACCGCAGGATCATTTCGGGTTTACGGGCCCGGGAAGTCTGGTTTTGCTTGACAGACTTCAGGATCCGGGCAACATAGGAACAATAATCCGTACAGCAGAAGCAGCTGGCTGCGCAGGAATACTTGCCATAAAGGGCACAGGTGACATTTACAGCCCCAAGGTGGTGCGCTCGGCGGCAGGCTCGCTTTTTCGCATGAAGGTTGCAGAAAGTCTCGACACTGATGAAGCTGTGAGAATCTGCAGGGAAGCGGGAAAGAAGATTGCGGTAAGCTGTCTGGAAGGCGCAGCGGATTACAGGGATGCTGGCCTTGACGAAAACACAGCGATAGTAATTGGAAATGAAGGCAGCGGAGTGAGCGATGAACTTATGAAGCTGGCGGATATGAAAGTTAAAATCCCCATGAGGGGTGAAATAGAATCATTGAATGCAGCCGTGGCAGCGGGAATTCTCCTCTATCAGGCTGCAGGGAAGGTAAGATAATGCAGGCTCAGTTAAACAGAATTTTAGAAGAAGCTAAGGGTCAGCTTGAAAAAGCACAGGACCATGCCCAGCTGGAAGAAATCAGAGTAAAACTTCTGGGCAAGAAGGGTGAACTTACTCAGATCCTGAGAGGAATGGGACAGCTTTCCCCTGAAGAAAGAAAAGAAACAGGCGCTTTGGCAAACAAGGTCAGAGGCGAAATCGAACAGCTGCTCGGCGAGAAGGTTGACGCAGTAAAGAAGGCTGCCAAGGCGGCTCAGTTCAAACTTGAAAAGATTGACGTTACAGAACCGGGAAAGCCGGTTAATCTCGGCGTTAAGCATCCTCTCACAATCACAATGGAGGAAATATCAAAGGTATTCATGAACATGGGATTTTCAATTGTTGAAGGTCCTGAGGTTGAAACCGTATTCAACAACTTTGATGCACTCAATGCGGGACCTAATCACCCTGCAAGAGACATGACAGACACATTCTACATTACAGATGATGTTCTGCTCAGAACACAGACATCACCTGTACAGGTCAGAACACTCATGAAGCAGAAACCGCCTATCAAGGTTATTTCACCGGGCAGATGCTTCAGATGCGATACTCCTGATGCAACACATTCACCTATGTTCCATCAGATTGAAGGACTGGTTGTAGATGAAGGCATAACCATGGCAGACCTTAAGGGCACGCTGGACAGCTTTGCAAAGCAGCTCTTCGGACCTGAGACAAAGACAAAGTTCAGACCGCACCACTTCCCGTTTACAGAACCATCGGCAGAAGTGGACGTATCATGCTTCAAGTGCGGCGGCAAGGGCTGCAGAGTATGCAAAGGCAGCGGCTGGATTGAGATTCTCGGCTGCGGCATGGTTCATCCTAACGTTCTCAAGGTTGGCGGACTTGATACTGAAAAGTACACAGGCTTTGCCTTCGGAATGGGCGTAGAGCGAGTTGCCATGCTCAAGTACGGAGTAGACGACATCCGTCTCTTCTACGAAAATGACATGAGATTCATCAACCAGTTTAAGTAAGGAGAAAGCAATGTTAGTACCAATTGAATGGATAAATGATTATATAGACCTGAAGGATATTTCCACTCAGGAATTCTGCGACCGCATGATCATGTCGGGTTCCAACCTGGAAACATGCGAGACTCTCTGCGAGGGAATCGAAAATGTGGTTGTGGGAAAGATTGAAAAGATAGAACCGCATCCGGATGCAGACAAGCTGGTAATCTGCCGCATAAACGTGGGAGATGCCGAAGCTGCAGGAAAGGATGAAGCAGGACTTCTGCAGATCGTAACGGGAGCACCTAATGTATTTGAAGGTGCAATCGTTCCTGTGGCACTTCACAATTCGCACATTCCGGGACCTTTCCACGGCCAGCCTAAGCATGAAGGCGGTGAGAAGATCAAGAAGGGTAAGCTGAGAGGCGTTGAATCCTTCGGAATGCTCTGTTCTGCAGGAGAACTGGGATTTGAGGACAAGGTTGTTCCTGTTGCACATAAGGAAGGCATCTGGATTCTCGATCCTGAAGTTCACGAGGGAATTGAAGGACGGCTGGGACAGGACTTCGCAGAGGCTCTGGACCTGGTTCAGTCGGTTGTGGATTTTGAAATCACACCGAACAGACCTGACTGTCTGGCACAGATCGGAATGGCAAGAGAAGCTGCAGCAACATTTGACAGAAGCTTTGAATATCCGGACATTGCACTGGCAGAGGAAGGTGAGGGAAGCTCATCAGACCATGTTTCAGTGGAAATCAGAAATACGGAAAACTGCAGACGTTACGTTGCAAGAATCGTAACAGACGTTGTTGTAAAGCAGTCACCGTGGTGGCTCCAGAAGAGACTCATGTACGCGGGCATGAGACCTATCAACAACATAGTTGACTTCACAAACTTCGTAATGCTGGAATACGGACAGCCGCTCCACGCATTCGACATCAGGGAAGTACACGGCGGAAAGATTATCGTAGACAACGCTGCAGCAGGTGAGAAATTCACAACTCTCGACGAAAACGAGAGAACAATGGAAGCTGACATGCTCATGATCAAGGATGCCGAGAGAAGCATCGCCGTAGCAGGTGTAATGGGCGGACTCAATTCCGAAATCGAAGAAGATACAAATACAATAATAATAGAATCGGCAAACTTCAACGGCGACAGTGTCAGAACAACTGCCAAGAAGCTGGGACTGAGAACAGAAGCATCGGCAAGATTCGAGAAGGGCATCGACCCTAATCTGACAGAAGCTGCTGCCGACAGAGTCTGCAAGCTCATCGAAATGACAGGAGCAGGCAGGGTCCTCAAAGGAAGCGTAGATGTTTACCCTAACCCTGCAAGTGCCAAGACCATAGATGTGCGCGTGAGCAGAATCAATTACGTTCTGGGAATTGAACTGTCACGTGAAGAGATGGTTAAGATGTTGGAAGGCCTGGAAATCAAGGTGGCAGGCGAAGGCGACATCATGACGGTTACTCCTCCTACAGTAAGACAGGACCTTCTGGAAGAGGAAGACTACATCGAGGAAATCGCCCGCATGTACGGATATGATCAGCTGCCTGTAACTCTGCCGAAGGGAAATACTGAAGCAGGTCAGCCTTATGACAGAACTCTGCGCGACGTTGCCAGAGAAGCCCTCTGCGGAATGGGACTCAACGAGATTCAGACATACTCATTCGTAAGCCCTTCAGGCGTTGACAGGATCGGCATCGGAGAGGATTCATGGGAAAGAGCATTCGTAAGAATCATAAATCCTCTTGGTGAAGACACATCGGTCATGAGAACGGTTCTCACACCTAACATGATGGACGTGCTCGCCAGAAACTACTCACGCAATCTGGAAGAGGTAAAGGCATTTGAAATCGGAAACACCTTCATGGAGAATCCGATCAGCCCTGAAAAGCTTCCTGACGAAGATTATGCTCTCTGCATCGGCATGTACGGCGGAGATGTGGATTTCTTCAGTCTCAAGGGCATCATTGAAGAACTCCTGAAGAATCTGGGAATCAGGAACATTTCATTCGTCGCTGAATCCGAATACGGAGTTTATCATCCGGGAAGATGTGCCAGAGTACTCGTTGAAGCATCGGATGCCATGAAGGCGGCCGGCGAGGAATTCGAGGAGCTGGGCATCATGGGTGAAATTCATCCTGACGTTGCCGCCAACTACGGCATGGACGGCGAAAGAGTATACTGCTGCGAGCTCATGTTCGGAGCAATCGCCCGCAAGGCAGACACAGAAGTGGTTTATACTCCGCTTCCTAAGTATCCGTCAACATCAAGAGACATCGCTCTCCTGGTTGATGAGGAAATGGAAGTCGGCAGCATAGAGAAAGTCATTAAACAGCATGGAAAGGCCATCCTTGAAAGCGTTCGTCTCTTTGACGTTTACAGAGGCAAGCAGGTAGAGGAAGGAAAGAAGAGCGTCGCATTCACTCTGGTTTACAGGGATAAGGACAAGACTCTGACAGATGAGGAAGTTGCAGAAGTCCATGAGGGAGTACTGGAAGCACTCAGAGAAAAGCTCAATGCTGTATTGAGAGAAATGTAAAGTTTTTGTGGAACAGGAGAATCACCATGGAAAACAACAAGGTAAACGTTCAGATTTACGGACAGGAGTTCACTATTGCAGGAGACATTCCTAAAGAGGAAATCATTCAGCACGCTGCACGCGTTGACATGAAGATGCACGAGATTGCCGATGGCGCAAGATCTGCAGGAGCATCAACACAGAATGTTGCAATTCTGGCAGCCGTAAACATCGCCAGCGAAGAGGCTCAGACACTGAAAGAACTTGATGAGGTCAAGAGCATGAATGTTCAGCTGGAAAAGGATGCGCAGCACTACGTTCAGCTGTGGGACGAAAGCAAGAAGACTTATTCCGAATACAAGGAAGAGACTCAGGCAATCGTAATGCAGAAGGATGAACTCATGAATCAGCTGAGAGCCAAGGACGAGGAAATCGCAATGCTAAGAGCTGCAGCTGAAGAGTCCAAGAACCAGATCCAGAGCGGCATGGAAGATGTAATCAGAGAAGTTGAAGGAAAGTGCAGAGAACTGGAAAACAGCTTCTTCGATCTCCAGATGGAGAACCTCCAGCTCAAGAAGGAACTGGATAAATACAAGAACACTACCGGACAATTCTAAATGAAAGACAAGACCTTAAACGTTTTAGAATACAGCAAAATAATCGAAATGTTAAAGGAACAGGCAGGCTCCGAAATGACGAAGAAAATCATATCGGAGCTTAAGCCTGTCTATGATGTACGCGAAATAAGAGAAAAACAGCAGGAAACCACGGAAGCAGTAAGGCTCATCACAGCTAAGGGCCCTCTGCCGGTCGGTGGTTTTTATGATATTGAGGGCATCGCGGGATTCACCCGAAAGGGCGGTGTGCTTACCATGGCGCAGCTACTCAAGGTGCTCTACAACATGAAGGCGGCAGAGAGAACGGTAACATTCATGAAGGCATCAGACCTGCCGGAGCTGCCGATAATCGACGCCATGATTGAAATTATGGCAGTGCACAAATCCTTTTCCGCCGAGCTTGACAGATGCATCATTTCCGAAGACGAGATGGCTGACGATGCCAGCAGCCAGCTGAGAACCATCAGAAGAGCCATCGCGAGACAGAACGATGCGGTCAAGGCCAAGATGAACCACATCCTGAATTCGGAGAGAACTATTCTCCAGGATGCGATCGTAACCATAAGAAACGGAAGATACGTAATCCCGGTTAAACAGGAACACAAGGGCAGAGTGCCGGGAATTGTCCACGACCAGAGCGGAAGCGGAGCAACACTGTTCATCGAACCTCAGGCAATCGTAAACATGAACAACGAACTGAGACAGCTGGAACTGGACGAACAGAATGAGGTAAACAGAATACTCGGAGAGCTTTCAGAAGGAGTATCGGAACTTTACCATGATCTTGTAAACAATCAGAAACTGCTCCTTCAGCTTGACCTGCTGATGGCAAAGGGCAGACTGTCAATAGAGATGGATGGAGAGGAGCCTCAGATTGGCGATGACAGAGAGCTGGATCTGAAATGCGCCTCACACCCGCTGATAGATAAAAAAACCGTTGTACCCGTAAATATCGCCATTGGAGGGGATTACAGAACTCTGGTGGTAACCGGACCGAATACGGGAGGCAAGACCGTAACGCTCAAGACGGCGGGACTCCTTTCACTGATGGCCCAGACGGGACTTCACATACCTGTTGCACCGGGAAGCAAGGTGCCCGTATACAGGAACGTCTTTGCGGACATAGGTGACGAGCAGAGCATTGAGCAGAGCCTGTCGACATTTTCATCCCACATGGCAAACATTGTGGAAATCATAAAGGAAGCCGACGAGGACAGTCTGGTTTTGCTTGATGAACTTGGTGCGGGAACGGATCCTACCGAAGGTGCCGCGCTGGCCATTTCCATTCTGGAAACTCTGGCGGCGGCAGGTGCATCGACAATTGCAACAACCCATTATACGGAGCTGAAGAAATTCGCCATTTCAACAGAAGGCGTCGAGAATGCATCCATGGAATTCGACGTTGAAACCCTGAGTCCGACATATAAACTGACCATAGGGCTTCCGGGAAAATCCAATGCATTTGAAATATCGAGAAAGCTTGGCCTTCCTGATGCAATAACCGACAGAGCGGCCGATCTTCTTGAGGGCGGGGACATTGCCTTTGAGGATGTCATCTCGTCCATGGAAGAGGACAAGAAAAAAACCGAAACCGAACGCGCAGAGGCCATGGCCCTGAATCGTGAAATGAAACTCCGCATGGAGGAAATGGAACAGCAGGCAAAGAAGGCCGAAGAGAAGCGTGAGAAAGAACTTGCAAAAGCAAGAGAAGAGGCTCGCGACATAATCCGTGAAGCCAGGGAAACAGCGGAGGACTTCAGGGAAGAGCTTAAGGAAATCGCAAGGCTGGAGAGCATGGGCGAAAGAACAAAGCGCTTCGACGAGGGACGACGTCGGCTTCGTGAAATCGAGAAGAAGAACAGAAACACCATTAAACGCGAAACGAATGACAAGCCGGTGGATCCGGACAGCCTTTCACTGGGAGACAGGGTAAAGATTCTCACATTCGGCCAGAACGGTGAAATATGTGAGCTGCCCGATGAAAAAGGCGAGATGCAGGTTCAGGTCGGCGCCATGAAATTCGGCGTGAACATCAAGGATATCATGCTCATCGACCAGCCGAAGAAGAGCTCCGGAAGAAGGAAATCATCCACCTACGGCAGCATGTATCGCGAAAAGGCAAAAACAGTATCAACTTCCATTGACCTGAGGGGAAAAAACCTTGACGATGCGGCAATGGATATGGAAAAATATATAGATGACGCTTTTATCTCGGGACTGCCTGAAGTAACCATCATTCACGGCAGGGGAGAAGGCATTCTGAGCAAGGGCCTGAGGGCGCAGCTCAGAAAGAATAAACATGTTAAGGAATACCGCAGAGGCGGTTTTGACGAGGGCGGCGACGGAGTTACCGTCGTAAAGCTAAAATAAGGAGACGAAAATGATAAACTACAAAGAAAAGATTGCAGATCTTATTGCACCACAGGTTGAAGGACTCGAGAGGGAAGAAATTCTTGGAATGATTGAACTGCCTGCTGACAGCAGCATGGGAGACTATGCATTTCCATGCTTCAAGCTGGCAAAAATACTGAGAAAGGCACCTCCGATGATCGCTAAGGGCATTGCAGAGGCAATAGCCGATGATCCTATGTTTGAAAAGGTTGAACAGGTAAACGCATACGTGAACATGTTCATATCAAAGGCTGATTTCGCCGGACAGGTTGTTACTGAAGTAGTGACAAAGGACCAGAATTTCGGAAAGAGCGACATGGGACAGAACAGACCTGTAATCGTTGAGTATTCATCACCTAACATTGCCAAGCCGTTCCATATCGGCCACATCAGAAGTACGGTAATCGGAGCTTCAATTGCCAAGATCTACGACTATCTCGGATTTGATGTAATCAGAATAAACCACCTGGGCGACTACGGTACTCAGTTCGGTAAGATGATCGTTGCATACAGACACTGGGGCAACGAGCAGGACGTTATTGATTCCCCGATCAAGACACTACTCAGCTACTATACAAAGTTCCACGTAGAGGCAGAGAACGACCCGTCACTGGAAGACGAGGCACGCGCTACCTTCACAAAGCTTGAAAACGGTGAAAAAGAAGAAACGGAACTGTGGCAGTGGTTCAGAGATGAGTCCCTCAAGGAATTCAGCCGTGTATATGACATGCTGGGAATCTCCTACGACTCATATGCGGGAGAATCATTCTATTCAGACAAGATGCCTCGTTTCGTAAAGGAACTGGAAGAAAAGGGCCTCATGGAAGAGGACGAGGGAGCTCACATCGTAAGACTGGATGACTACGGTCTTACTCCTGCACTCATCACTAAATCAGACGGCTCAACTCTCTACATTACAAGAGACATTGCTGCTGCAGTATACAGAAAAGAAACATACGACTTCTACAAGAACATCTACGTTGTTGCATCACAGCAGAATCTCCACTTCCAGCAGTGGATTCAGATCCTTGAACTCATGGGATATGAATGGGCAAGAGACTGCGTACACGTTCCTTTCGGCCTCGTAAGCCTGGAAGACGGAACAATGTCAACACGTGAAGGAAGAGTGGTATTCCTGGAAGACGTTCTCAACGGAGCCGTTGACAAGACAAGAGAAATCATAAAGGAAAAGAATCCTGACGCAACACCTGAAGCAGTTGAGGAAGTCGCAAAGGCAGTCGGCATCGGCGCCGTTGTATTCAACGAGCTTTCAAACTACAGAATCAAGGACTACGTGTTCTCATGGGATCACGTGCTCAACTTCGAAGGAGAGACAGGCCCGTACGTACAGTATACTCACGCACGTGCATGCAGCGTTCTGCGCAAGGCAGGCGATGACATAGTTGCAAAGGCAAAGGCAGGATTCGACCCTTCATACCTTACATCCGAAAGCGCACACGCACTTTCAACACTCCTTTACCAGCTTCCTGATGTAATCGTCGAAGCAGGAGAAAAGTATGAACCGTCAATCGTAACGAGACACATTGTTGACATTGCACAGGCATTCAACAAGTTCTATCACGACGAGCATATCCTGGTTGACAACGAGGATGAAAAGCTTGCCAAGATTGCCATGGTTCTCGCTGCAAAGGCAGCAATCAGAAACGGCCTGGATATCCTTTGCATGAAGGCACCGGAGAAGATGTAAATACATGAGATACGAAGGAAACATATTCAGACCTCCAAGTGAGGCATACAGCTATCTGCTGCAGGTAACAATAGGCTGCACCCACAACAAGTGCACCTTCTGCAGCATGTATAAGGACAAGAAATTCCGCGTAAGAAATCTTGATGAGGTTCTTGAGGACCTTGAAATGGCACGAAAAACCTACCGTCGCGTGACCAGAATCTTTCTGTGCGACGGAGATGCCCTGGCACTGGCCAACAGGAAGCTGCTCCCGATTCTGGAAAGAATAAGAGAGCTCTTCCCTGAATGTGAAAGGGTTACGGTTTACGGACGTGCAACTGATGCTCTTCACAAGACAGATGAGGAGCTGCGTGAACTTTTTGAAGCAGGAATATCAATGGTTTATCTTGGAGCTGAATCGGGAAGCGACAAGGTGCTTAAAGATATCAACAAGGGTGAAACCCGCCAGCAGTTAATTGATGGAGTGAAGAAGATCGAGGCCTGCGGAATGCAGTGCTCCGTCACCTTTATTTCCGGCCTTGCCGGAAAGGACGGGTGGGAGGACCACGCAATCCAGACCGGTACGATGATTACGGAAATGAATCCGTCATATGTTGGTCTTCTTACACTGATGGTTGATCCGAACGTACCGATTGCGGAGGAAATCAGAAGCGGAAGACTGAAGCTTCTCTCACCGGAAGAGGTAATGGCAGAAACCCTGCTTTTGCTTAAGAATGCCAATGTTTCAAAGACATGTGTATTCAGGAGCAACCACGCGTCCAACTATCTGTCACTGCGCGGAAATCTGCCGGAAGACAAAGAGGACATGATGGCTCTCCTCAGGGAGGCAATGGATAACCATGACATGTTTAAGGATGAAAGATTCCGTGCATTATAAAAGGAGATAAGATGAGTACTATTAAAAACAGAAAGCTGCAGAAGCAGCAGGTAATTCATGAAGAGGACAAGACCTTTCTTCAGAACATAGGTGTTACAAGAACAGTTGAAAGACCTCGCGAAGAGTCGGATATTCAGCTGAGAGAGGACAGAATCGGAAGGTACTTCAGAAAGTATCTGAACAAGTTCGTCTTCGTTGAGTTCTCGGAAGAATTCATGGCCAAGAACAAGGCCGGTGACCTGATGCGTGGAGTTCCGATTCCTCTCAGAAGAAAGGAAGTAAAGGAATTCGCAGGCGGCGAAGGCATCGATTTCCTGGTGCTGGCGGAGAACATGGCCTGGGTAATGGGCTGTGACCCTCATTTCAAGTATACGGAAAAATACTGCGCAATCCTCAGAAAGCTCTACAACAAGAAGCTGGAAGAAGGAATGCTTAAAGAGGGAAGAGACGCCGCTGAACAGGGTGAAATGGATAATGCCTGCATACACTTCAGAGCAGCACTCTGCATGCAGTACGACTACATGCACGCAATGTATTCATATGCACGCGCATGCCGTGTAATGTACGAGAACAGCAGAAACGAGGAATATATCGGCAGATTCAAGGCAGAAGCTCTTGACTGGTTTGAGCTGCTTACAGAAACTCATCCAAGATTTGCAATGGGATATTACTATCTTGGTTACTCATATCTCAACATGGGACTTTACGGCAAGGCTCAGCTGGCATGGCAGAGCTTCCTCAAGTTCGCCAGAAACAGCAAGGACCGCAAGGAGATAAACAAGAGACTCACTCAGATTGCTCATCCTGTAACAATAGAAGACGGATGCCTCAAGATCGGAAACGGCAGATATGAAGAGGGCATAGATATTCTCGAACCGTATCTGCAGAGCCAGTTCAAGGACTGGTGGCCGCTCCACTACTATCTCGGCCGCGGCTATGTTCAGGCGGGAAGAACCGGAGAAGCCGTTGCTGAATTCAAGAAAGTTCTCATGACAAACGGAAGTCATCTTGAAACAATGAGGGAGCTTCTCGCAATATACGAAGAAGAGGATGACAGGGAAAACATCAGAAAGTATTCCGAAAAGATCAAGCTCATCGAGGATGCTCAGACGGCTGAACAGGCCAAGCTTCTGGAAGCAACTCAGAAGGAAAGCAAGAAGCTTGAAGAGGAAGAATCTGCTCCGATAGAGAATCCGGAAAGCTTCGATACCAGCGATGTGGACGATTATCAGAAGGAAATTGAAGCCGAGAAAAAGCACGGATTAAGGAAGGCAAAAACGAAGAAAAAAGAGTAGAAATTTGTTAAAAAAACAGGTTGACAGTCCCGAACGTGATGAAGTATAATAACTCTTGTCGTCGGGACAAAACCTAATATTCCGAGGTAGCTCAATG
>JAKSSG010000050.1 GCA_024403185.1 Clostridia bacterium
AGCTGCTGTAAGTGCAGCTGCAATCATTTCGCCTTCCCGTGCCTGAACTGCTTCACCATCCACATAGATTACCACAGATTTAGTCGGTTTCTGTTCGTCCAAAATAGGATGTTTGTCAATTCTCATTTTGTTTTCTCCTTTCATCCAACAACTGGCTAAAACAATTGATTAGAATGGCCCGTATCCTGTTACAGTTGCACAGACAAGGATTATGCAAATCCATACTGACCAGATTAAAACAAGTGGAAGTGCGAATTTGAACCACTTTCCAAATGACGTTCCTGCAATTCCGAGCGTTGCCATTACTACTGAATGTGTTGGAGTGATCATATTCCAGAAACCGTCACCACATGTAAATGCGAGTACTGCCGTCTGTCTGGATACGCCTACCAGGTCACTAACCGATGACATG
Source organism: Clostridia bacterium (assembly GCA_024403185.1). GTDB lineage: Bacteria > Bacillota > Clostridia > Peptostreptococcales > Anaerovoracaceae > Lentihominibacter. Next base: position 413 of record JAKSSG010000050.1, read on the forward strand.
ATTGGCATTACCACAACTGCCTGTCCTGATGATGAAGGAATCAGGAAGTTAATAATTCCCTGTGCAACATACATACCACATGCGGTAAATGTTTCGGGCATATGTCCCAGAGGAATTGAAATTCCATAAACAATGGTATCAAGAATCATTCCATTTTCAGCTACAACCAGAATTGTTCTTGAAAGTCCCATAATCAGTGCTGCAATTGTCATTGCCTTTGCACCGTCCATGAAGATATCCATTGTCTTGTTGAAACTTCCTCTGTAGTAAATCATTCCGACAATTACTCCCATTGCCATGAATAATGCTGATATTTCTGCAAAGTACCAACCAAATTTAATTACTCCAAATACAAGTGACAGAAGAGTTACGCCAAGAATAATCAGAACAACTTTATGTAACTTTGTGAATTCCATTTCAAGAAGTTCTGCTTCTTTTCTTGCTTTTTCGATTTCCTTGTCACCAAGCTGGTCTCCACCTCTATGTCTCTTTGCATATATAAGTGTATATGTAATTGCAATGACAAGTGTACCTATCATCAATACTATTCTTAGGCCAATACCTGAGAATGTTGGTAACTCGCAAATGCTCTGCGCAATTCCTGTGTTAAACGGATTTAATGGTCCGGCGGAATAACCGCAATATACTCCTATCAGAACCATTGAGATTCCCACTATAGTGTCATAGCCAAGTGCCTGAGCCGCCAAAACACAAAGTGCAACAAACGGAAGCGTTTCTTCAGCCATTCCGAAGGAAGCTCCACCGAGGCTGAATGCTACCATGACAACAATAATCATGATGAATTCCTTGCCGCCACCAAGTTTTCTTATCAATGCGCCCAGTCCCGCATTGATTGCACCTGTACTCTGCACAATATAGAAGGCACCACCTACAACAAAGACGAAGGCAATAAGTTCTGCAGCATTTACAAGCCCATTAAATACCGATGAGAACAAGTCACCTATTCCGCATGGATTTCCCTCAACAGCATGGAATGTTCCAGGTACTACAACCGTCCTGTCTCCCATTTCGGCACGGTCGAATTCGCCGGCCGGCAAAACATATGTCAGTATTGCAACAAACAAGGTTATGCACAGCAACAGTGCGGGTGTTCCCGGCATTCTGAATTTCTTTTTCTTATCATTCAATGTAGTTGAATCGCTAGGTACGTTACTCATATTCACTTCTCCTCTTCAAAATTGATAACTTGAGTTCTAACAAACTCGGGTAGCGTATCTACTCCATTTCCTTCATGAAGACACCTATTGATTTGCCCAGTTCAATTTCCACGCCGGATTTAACCAGTGCTCTTTCCATTCCTGCGAGAGCTGCAACTAGATCGTGCACGTCAGCATTGCCCATATGTCCAATTCTGAATGCTTTTCCTGCATATTCACCAAGAGCACCCGCCAGCATAACGCCTTCATCAAGCGCATAGTTTCTGAATTCTGAATCATTAATTCCGTCCATGTAGTAACAGTTCGTTAAAGTAGGTGCTTCGCATCCTGCTTCAGCTGTTACTTTGAATCCAAGCACCTCTAGTGCTTTTCTCATTGCTGCCGCCTGTTTTTCATGACGGTCATAGCGTGCCTCAATGCCTTCCTCTTCAATTGTTTTTATCGCTTCCTGTAAAGCCCATATAAGGTTAATTGGAGGGGTGGCAAAGTACTTTGCCGGATCCTGCATAATAGGAATCCATTTTTCATAATCAACATAGTATTCAGGTATTACACCAAGTGTTTTTCTTCTCTCAAGCGATTTTTTACTTGCAAAGAGAATTGCCAGACCTGGTGCCACACCAAAAGCCTTCTGTGAACCAGTAAGCAGTACATCAATATGCATTCCGTCAACATATGACCTAGCACCAGCCGTTGCTGCCACACCATCAACGATGTAGATTGTATCCGGATATTTCTCACTTACCATTTCACCAATTTCCGCAATTGGTGCCAGCACAGCAGTAGACGTGTCAACATGCGATACGGTAACTGCCGCATAAGTTTTTTCACCGAGTTTATTCTCAATGTCTCCAACGGAAACTGCTTTTCCCCATGGCGCCTTAATTACATCAACATTGATGCCTTTTCTTTCCGCAATGTCAATAAATCTGTCTCCAAAGAATCCATTGGATACAATCAAAAGATTGTCACCCGATTTCAAGTTGTTTGCAATCGCCATTTCCATGGCCAGGCTTCCTGATCCAGCGATAACAAAAGTCTGACCTGAACAATCAAGCAAAGCACCGGTTTTGTCCACAACTTCTTTGAAATCCTTAACAAAATCAGGATCTCCGTGTGCACAAGTCGGTCTGCTCATTTGATCTTCTATCCTTCTTATTGTTGGTGTTGGACCTGGGATCATGACCAGTCTTTTATTCTGCATATTCCTATTTTACCTCCTTCTTTTACTAATGTTATAACTTTTTAATATGATAAAACTATTATAAACAGTATTTCTGAAAAAAACAATAGAATCCAGTGAATTTTTTAACATTAATGATTTTGTTTACTTTTAGTAAATAAATATAGCTATTGCTCTTGTTTTTATTCTTTTACTAATGTAGAATGATTTCAGTAAGGAGATGAAAAAAATTGGAAAGTAAACAGAACAAAGAACCTAAAGTTATTACATCAGTACTCAAGGCACTTGATGTACTAGAACTTGTAAGCAAGCATGAGGATGGTCTGACTGTTACCGAGATTAGCAATATTCTTGGTTACGGTACTAGTGCAACTTATCACTTACTTAACACCCTGAAAATCAGACATTATCTATCTCAGGATCCAAATTCAAAAAAATATGTCCTGGGATGGCAGTTGAACCTTCTTTGCACAACAAAACCAGTTCAGGAAATCCTTGTAAATGTCTGTCTTGAATATATGCAACAGTTAACAGATATATTTGATGAAAACTGCAATCTGCTAGGACTTGAAGGAAACAATGTTAAATACATTGCACAAACTGAATGCAAACAGCTAATTAGAATGTTTACGCAGAAAGGTGTTTCAATTCCTTTCTATTGTACTGGCGGCGGAAAAGCAATCTTCGCTTATCTTTCTGATGCTGAACAGCAGCAACTATTAAGCACTTTGGAATTTGAAAAATTTACTGCCAATACAATCACATCTGTTGAATCTATTTTCAAAGATGTCATTAAAATAAAGAAAGACGGCGTTGCCTTTGACCGGGAAGAACGTGAAATGGGTGTTGAATGCATTGCCGCCCCAATCTTTGACGGTGAACTGCATCCAATTGCTGCGATTAGCATTTCCTGTCCTAAATTCAGACTTGATGCTCAAAAGGAGAAAGCTATCGCTGATGCGGTTCGCGATGCTGCTAGAAAGATTTCTGATGCAATCAGTTCGTTATAAAAGACAATAAAAAAAGGCAGAGGTTAAACCCTCTGCCTTTTTCAAATAATTATTTAGTTTGCCTTCTTAACAATTCCTGTTACTGCAACCGTCAGAGCTACTGCTGCACAAAGTACTGCTGCTACCATCGGCAGGGTTCCTGTCTGTGATCCGGCTGCTTCTGACATTACTGTACCTGCTGTGCCAAGCTTGAATGCGCATACTGCTGCTGCAGCTGCTGAGAGAATTGCTGCTGCGAAGCCTGTCTTTCTCAGACCGAGAAGTGTAAGTATTGCTCCGATGATTCCCAGAACTGCAGCTGCCAGTCCTGCGGTTGCTCCGACTATTCTTCCTGTCAGTTCTTCAGTTACTGCTACTGTACTGTCATCCTGATATTCTCTTGCTTTTTCAACAACCATCTCTGCCTTCTCATAGTTCAGGTTTTCTCCGTCCTTTGCCATGTAGTCAAAGTCTTTTCCAAGTCTGCTTCTGATGCTCTTGATATCTCCATCAGGCTGAGTTGCAATTGCTGTGTCCAGACCTTCTGCAACCTGCTGACGACCTGATTCAAATTCCTTAATCTGCATTATCTGTTCTGTGTCTTTCTGTTGATGAAGCAGGCCCGCTCCGGCATGGTCCCTCGCACAACATCCTCCGCAAAAGCTCTGCACGTCGGTGCGCCGCAGACTCCGCAGTCAATTCCGGGTAGTTCCCTGAGAACCCTTCCCATTTCCTCCATTTTCTTTAGAGAAACCTTAAGGTCATCATCAAGCTGCAGAACCGAATTGTATTTCAGCTCCTTCATTCTGTACAGGCTGCGTTCATCCTCGCAGGTGTTCAGAAATCTGCCACCATATTTATTCTTGGCTTCGTCAACCAGCCTCTTCATGTTTGCCCTGGCCGAATAAGGGTCCTTAACTGTCAGAGATCCTCCCAGGCAGCCACCTACGCAGGCATCTGCCTCGACGAAGTCTATGTTTTCAAGTTTTTCATTTTCAAGCTGCTCGAAGATCTCTATTATCTCGGGTATTCCGTCAACGGCAATGAACCGGTCTGTTCCCAGCGCAAGACTTTCGCCGCCGGGACTTGTCCATCTCAAACCTGTAACTCCCGTCTTTTCCAGATTCTCAACTTCACTTTCCTTCAGACTCTTCAGGTTGGCCATGACCTGCCTGTAAACATCGGTAATTGCAATCATGCCGTCCACGTGGGATTCCTCTTCATCTCCTTCACTTGTTTTGATAAATGAAATCTTTGATGTGCACGGTGCGATAAAGAATACTCCAATCTTCTTATCCGGGTGTTCCTCCTCGGCTCTCTTTCGTGCAATTTCCGCAACTATTTCAACGGGCGGTTTGTATTCGAGAACGCAATCCAGCAGATTCGGAAATCTCATCTGTATCAGTTTGAGAACAGCCGGACAGCCTGAAGAAATGAGCGGTCTGCCATCATGTCTTCCGGCAAGACTCTTTCTTCTGGTAGCATCACTTACTATTTCGGCTCCTATGGCCTCTTCGTATACATCGTCAAAGCCAAGCTGCTTAATGGCAGTGAGCAGATGATTTCTGGATTTGACATTATCAAACTGCCCGAGAAAGGCGCTGGACGGAATGGCTATCCTGTAATCGTAGCCTTCCATTATTTCCATGGTATCAACCAGCGGCTTCATGGCATGACGCGGACACACCTTGACGCACATTCCGCATTCAATGCATCGGTCAGGATCAACCTTGGCCTTCCAGTTTCTTATTCTTATCGCTTCTGTAGGACACACTCTTACGCAGTGAACGCATCCCTTGCATCTTTCATCTATGGGAAGAATGGAAGTGATGTTTTCCTCGACTCCCGTGGTCGGGCCTTCCGTCAGTCCCAGATTGTGCAGCTTGCCGCACACGGTAAACGTTGGCTGATCCGTCGTCGCAAGCGCAATGTTTCTGTTCTGCGCCAGTTCAATCATCGTTTCATCGGCAACCTTGCCGCCGGTAAGTATGATTGAAGAAATGTTCATCATTTCCGATGCTCTTATTACCTGCGGGTTCACAAGGCTGGTAATGAGAATGCTGTCATCCACATTGCCCAGCATGACATTGCTCATCATGTCCGTTGCCACCGCATAGGAATACTCTCTCTCCATGAGTTCCTCATTGGGATAGAGCGCCTTGGCATCAAGTTGTAACAGGATTTTTCTTAACTTCATATCTGCATACCCTATGCTTATTAAACACCTTCAAAACTTCTGAGCCAGCTGATGAACCCGGCAGCTGTAATATTGCCGTCCTCATCTCTTATTGCATCGCCGTACTCTTCCAGGTCTTCGCTGTCTGCCTTTGCATGAATGCTGTCCAGACTGTGTGCATCCGATGAGAACAGGTAGAGCTTGTCGTACTTCGCTCTCAGCTTTTCAGCCAGTGCTCTTCCCTTCTCATTGCTTGTGAACTCCAGTGCCTTCGCCTGAGGGAAAACCGGAAGTGCACCGAGAACCGAAAGCACACTGTATGCCTTGCTCTCCAGATGGGCGTAGAATGCCACGCCGTTCATCTGTTTTGCCGCGAAGATGATTTCTTCAATCGTCATCTTTGTAGGGAAACGGAGAAGCTTTTCATCTTCAAAGGCAACCTGATCGAATTCATCACAGATGTACTGGTGCCCCAGCTTCTTCGGTTTGTTCTGTTTATCATGAAGGTTCTTGCCGACGATAGTACCCATTCTGATTGCCGAAGGCATGTCCGGAAAAAGACAGATCAGATGTACTTCTTCCGCAGACTCAACCTCGATTCCCGGTATGAAGGTTATGCCTCCATCCAGCTCGTACTTGAGGTAATCGTAGGCAGCCTGAAGATTCTCGATAGAGTTGTGATCTGTAATAGCCACAATGTCCAGGCCATTGGCTATCGCTCTGTCTATTACCTTTACCGGCGTCATGTTGTCGTCGGCGTCAGCTGAAAGACATGTGTGCACGTGCAGGTCGTATGTTATCATTACAGCACCTCGTGGAGTTTCCAGGCCAGCTCATAGCTTTCCATGTTGCTTGCAAGAATGGACACTTCACATTCTTCGGCCTTCTGGATAAGGCTGTCCTCTACCTGTGCACCACCTGCGATGATTATGCATGCCGCATCATTCAGGTCAGCGACCGAAACGATATTCATATGTGTCTGTGAAGTGATCCATGCGCTTCCTTCCCTGCATTTGCTCATTACGATACTGAGCAGATCTCCGATGTAAACATCTGATATCTCTCTGTCCATGCCGGCCTCTGTCAGCTTCACAAGATTAAGTTCGTTAACCAGATTTTCAACTTTCATTTTCCGTCTCCTTCTTACATTACTTCTGAATTCGAATTGTCATTCTGACTTCCGTCCCTTCTCCGGGACCCGTAATTATTTCAAGCTCGTCAGTGTTCTTCTCTATGTTCGGCAGTCCCATGCCTGCACCGAAGCCCATTTTCCTTACTTCTTCATCTGCTGTGGACCAGCCCTCCTGCATGGCAAGCTTAAGGTCGGATATGCCCTTCCCCTGGTCCTTCACAATTATTCTTATTTTCTCGTCATCGATTTCAGCGAAAGCCTCGCCGCCGCCGCCATGAATGAAGGCATTGATCTCCGACTCATACATTGCGATTGCAACGCGCTTTATTATGGTCGGTTCCACTCCCAGCTTTGTCAGCGTGCGCTTTACCGTACTGGACGCTTCCCCGGCCATTCCGAAATCGTCTCTGTCAATCTTAAAATACTGTTTCATGGTTTTATTATAGCTTACTGAGTCTGATTTTGCATAGACAAAGAGCCCCTTACTGGAGCTCGTCTTCGTCTAAATCCTCGTCGCTTATATCTTCATATTTTCTGTCAATAATTGAGAACACTTCCTCTATTATTCTCAGTGCTGCCCAGCATGTTACATCGTTAACATCAAGTGGCGGTGCCATTTCAACGATATCCATGTCTGTTACAGGCAGATTGTTCACGATGAATCTTACGAACTCAATGAGTTCTCTTGATGTAATTCCGCCTGATACAGGTGTACCTACAGCAGGTGCAAAAGCAGGGTCAAGCACGCCAATATCCAGTGTGAAATAGAGGCAGTCATAATCTCTGAATTTCTTGTAAATGGTCTGACAGCATTCCGAAAATCCCTTGTGGAACATGTCAGTTGCGGAAATGACAGTCATTTCCTTCTTTCTCTTTATGAGTTCTACTTCCTCTGCTTCAGCAGCACGGATGCCAAGGAAAAGAATGTCTTCCGGTTCAACTACGTCATCCAGGGCTCTCTTGGCCGTATTGGCGTGGGACCAGATCTTTCCGTCATAGCAGTCGCAAAGCTCCATGTGAGCATCAAAGTGTATAATGCCGATTTTCTTTCCGGTGTTTGTTCTTCCGAAAGCCTTCTGAAGAGGAATGGTTACAGAATGGTCTCCTCCCAGAAACAGGTTGAAGTTTCCGTGCTTCATTACACGCATGGCTTCGTCTTCAACTCTGGCAAAGCACTCTCCCCATGTCCCTCTCATGTTTACATCGCCAAAATCGTAAATGATAGGACGTTCGCCAAGAACATGCCAGTCGTCTGTTGCGTTCGGCATGAACTCCTCTGCGAATTCTCTGATTTTAGCCGGTCCCTTGGCGGCACCCGGCTCCTGAGTCTGTCCTCCGTCAAAAGGAATTCCCATGACGCTTATCTTGGCTTTTTCAGGACTGTCTGCATTTATGCCTATCCATTTGTACATTTTACATCCTCCTTGGCTTATTTACTCTTTTCCTGTTTGGTAATCTGACGGGACTTACGCTTTTCAGGGCCTCTATCCCATTCAACTGCATCGAAATATACTACTGCGTCTTCCTTCATGTCCAGAAATCCGCCTGCTGCCGACGCAACAAGCCACTCGCCTTCATCGGCTTCCGCTTCTCTAATACGGAACTCGCCTGCATCCAGAATCTTGCAGGTCCATTCGTGGTCCGCCATGAAGCCTTCCTTGCCATCAAGGGTTGTTACTATTATCTGTTCAACCACACCGCTGTAAAATCTTTTCGATGGTGTCATCACTTCTAATCTGAAACTGTTCATTATGATTTACCTCAGAGCAATTATACTATGCCTTGCTCTTTTCGTATTTGTCAACTACTTCATCTATGCTGCCTGCGAACAGGAACATCTGCTCAGGAATCTCGTCGTGCTTTC
>JAKSSG010000051.1 GCA_024403185.1 Clostridia bacterium
TTGGGATTAGAGATTAATGAGGTTATCAGGGGATAACCACAATTAAATTTTAGCCCAAGAATTCCAAGATTGCAAGTTTTTTTGTAATTTTTGTTAATTTAGCGTATTTCTGTTATTTATTATGATGAAATCAGACCTACGTAGTTTTTCATCAGGTCGAAGTAAACCAACGAAGTACGGTCACAACTCCCGGTCAGTCATGCGTCGAGCGTCAAAAAAACTGCACTAATTCCGCAAAGCGGTTTTAGTGCAGTTTACATCTGTGCACGAAGTGCGTATAGGAACTGGAGCTAAGTGCCTCAGCGTAGCGCTGGCACTTGCTCGCACCTGTTTAGCTTACTTGTCTTCTTCGTCAAATGCTGAAGCAATGATTGCCAGACCAGCGTCGATCTGTTCGTCAGTTACTACCAGTGGTGACAGGATTCTGATAACGTTGTTGAATGTTCCTGCTGCTTCCAGCATCAGGCCCTTATTCATGGCGTTCTGAATTACTTTGCCAGTCAGGTCAGCATCAGGTTCCTTAGTTGCAGGATCCTTAACGAGTTCAAGACCCATCATAGCGCCTGTTCCTCTGATGTCGCCGATGCAAGGGTGCTTCTTCTGGATTTCCTTCAGTCCAGCAGTGATCTTCTCAGCAATGTGCAGTGCCTTTGCAGGGAAGTTATCTCTCTTCATTACTTCGATAACCTTCAGTGCTGATACAGCTGCCAGAGCGTTTGCACCGTAAGTTCCGCCGATTGTACCAGGGTTAACCTTGTCCATAACTTCCTTACGAGCTACGATTGCTGAAAGTGGAATACCACCGGCAATTGACTTAGCTGTAGTCATGATGTCAGGAGCTGCGCCTGCTTCTGCGAAATATTCTGAAGCGAACATTCTTCCTGAACGTGCCCATCCGCACTGTACTTCGTCGCATACCATCATGATGCCGTACTTGTCGCAGAGAGCTCTAACTGCCTTAACCCATTCGATTGGTGCAGGAATGAATCCGCCTTCGCCCTGTACAGGTTCGAATACGATTGCTGCGCACTGATCTGCAGGAGTTACTTCGATGAATGCTTCTTCCAGCTTTTCAATGTAGTACTTGATAGCTGCGTCTTCATCCATTCCGCCCGGTGCTCTGTAGAGGTTAGGGAATTCAACTCTGTATACGCCATCAGGGAAAGGACCCATGCCTACTGCGTATGACTTCTTAGCTGTCATAGTCATAGTCAGGGTAGTTCTTCCGTGGAATGCGCCTGTGAATACGATGATGTTAGGTCTGCCAGTGTAGTTTCTTGCAACCTTAACAGCGTTTTCGTCTGCTTCTGAACCTGAGCATACGAAGAATGCCTGCTTTTCGTCACCCTTTACTGGAGCGATCTTGCAGAATTCTTCTGCCAGAGCAACGTAAGGTTCGTGAGTTGTAATGTTGAACATTGAGTGGAAGTACTTGTCAGCCTGAGCCTTTACTGCTTCGATCAGTTCAGGGTGTGAGTATCCAATGTTCAGTACGCCAACGCCTGCAATCCAGTCAAGGAAGATGTTTCCATCAACGTCCTGGAACATTGCGCCTTCGCCTCTGTCAATTACTGCCTTGTAAGCAGTTCCGATAGCCTTAGGTGTTGACTTTGCTCTTCTTTCGATCAGTGCCTGTGCCTTAGGACCTGGCAGTGGAGTCACGATCTTTGGTAATGCTGTTCTTAATTCTGACATAATTTTTCCTCCTTGAAATTTTATTGTCATTTATTAAATGTAAAACAATGTTATATATCATGCCGCAAAGGCAATAGATATCTATTTAATGTCAAGTTCTGCGAGCTTCCTGTAGAGCGTTGCTCTGGAAAGACCAAGTTCCTTTGCAACCGCATCCTTGACGCCACCGGTCTGTTTCAGTTTTTCTGTAATGATTTCCTTCTCGAAAATCTTTACCTGATCTGCCAGCGGCATATCCAGATTGCTGTACTTAACTGAATTATTTCCGTTTCTCAGTATTCTGGCCGGCACTTCGTCAATACCTATTTCATTTCCGAAGGCCATGTTTGTGCCGTACTCGACTGCATTTTCCAGTTCGCGGACATTACCCGGCCAGTTATAATTCATGAACAGTTCCTCAACCTCGCCGGAGAAAGAATCAATCTTGCGATTCATGAAAGCATTGTACTTTTTAAGGAAATGTCTCATGAGAAGTCTGATGTCTTCTCTTCTCTCCCTGAGAGGAGGAACACTGAGAGGTATTACGCTCAGCCTGTAATACAGATCTTCCCTGAACTTTCCCTCGCTTATGAGCTTCTCCAGATCCTGGTTTGTCGCCGCAATGACTCGCACGTCGACGAGAACTTCCCTGTTGCCGCCAACCCTCTCGAATCTCATGTTCTGAAGTACATGCAGGATTTTTACCTGCAGATGCAAAGGCATGTCTCCTATTTCATCAAGAAATATTGTTCCGCCGTCTGCCTGCTCAAACTTTCCGGCCTTGCCTTTTTCACTGGCGCCCGTAAACGCTCCCTTTTCATACCCGAAGAGCTCACTCTCAAGAAGGTTCTCCGGAATGGCTCCGCAGTTTACGGTAACGAAAGGCTTTTCTGCCCTGGAACTCGCATAATGGATCGCCTTGGCAAACATTTCCTTGCCGGTTCCCGATTCACCTGTAATCAGCACGGTGGAGTTTCCTCTTGCAAACTTCAGCGTGTTGCGCTTGGCAGCCATTATATTTTTGCTGGTTCCTATTATGTCATCAACGGTATTCTTCAGCGTTCTGTTGTTGAAGTTATATACCAGTTTCTGAGCTTCTTCAATGTCTCTGAAGGATACTACCAGCCCTTCCGTTTCATCTCCGCTCAGTACCGGCTTAACAGTCACGATGAAATGATACTGCTGACCGTTTACTATGAATATTTCTTCGTTTTCTGTATATCCCTTGCCGCTGTCAAATACACTGAGTGCAGGACTTCCCGGCATGAGCTGACTGATGTGCTTCCCGGTAATGTCCTTTTTCGTCGTATCAAACAGTTCCGCGGCAATGTTGTTGCAGTGCTTGACGTAGCCGCCCTGATTCAGTGCGAAAATGCCTTCATGGGCAGTTTCAAGTACGGTTGACATTTCGTCACGTGATACCTCTGCACTTTCCAGCGTCTGCTGCTGGTCTGCTTTTGCGGCAAGCAGATCGGCCATCCTCTCTACAAAGCCGATCATGTTTCGGTTGGTGTCCGCGAGGATCTTGTTCTGTGCTTCCGTAAATGCGACAAGTCCTATGATTCCGATAATCTCTTCGCCGAGAATAATCGGCGTACAGATTTCGGCGCGTTCGCCGGACACTGTTCCTTCCGCACCCTTCTCATCATAATCCTTGGCGTGAATCGCATCGGCAACATACTGGGTTTCTCCCGTACGCAAAACTCTGGCGTACAGATAGTTTCCTTCCAGATTTCCCCGTTCTTCCTTCTGGCCGATTCTGTCGGAATAGACTCCGGTTCCGCCTATGATATTCAGTTTGTTATCGACTATTTCGACTTCAACGCCCAGGGCAATGCTGATGGCTTCCGCCACCTGCTGCACGCTGGCACTGATATCCTTGAGATTTGTCATGTTTCCGTTTCAGAGCCACTTTAAATCACTACAACTTATTGTAATTATTGTAGCACAATTTTGAAACAGTGATTTGTCGAATTTCTCAAAAACGAAACATTTCTGTCTCATTTATTATCATTTATTTGCTGTATTTGGTTTTAGTGCTTCTGCTTCTGTTTTTTCTCGGCTTCGTGCTGCTTCTTTTCTGCTTCGCGGCTTGCCTTCAGCTGGGCAATCTGTTCCTCTGAAAGGTTCAGTCCTTCGTCATCATCGCTCTCGGAAATTGTTGCTCCCAGATTGATTGCCGACTTCTCCAGTTCCAGAATGATGTTATTGATCTTGGCAAGCTTTTCCGGATCTGTATTCTTGTCAACATTCAGGTCTGTATTGTAAATGATGTCTTCCAGTCTTCTTCTTATGTTGTAAAGATTATCTCTGGCATCGTTAACAGTTTTCTCGTCAACTGCTTCCGCGATTGCCTCCTTCATGCTTACAACTTCGCCGCCGCCCGCTTCAAGTTCATACTCGCTGTTAACGTTAACCGGAATCGTATCATATCCCAGTTTTTCCTTTACGGTCTTCGCGAACTCAAGCTTGACATCAGGTTCACCGTGTACCAGGAAAATCTGCTTTGGCGGCTTCTGGAAGCCTTCCAGCCATGAAAGGAGACCGTTCATGTCGGCATGTCCGGAGAATCCTTCAAGGTTGTGGATCTCAGCATTTACCTGTATCTTTTCGCTGAAGAGTGTTATTTCCTTCTGGCCCTCTACGAGGCATCTTCCCAGTGTTCCTTCAGCCTGGTATCCGACAAAGATTATGCTGTTTCTCTTGTCCCAGAGATTGTGCTTCAGATGATGTCTAATTCTACCTGCTTCGCACATTCCACTGGCGGAAATGATAACCTTAGGTTCCTTGTCAACGTTGAGCCACTGTGACTCTTCTGTTGACTGGGTGAACTTCAGATTTTCAAATTCCAGAGGATTGTCGCCCTTGCTGATGTAGTCTTTTGTCTCTTCATCAAATACCTGGGCGTTGTTCTTGAACACTTCCGTCGCGGAAGTCGCCATAGGGCTGTCAATGTAAACCTTGACGTTCTCCAGCTTCTTCTGACGCGGATCGTTCTTGCTGTCATATATCTTGTTCAGTTCAAAAATCAGTTCCTGGGTTCTGCCCACTGCAAATGAAGGGATCACCGTGTTGCCTCCACGTTCAGCAGTCTTGCAGATAATGTCTATCAGATTGTTTACGTCCAGGGAGTTTTCCGGGTGAAGTCTGTTTCCGTAAGTTGTCTCCATGATGACGTAATCGGCTTTCTTGATTATGGTCGGGTTTCTCAGAATAGGTCTTTCCATTACACCCAGGTCACCCGAGAATACTATCTTGGATGTGTTGCCCTGTTCGCTTACCCACAGTTCGATTTCACCTGATCCAAGTATATGTCCCGCATCATTGAAAACGATCTTCATCTCGTCGTTGAGCTCAATGAGCTGATCGTAAAGAACCGGCTTAACGTACTTCAGTGATTCCTCCGCATCCTTTTCGGTGTAAAGAGGTTCAACGAGAGGTCTGCCTGCTCTGGCATTCTTTCTGTTCTTCCATTCAGCTTCCTGTTCATGAATGTGACCGCTGTCCTTAAGCATTATCTCCAGCAGATCAGCCGTAGCATCCGTACAGTAAATCTGTCCTCTGAATCCTCTCTTAACGAGAAGGGGAATTCTTCCGCAATGATCGATATGAGCATGGCTCAGAACCATATATTCTATTTCTGAAGGATCGAAAGGAAACTCCTCATAGTTCATTTCTTCCTGTGCCTTGCCGCCCTGATACTGTCCGCAGTCCAGCAGAACCTTGTGATTCTCTGTTGTAATCAGATGGCAGGATCCTGTTACTCCTGTTGTCGCTCCGCAAAATTGAATTTTCATTTTCTATCCTCCGTTTATTCAATAACTCTTTTAATGAGACTTGGTCTTTCTGCTTTTATCTTACCGAACTCAAAGGCTGCCTTTGCTTCTTCAACTCCCTTTGCGAGTTTATCCGCATCATTGGCATATGCTGTAAACAGCAGCTCGCCCTCCATGACTTCGTCGCCGACTTTTTTGTTGAGCACTATTCCGGCAGACATGTCGATTGAGTCTTCCTTCTTCTCCCTGCCGGCTCCGGTATGCTGTGAGGCCAGCCCGATTTTCAGCGCGTCAACCTTTGTCACATATCCGCTTTCATCCGCTCTGACTTCCATGCTACGGGAAGGCTGAGCCATGAGTCTGTAATCGTTTATTATCTCAGGATTTCCTCCCTGGCCTTCCACAAATTCTCTGAACTTTTCCAGAGCCCTGCCGCTGTTCAGCATTTCCTCAGCAAGCCTGATTCCCCTCATTACAGACGGTTCGGATTCATCTGCTCCGCCATCAGCAATTCCTCCGGCCGCTATCATTGCACCGGCAAGATTCAGGGAAAGTTCTCTGATGTCCTCCGGACCTGCGCCCTTGAGAACGTCCATTGCCTCCTGGACTTCCAGAGCGTTTCCGACCGCATTACCCAGCGGCTGACTCATGTCGGAAATGATCGCAATCATGTTCTTGCCGCTCGCTCTGCCGATATCCACCATGGATTCTGCAAGTTCTTCGGCATCCGGAAGCGTTTTCATGAAGGCTCCGCTTCCGCACTTGACATCCAGAACTATGGCATCACTTCCTGCAGCAAGCTTCTTGCTCATTATGCTTGATGTAATCAGCGCCAGACTTTCAGTCGTGCCGGTCACATCACGAAGAGCATATATCTTCTTGTCTGCCGGCGCCAGGTTTCCGGTCTGACCTATTACGGCAATTCCTCTCTCGTTTACCGCTCTGATGAATTCTTCCTTCTCCATGGCAGTTCTGAAACCCGGAATGGATTCCATCTTGTCCACCGTTCCTCCGGTAAACCCAAGACCTCTGCCGCTCATTTTTGCAATCGGCACACCGGCAGCCGCCGCAATTGGAGCAACTATTAGAGTTGTTTTATCCCCAACTCCACCAGTTGAATGCTTATCAACTTTAATGCCTTCTATTCCACTGCGAGCCATAACATCGCCGCAATCTCTCATGATTTCCGTCAGTGCCACGGTGTTCTCCCGGCTCATGCCCTGAAGCACTATTGCCATGAGAAAGGCCGACATCTGATAGTCCGGAATGCTTCCATCGGTAAATCCTTTTACCATATATTCGAGCTCTTCTCTCGTAAGTTCTTCGCGATTCTTCTTT
Source organism: Clostridia bacterium (assembly GCA_024403185.1). GTDB lineage: Bacteria > Bacillota > Clostridia > Peptostreptococcales > Anaerovoracaceae > Lentihominibacter. Next base: position 6,789 of record JAKSSG010000051.1, read on the forward strand.
TTTGTAATTATATCAACAACGTTCATGATCAGCCCCCTTCAAAACCATCCTGACCCGGTACTAAAATCCTGTCAGTTCCTGATAAAGCTTTTTTGCCTTTGAATCTGTCAGCCCACTGATATAGTCTATAATCATGTGGAATCTCAGATACAGATTGTATGCATCATCATCAGTTTTTCTCTGCTCGTAATCGCCCAGATACTTGCTCGGAAAAATCTTCATATATGACGTGTCTATCCGATTCTGCTTCTCTGTGCAGTCATCTTCCTGCCAGTAAATGCAGGCCGGAATGAATCTGTCCATAAGTTCCATAATTATTCTGCTGCCCGCAAGCTCTGTCTTCAGTTTATCCAGTTCGGTATAAACATAACGAGCCATAAGCTGTTTATATATCTTAATTGTTTTGCTGTGGAATCCTTCTTCCAGAAGTTCTCCTCTGAAGCTGCCGTCCATGATCTGATCGTAGCATTTAACAAAGGTATCTGCTGCACTGTAGATAAACCATTTCTTGGCAAACTGCAGAAAACGTATGGTCCTCCTGAGACGTTCTTCGTCAGTTCCTTCCTGCATGACCGCCTTTTCCTGTTTTTTCAGAAGGTCCTCTGTGATCATAAGCTGCAGATCTTCCTCTTCGGTCATGCCTGCCTTCTCACATTCTTCACGCATCTGTGCAAAGGCTTTATTGCAGAATCTTACCAGTTCCAGTTCACTGACCACTTTTTCATTAATAACATCTTCAAGGTCGGAGATCACGTAGCCGATATCGTCAGATGCTTCAAGAAGAAAGGCCAGAGGATACATCTCATTATTTTTCAGGCCGCACTCACTTCTCACTGAATTGAAGAAGTCCTCTTCAGAAAGGAAGCAACCCATCTTTTTCATTCGGCCGTCATTTCCTGACGGGTCCATCGTCAGTGAGGTTGTAGGATATTTCATCAGTGAATTGATCACTGAACAGGTAACATCAAGTTCGCTGCTTACGCCGTCGCGGTAAGGCCTGCTGAGGATCCTCAGAGTCTGACTGTTTCCGTTAAAACCGATCAGATCCTTTTTCATCTGTTCTGACAGTATTTCTCTGACAGGTCTGCCTTTGTATTCAAAACCGTCATCTTCAAATCTCTGTCTGAACCAGTTTCCTATAGCCTCCTCACCAAAATGGCCAAATGGTGAATTGCCCAGATCGTGAAGTAATCCTGCAGTAGAAAGAATGGTGGAAAAGTATCTGGCATAAAGTTCTGATTTATCCCCAAATAAATTTGTTTTTTCATTCTTTCTCGCATTTCTGGCAACCATGGTCCCAAGCTGCCTGCCTATGGAGGATACCTCCAGAGAATGCGTCAGTCTCGTTCTGACAAAGTCACTTTTCTGCAGTGAAAGAACCTGCATTTTGTCCTGCAGTGCTCTGAATTCTTCGCTGCTTATTATCCTTCTGTAATCGTTTTCAAACTCGTCAACAGAATACACGCTCCATGACTGCGGAACGCTTGGATGTTCCATCTGTAATTTTGTTGAAAGAAGTTTTTCCCACTCCATATCATGCCTCCGATATTTCTCCTGTTTATCTCAGCATCACACACATTTATTATAACACGAATCAATTAAAAAACTGCACTAATTCCGCAAAGCGGTTTTAGTGCAGTTTACATCTGTGCACGAAGTGCGTGTAGGAATAGGAGCTAAGCGCCTCAGCGAAGCGCTGGCGCTTGCTCGGACCTATTTAGCTTATTCGTAATGCTGCTTGAACTTAATGTTCTTTGACATCTTGTGTCCCTTTTTCTTCTTGAATTCTCCAGGAACGATGCATTCCTGAACAGGACATACATTCAGACAAAGGTGACATCCTACGCAGTTGTCTTCAATAAGTTCAGGCTTTCTCTTCTTTTCATTCCATTCGATTGCCTGATGAGCTGCATCGT
>JAKSSG010000052.1 GCA_024403185.1 Clostridia bacterium
GAGAATCGCTTATCTCCGCCAGTGCCTTCTCCAGCTCAGGTATTTCAGTTTTTATTTCATCTATTATTATCATTCTTTACTCCTATGTTGCGTTAAAAATCAATATAACGGCGGCTCGGGAGAGTGTGACGCTGACATCCGCAACGTCGGTTCTTAGCGATTTCGAGCTGCAGCTTGCTGCAGGTGAGAAAGCGGTTAGAACCGCTACGTGAGGACCGAGCGAGAGCGTTCAGCAGAACACTCTCCCGAGCCGCCGTAACATGTTACTGATTTTTGCCGCAGCAATGCTTGTACTTTTTGCCAGAGCCACATGGGCACGGGTCATTACGTCCAACCTTAGGCTGGTCGCGTCTTACTGTCTCCTGCTTTCTCTCGCGCTCAGGTACTGCTGCCGCTGCCGGCGCATTGCCCATGTCAACGCTTCCGCCTGCCGCCTGCTGACGCGCTGCCGCTGCACGCATTTCGCTGTCGTCAAACTCGTCCTTGTGGGACTGGCCTGAACCGATAACGTTCTTACGTTCTGAGTGAGTTGTAACCGTTACGTTGTAGCAGTTTCTGACAAACTCTTCCTGAATCGATGAAACCATCAGTTCAAACATTGCAAAGCCTTCATGGGCATATGCGGCTGCAGGGTCCTGTCCGCCCAGCCCTCTGAGGCCGATTCCGCTCTTCAGCTGATCCATGGCGTCAATGTGATCCATCCACTTGCTGTCTACAACGCGGAGCAGAATCATTCGTTCAACCTCACGGAGTCTGTCCTTGCCTATTTCAGCTTCCTTGTCATCATACATCTCGCTGAATTCCTCATAGAGGCCGTTCTTCAGCGACTCTTCATCCATGTCCGCCAGATCATCTGAATCAAATTCCAGCGGATCGAATTTGCCTGTTATGTGCTGCAGTCCCTTGTTCATCGTTTCGAAATCCCATTCTTCAGGATACTTGGATGCGATGACAATCGGATCTACAACTTCATCTATGAGCTTGCGTACCATCATGTCCAGATCCTCACGCAGGTCCTCGCCGAAGAGAACCTTCTTACGTTCGCCGTAGATGATTTCACGCTGCTTGTTCATTACATTGTCATACTGGAGGACGTACTTTCTGATGCCGAAGTTTCTGCCCTCAACCTTCTTCTGCGCGTTCTCGATCTGCTTCGTAATCATTCCCGATTCGATAGCCTCGTCCTCTTCGACGCCCAGCTTCTGAACGATGGCCTGCATTCTCTCGCCACCGAAGAGTCTCATGAGTTCGTCTTCCATGGATACGCAGAACTGAGTCTTACCCGGGTCTCCCTGACGACCGGAACGACCTCTCAGCTGGTTGTCGATACGTCTTGATTCGTGACGCTCGGTACCTATGATGCAAAGGCCACCCAGCTCTTTAACCTTTTCCTGTTCAGGCGCCAGTTCTTCCTTGTACTTTGCCAGCAGCTTCTGGAATGTCTCTCTGGCCTCAAGCAGTTCCTTATCGTCGCTCTGTACAAATGATGTTGCAAAAGCAATCTGCTCATCGTCGTATTCCAGCGCAGCCATTTCTGCCTTTGCAAGAAATTCAGGATTGCCGCCCAGGATGATGTCGGTACCACGACCTGCCATGTTTGTGGCGATTGTGATGGCGCCCAGTCTTCCGGCTTCGGCAACTATCTGCGCTTCCTTCTCATGATGCTTGGCGTTCAGCACGTTGAAATCCTTTACGCCGCGCTTCCTGAGAGCGTCCGCTATGAGCTCTGATTTCTCTATCGAAATTGTACCTACCAGTACCGGCTGACCCTTTTCGTGAGCCTCGATTACGCCGTCGACGATTGCCTTGTACTTGCCCTTTTCGGTTGCGTATACGGCGTCCTCAACGTCGCTTCTTACTACCGGCTTGTTTGTAGGAATAACCACAACGTCCATGTTGTAGATGTCTGTGAATTCGCCTTCTTCCGTCTTGGCTGTACCGGTCATGCCGGCCAGCTTCTGATACATTCTGAAGTAGTTCTGCAGGGTAATTGTTGCCAGAGTCTTACTCTCGGACTGAACGCTTACGCCTTCCTTGGCTTCTATTGCCTGGTGGAGTCCGTCGGAGTAGCGTCTTCCGAACATCATACGTCCCGTGAACTCGTCTACGATTATGATCTCGCCGTCTCTTACAACGTAGTCAACATCTCTCTTCATCATGTTGCGGGCCTTCAGTGCCTGCATTACGTGATGGTTGATTTCCATGTTGTCCGGGTCGGAGAAGTTTTCAATCTTGAAGAAGCCTTCGCACTTGGCAACACCCTCTTCGGTAAGCGCAATCTGGTTGTCCTTCTCGTCTACTGTGAAATCGCCCGTTTCAACCTTGGTGTCAGGGTCCTTGGTTCCCTTTACCAGAGTCTTAACGAAGCTGTCCGCTCTTCTGTACATGTCGGTGGACTTGTCGCCGCGTCCCGAAATGATCAGCGGAGTTCTGGCTTCATCTATGAGAATGGAGTCGACTTCGTCGATGATGGCATAGTTCAGTTCTCTCTGCATCATCTGTTCCCTGTAGGTGACCATGTTGTCTCTCAGGTAGTCGAAACCGTACTCATTGTTTGTTCCGTATGTAATGTCTGCTCTGTAGGCAGCACGTCTTTCCTCTTCTGTAATGCCGTGGATTACGCAGCCAACTGTCAGTCCCAGGAAGGTGTACAGCTTGCCCATCCACTCCATGTCTCTCTTGGCCAGGTAGTCGTTGACTGTTACAACGTGAACGCCCTTGCCCTCGAGCGCATTCAGATATGCAGGAAGTGTTGCAACCAGAGTCTTACCTTCGCCGGTCTTCATCTCGGAAATTCTACCCTGGTGAAGTACGATTCCTCCGATTACCTGAACGCGGAAGTGCTTCATTCCCAGCGATCTCCATGCACCTTCTCGGCACACTGCAAAGGCTTCCGGCAGGATGTCATCCAGCGTTTCGCCCTCTGCAAGGCGGCCCCTGAACTCTTCTGTCTTGGCTCTGAGTTCATCATCGGAAAGAGCCTGCATCTGCTCATCCAATGCCATTACCTTGTCTGCTATTTTCTCTACTTTCTTGACTTCCTTCTCGTTAAGGTCGCCAAAGACTTTTTCCATTAAACCCATTTCTTAATCCTCTGTCCTTTCCTCGTTATCCTCTACAACCAGGTTAATCTCCAGAGCCTTGCGGTCGTCTGCCTTTGTGACTCTCACCTTCAGTCTCTTGTCGTCGATAACCTGTTCAAATCTGTCATCCTTTTTCGGCAGGTGGTCGAGCTGCATTGCCACCCAGCCGTTTATTGTATTTACTTCTGAAATGTCCTCATCTATTCCGAAGTAGTCCAGAACCTTTGCCAGATTGGCGCTGCACTGAACCCTGTAGCTTCCGTTCTGGAGCGGCATGATTTCCTTGTTGACTATGACGTCGTATTCGTCATATATTTCACCGACCAGCTCCTCGATAATGTCTTCCATTGTTACCAGACCCGATGTGCCGCCGTATTCGTCTATTACTATTGCCATGTGAGTCTTCAGCTGTTGCATCTTTCTCAGCAGATCGAAGATCTTCATTGTTTCCGCAACGAATACAACCGGTGTCACGTAATCAAGAATTGTCTTGTCCGTTCCCAGAACGTGATAGTGGAAATCCTTCTGATTTATTACTCCGATGATCTTGTCGATTTCCTCTTCGTAAACAGGAACTCTGGAAAAGCCCGATTCCTCAAATATCTTAGCCAGCTCGTCCTCGCTGCAATCGCTGTCTATTGCAACCATTTCAGGTCTAGGGGTCATTACCTCCTCAGCGGTCAGCTCATCAAACTCTATTGCGTTCTGGATGAGCTCGCTTCTTTCCTCGTCAAGCCCGCCGCCCTCTTCGGCCTCTTCAACCATGGTGAGAATTTCGTCGTCGGTAATTGTATCTTCCTTGTTAAGATTAAATACCTTTGTTATCAGCTTCTTCCACTGAGTGAAGACGAAATTAATCGGCGTCAGCAGCATCATTAAAAAACTGATTAGCGGAGCCGCGAACATGGCGAAGCCTTCCGGCTTCTCCTTGGCTATGTTCTTCGGGGTAATCTCACCGAAGATGAGAACGACAACTGTGATTACGATTGTCGAAACCGCCGCTCCGTTGTGCGCCATGAGCCCGACAAAAAGCACTGTCGCGATAGCCGTCATGGTAATGTTCACAATGTTGTTACCGATTAGAATCGTCGTCAGCAGCTTGTCGTATTTCTCGGCCAGTTCCAGAACCTTTTCGGCTTTTTTGTCGCCATCACCGGCCATGGTCTTCAGCTTGATTCTGTTGATGGAGGTGAAGGCTGTTTCAGTGGCACTGAAATATGCCGAGAACAGTATTAATATGATAATTGCTATTATTTTTCCTGTCATTTATCTCCTGTATTTCCTGCCTTTGCATGCTATGTTGATGCAATATTTATACATAATATATTATAGCATATCTAACGGACAGATTGCGTACAAAATGTTGATCCGCAAATCCATGGTCGCATGCGGTCACGCTCGGCCGGCTGGTCACATGGCCAGCAGCGGCATGAGCCAGCCGTCGATTATGCGGCGTACGGCTTCCAGGTCTATTTCGTTGTTCGGCCCCTCTGCTGTCACCATGAGATTATGGGGCTGATAGATGAGATTGACATTGTATGCTATTTCCTTCTCCATGTCACGCTCAAGGTATTTACGCTTGCTGAGCATTCCCTTGTGCTCCCAGTACACTATGCTGCCGTCAGGTAAAGGAATTGTGAAATCCGGGTAAAATGTTTTCCTGATCCAGACGGTACGGGTGGCCTTTTTTCCATCGATGTACTCCGTCTGATTCGTTGGAACCCGCAGTGTCAAACCCTTTTCGTAATAGAACTCAATTCCCAGCGAGTACAGCAGCTCGGCAATTGCCAGCTCACCCTTTGTTCTCACATTAAGACCGAATGTCGTTGTCTCCTTCAGTTCTTCGCGCCTAAATGGGTTCTCGGACTGTTTGATTTCCTTCCTGGCAGATTTGGGCTTCGGCCTGAACGTAGGATTGGGACGGTAGGCTTTAGGGATGCTTGCCAGGACATCGGCATGAACGTCAGGAATAATCAGCCTGCAGAATTCCTCCTTAAGGCGGATGTTGGTCTCCAGAACCTTTATCATTTCCTGCGCAAATCGCTTTTGCTGAAGTTTCCATACCTTCGCATTGGGCTTCAGTTTTACGTATTGTTCTTTCATGTCTCCTGTGCCCTTGTAATAGTAACTGTATCTGTTACGTCTTTTATCATATCTGGCATTTAATGTGCCGGTAACCCTTGTATCGGCCATTGCCTTGTAAATCTTTAACCTCTTTCTGTCGGCTTCAATGCTTTTTTTCACATAATCTCTAAACGTTTTTTTCATGGCTAGTCCCCTCTTTTGTTTTGATTTGTATTATATGTCATTTATACCATATAATACCATTTATAGCAAACCAAATTGGGGGGGGTAAGCCACCGGCTACCTTTTTTGCATGTCAAATGCGACCATCACAGGCTTCCAACCCTTATTCCTGGTTTTGCTTGGTCGCCTGTTCTCGCCATTTTTTAGAAAGATAAACAAAAGCCGGTCATTTTGTACTGTATTTCCTACTAATAATCGGCTTTTGCTTGCATATGAACTGTTTATTCTATTATTGTTGCGACCAATCAACTTCAGTAATGCGGCTTCATGCCCTGCTTTGGTCGCATCCATAGTAGCGAAGTTCTATTTTAAAACACATTGCACTCCCGCCAGCAGATAATAGCTGTCTTATTCAACCACATGCCCTTCAACTTCAACGACCACCTCTGCCTTGTTTCCGGTGTCCTTCTCAAACTGCTCCAGAACCGGCTTCAGAATCGACTTGCTTCTCACTTCAGCCTTGTCCGGCTCCAGGGCCTGGATTTCTTCGTCTGTCATGGCATAATACTGAACGACAACCTCGGCCTTGTTGTCAGCTGTGTAGGAAACCGTTCCCTTGGCGTCCGGGCTCAGAATGCTGAACTGCGCGTCAACTGAGGAACGGGCCGCCGGCTGCGCCTTCATGTAATCCTCCAGATTCTTTCCCTGCAGGGATCCGCAGCCCGTAAGAACCAGTGACGACATGGCCAGAACCAGCACAAGCACAACAAATAATGATAATTTCTTCTTCATGATATCCTCCATAAATATGCAAATGCAAAAGCAATAAACGACCTTACTTGCAGCCTTACGACCAGTATCCGCCGAAAAGCACCAGCAGATAAATCGTAGCCAGAACTACTGACATCAGCATCATAGGAAGTCCAACCTTCATGTAGTCCATGAAGGTTATCAGATATCCCTTTCTGTTCGCTATGCCTGTAAGTACAACGTTTGCCGATGCGCCTATGATCGTACCGTTTCCGCCGAAGCATGCTCCGATTGATACAGCCCACCAGAGCGGCCATACATCCAGGCCTGCTTCCTGCATCTGCTGGATCAGCGGAATCAGCGTTGCCACAAACGGAATATTGTCCAGTACTGCTGAGCAGAGTGCTGATACCCAGAGAATTACAATCATCAGGGCGACATAGTGTGTTCCTGTTGCGTTCATGAGCGAAACCGCCAGCATGTGGATAAGGCCAACCTTCTCCAGACCGCCAACTACTATGAACAGAAACGCGAAGAATACGATAGTAGGCCATTCAACGTCGTGAACGGTCTCCTCCACATCCTGTTTGCCTATCAATATCATTAACGCCGCACACGAAAGTGCGATTACGCTTGTTTTCAATCCAAGTGTGTCATGAAGAATGAACGCAGTAGCAACAAGACAAATCATGACTATACTCTTATAGAATAGCACCTTGTCTCTGATTTCCGCGTTTTCATCCATCTGCATGATCAGTTCCATCTTTTCAGGAGTTACCGTCAGTCCCTTTTTGTACATGAATCTGAATCCCAGAATGGTCGCTGCCATGACAATCACAACAATCGGTCCGTCATATATGCAGAACTGCAGGAATGAAATGTCCGCGGCGGATCCAAGCATTATGTTCGGAGGATCGCCGATAAGTGTTGCCGTACCGCCTACATTGGACGAAATAATCTGAGTAAGCAGATACGGAACAGGATTCAGTTCCAGTGTCTTGCATATGCTGAAAGTCATAGGACCAATCAGTAATACAGTAGTTACGTTGTCAAGGAATGCCGAGAGAACCGCTGTGATAATCATGAAGTAAACCATGATTTTCCACGGATTTCCCTTGGCGATTTTGGCCGCCTTGACAGCCAGAAATTCGAATATTCCTGAATTCTTTACAACCGCCACGAACATCATCATGCCGATGAGTACGCCGATTGTGTTAAAGTCAATGAAGCCCAGGGCTTCTGCAGGTTCAAGTATTCCGATAAGAATGAGCAGTACGGCGCCAATCAGTGCGCATGCCGCCCTGTGAAGCTTCTCGGATACTATTACCGCGATTACGGCCACGAAAATGGCCAGAGCAATAATTTGCGATGCAGTCATTTGATGCCTCTTTTCCTAATGCAAAAGCAGAAAGCCGGTGCAAAAGCAGGAATCTGCTTTTATTGTTTATACACAAATGCCCGGTTTGGTGTCCGGGCATTTGTGCTTCTTATTTAGCTTGGAAGACTAAAGTCTCCATATGAGAAACAGTTATACTGTCTCTTGTCATTTAATTATGCCGGCCCGGCCGGCCTCTTATTGCTATGTCAAACACAGCTGCTGAAATTCTGATTAAGCCTGTGCAGCTTCCAGAGCAGCCTTCTTGTCAGCTTCTCTTTCTTCCAGAATCTTCTGGTATTCTTCTTCAGTCATTTCAACCATGGTAATTCCGGTTACGCCGTAGAACATTGATACCAGTGGGTTGATCCAGTTCAGGATTGCGAATGGTATGTAAGCTGAGTTAACACCCAGGAATGATCTCATTGTTGCTCCGCAAGTGTTCCAAGGGAAGAAGTTTGAAGTGATTGTACCGGAGTCTTCCAGACATCTTGACAGGTTCTTTGGAGCCAGTCTTCTGTCTTCGAATGCTTCCTTGTACATTCTTCCTGGCAGGATGATTGACAGGTACTGGTCGCAGCAGATAGCGTTTACGAATACGCATGACAGTTCTGTGATGATTACCAGTCCGCCTCTAGTTCCTCTAGCAAGCTTCAGCATTGCGTTAGCCAGGTTGCCCATGATACCTGTTACGTCTACGATACCACCGAAGCACATAGCCAGCATGATCAGGGAAATTGTCCACATCATTGACTGAAGTCCGCCGCCTGTAAGCAGTGAAGTCAGCTTCTCTGCAATCAGTGGATCCATGTTAGGGTCAACATCCAGAGGCTGCTTCTTAGGCAGTTCTTCAACACCATAGTTCAGGACGTAGCCAATATTTGACAGTTCGCCGCCGCCAGGAACAAGTCTTACACCCTGGAACGCTGCGAATGGAACACCAAGCAGTACGCCTGCGATCAGAGCAGGAAGTGCCGGCATCTTAACGATTACAGCTACGATTACGAATACAGGTGGGATCAGGAACAGAA
>JAKSSG010000053.1 GCA_024403185.1 Clostridia bacterium
ACCCATACCAAAACCATGAGGGGGAACCCGAAGAATTAAGGAGGAAATCATGGCAGAACAGAAAACAGTAGATAAAATGAAAGAACTGCTCAACGGACACTGCTGGGAACCAATGAAGGAAGCTGCTCAGGAATGGGTGGACGTAGTCGGAACAGAAGCCGAAGATCTGGCAAAGGAAAAACTGCTGCCGCTGCTCAAGGGAAGCGTAGCAACAGTTGATGAAATGCTGGAGAACTTCAGCACTGCAGAAGCCAAGGAAAAATTCGGCGACATGGCCGACGAAATCCTGAACCATGCGAAGGAACTGAAGGCACAGGGCAAGAAGTTCTGTGACTGCCCGGCATGTACAAAGGCAAAGGAAATCCTCAAGGATCTTGGCGAAAAGCTCGACTAGCATCAAGCAAATAACAGGAGCTAATGCAAAAGCAAGACATACAGGACAAACAAAAAAGCTGACAGAAAGCATTCTGTCAGCTTTTGACTTACAAGCAATAATATTTTACAGGAATATGTATTTGCATATGAACAGCCCAGCCAGTATGTACATGAGCGGGGTTATTTTTTTATGCTCGCCGCAAACCAGGTTGATGATTACGTAGGAGATTACGCCGATGGCGATGCCCTCCGAAATGCTGTAGAACAGCGGCATGGCGATGATGCACAGGTAGCACGGAATGGAATCCGTGTAGGTGCCGCGTCCGAATCCGATCTCGCGGATGCTCTCGAACATGAGGAAGCCAACCACGATAAGTGCAGGAGCTGTTGCAAAGGCAGGAACGGCGGTGAAGATCGGCGAGAAGAATGCAGCCAGTGCGAAGAGCACGCCGACAGTAATCGCCGTCAGTCCCGTACGTCCGCCCTGGGCTGCGCCTGCTGAAGATTCAACATAAGCCGAAGTCGTTGAAGTTCCAAGGATTGAACCGCAGGTTGTCGCAATGGCATCGCTCAGCAGAGCCGGACGGATCTGTGGCAGGTGACCGTTCTCATCCAGGAAGCCTGCTCTGGAGCATACACCGATAAGCGTGCCGATCGTATCAAACATGTCAACGAAGAGGAAGGAGAAAATTACAACTATGAAATTCAGAATTGTAGTTCCATCGATTCCCACCGTGAAGCACTGGCCGAAGGTATCACCGAGTGATGAAAAATCAAGACTGATGATTCCCGCAGGGAACAGGCTGTAGAAACCGTTTGCCTCGTCAACCACATAGATGCCTGTCAGCTGGCAGATCATGCCCAGCAGCCATGTGACGATGATGCCGATCAGTATGGAGCCCTTTACATTTTTAACCCAGAGGATCGCTATTACGAAGAGACCTACTGCTGCAAGTACCGCACAGATTCCGTGAGTATTGAAATCGGTTCTGAAGTCTGTGATGGTCACCAGAGTTGATGAATCAACACAGAGGCCTGCGTTTTGCAGTCCGATGAATGCGATGAAAAGACCGATTCCTACGGAAACGCTGTCTTTGAGCGGGAGCGGTATGGCGTTGAATATTGCCTCTCGAACTCTCGTGACAGAAAGCAGTATGAAGATCACGCCTTCGCAGAATACGGCGAGGAGTGCCGTCTCCCATGCAACGCCCATGTTGCCCACAACCGTGTAGGCGAAGAAGGCGTTCAGTCCCATGGCCGCCGAAAGTGCAATCGGCAGATTTGCCAGAAAGCCCATTAGGAAACATCCGATCATCGATGCAATGCATGTGGCAATCAGCACCGCGTGTGGATTCATTCCGGTTGAACCGAGAATGTTCGGATTGACTGCCAGGATGTAAGCCATGGTCATGAACGTAGTCAGACCTGCTGCAATTTCGGTTTTAACTGTTGTATTGTTTTCGCTTAACTTGAAAAATTTATCCATAACACAGATATTATACACCAAAAAAGCTGACAGGGGGTAAGCCCCGCTGTCAGCTTTTGCATGTCAAATGAAGCCATCAAAACAGACTCCTTCTGATTGTATTATATTACACCTAACCGTACAGAAAACGGACAGTTTTTGGTACAATACAGATATGAACAGATTATTTTACGCATTGCCTATAGCGGCAGGAATAATGTTCGGCTCGGTAGGAGTCTTCGTCAGGAAGCTCTACGCGGACGACTTCAGCAACGCCACGGTTCTGTTCTCACGAGCGGTACTGGCGTCGGTTATGCTGCTGATTTACATACTGATAACGAAACCGGCACTTCTGAAACTGAGAAAGCAGAATCTGCCCTGGGTTTTCGGCTGCGCAGTCTGCAGCATGCTGGTAACCAATATCTGTTTCAACATCTCCAGAACAACCTTGAGTCTTGCTTTTGCAGCTGTACTGCTGAGCATTGCCCCGGTTTATTCGCTGATCATTTCACGATTCGCATTTGGAAGCAGGATAACCCGGAAGCAGATTGTCTGTGTGGCAATGACCATCGCCGGCTGCATTCTGGTAAGCGGGGTAATCGGGTCCGCTGTGCATCTCTATGCATTTGGCGTATTTGCGGGAATCATTTCGGGTATCTCCTACGGGCTCTTCAGCATCTTTTCCAAGAAGGGAATCGAGGGCGGTCTGAATCCGCTGACTATAACTTTTTACAGCATGCTTATAGTAAGCGTGGTGCTGGCGCCTTTCACGGATTTTCCGACTATCGCAGGATACATTGCGGCAAGTCCGCTGCACAGCATGCTCTTTCTGATTGCTCACTCCCTGACCGTGGGGGTGCTGCCGTATCTCTTTCTCGCCATGTCCAGCAAACACCTGAATCCGGGAACCGTCAACATTCTGGCGTCCTGCGAACCGGTGGCGGCAATGATATTCGGCGTGATATTTTATAACGAAGTGCCGACGGTGCTCTCGCTCCTGGGTCTGATTGTGACCGTGGTGGCACTTGGAATCTTATGCAAAGGCAGGGAATAGCATAAGTAGCAAAAGTCGCTCAACAAAGTCCCTTCGTGGGGCTTTTTGTTTTGGCATGAACCCTGTTATATACCACAGATTTCGAATCTGTAAAGACTTGACAAGGGGTATATAATGACAAATGCAAACATTTCACGAGTCCAAGAAATGTAAATAAGTGGAAATTGTTTTGCTGGGAAAGAGAGGTTTTAATTAGGAAAAAGGGATTAACGGAGCTGGTTTTTATCATGGACAGAAGCGGATCGATGGGAGGTCTGTAAACAGATACGATTGGTGGATTCAATTCCATGGTTGAAAAGCAGAAAGAGGGGGATGTGATTGTGTCGACAATGCTCTTCGACGATGAGTTCGAAATGCTCCACGACAGAGTGCCCATCGCGAAAATAGGGAAGATGAAACAAAGGAGGTAGGATATGAGACACAGTTACAGCAGATTATGGGATGGAAGGATTATTGATTCCACTGAAGGGGACTTTTACGAGTACAAGGACGGCGAGTGGGTAGAAGTTGAAGGTCCTCTAACAATGCACATGCTGTGGTTCGCAGAGAACCTGGAAAGCATGGAAGAGTTGAAAACAGGAGAGCGCTGCGTGGTAATAGCTTACGGCAAGCCGGAGGATTTCAGATACATGGTTTACGTAAGATACAATGAAGAAGGGGAAATAATGCAGACTTGTCGCCTCAACGATAGCAGGTACAGGTTCCGGGTAAATCCAAACCCCGAATATGCAGACGAGCAGGAATAGAGTATAATATAGCAATCAGAAGGAGAGCACATGATATACACAGAACTGACGAGAAAAGCAAGCCAGATAATGTTCAATGCACATAAGGGGGATCTCGACAAAGGTGGCTACCCTTATGTAATGCACCCGATTCACCTGGCGGAGCAGATGACAACTGAAGCGGCAACCTGCGTAGCGCTGCTTCACGATGTGGTGGAAGATCACGAAGACACATATGATTTCGAGCAGCTGCAGGCTGACTTTCCGGAAGAAATCACGGACGCGCTCAGGCTGCTGACACATGACGAGAGCGAGCCTTACATGCCGTACGTGAAGCGGCTGGCAAAGAACACGATTGCTGCCGAAGTGAAGATGGCGGACCTGGCTCACAACATGAATGCGGACAGAGTGGGCGGCAGGCCGTACTGGAAGTACCCGGCCTACCTGGAGGCATTTGAATATCTGAAGGAACACAGTGACGCGCCGGCGCCGGACAGCGTGCAGATCGTAAACGTACCGGCCGGAAGTCGCGCCCTGAAAGGTGTGTCAGTGGAAATTCCGGGAACAGGCAAGAACGTCCTGCAGATCAAATGCAGGAAAGGCTTGCTTTTGTGCGGCCTCTTCTCGCCTGAGAAAATAGGCAGCATCGACTTCCCAGCTTGCGTTTTCGCGGCACCCGAGTTCAGAGACATGCTGGCCAATAAACCCCTCTTCGTTAGTGCAAAAGCAAGAGCCATGGGCGTAACGGAGGACATGTGCGGCGAGCAGATTGCGGAGATATTTGATAAGTAAGAACACCGAAAGGAGAATCACATGAACGAAGTAATAAAGAACATGATGGAACGCAGAAGCGTAAGGAAGTACAAGGCTGAGCAGATTAAACAGGAAGAACTGGATCAGATTCTTGAGGCGGGCCTCTGGGCGCCGAACGGCAGAAACATCCAGAGCCCGATTCTGATTGCGATTCAGGACGAAGAAACCCGCGACAAGGTGGCGAAGCTGAACGCTGCAGTAATGGGTTCGGACAGCGATCCTTTCTACGGAGCACCGACGGTTGTTGTGGTTCTGGCTGCACGTGACAGACTGACTGCCGTTGAGGACGGCTGCGCCAGCCTGACCAACATGGTGAATGCAGCTCACTCAATCGGCGTGGACTCCTGCTGGATCCACAGAGCCAAGGAAGTCTTTGACTCGGAAGAGGGCAAGGCACTTCTGAAGGAGTGGGGCGTTGAAGGTGACTACATCGGAGTCGGAAACTGCATCCTCGGATACAGGGACTGCGACTACCCGGCAGCACCTGAGAGGAAAGAAGGAAGAGTATTCAGAGTATAGTAAGGTCAGAGTATAAGTAAAGGAGGAACAAAATGGACAGAAGAGACGATGCAAGATCAAAGAAAGTTATTTTCGTATCGAGCTGTTTGCTCAACACAAACAACAAGGTTCTGGCAGACTTCGAGGAATTCATCAAGGGAATCTGTGAATAATGCAAAGGCAGGACCGAAGTTATGAAAGTAATAGTAGATAAATCAATGGCCCAGCTGGGCATAACAGACGTAGTATATGCAGTTGGCCGCAACCTGGATCCTCACGCCGAACTGACGGACAGCCTCAAGGAGGAAATCCGTGTTGCCGGCGAAGATGTGGTGGCAGGCAAATACGATGAGCTTCTCACCGGCGAGGTAATAGAAGGCTATAAGGAACTGGTAAAGAAGGTTGGTCGTTCGGTAAAAAAGAATGCACCGACAGTGGCAGGCTTCATAGACAACATCAAACACCGCGGCGGCATGCCTCACATCAATTCCATCGTTGACATATACAACCTGGAGAGCCTGCGGTCGGCAATAGCCACAGGCGGTCACGACCTGGACAAGGTAAAGGGCGATGTAATCGTGACGGTCAGCGGCATGGAAGACAGCTTCACAGCCATCGGCGGATCTCAGAAGCACGTTGAACCGACAGACTTCATCTACCGCGATGACAACGGCATACTGGCATATCTGGACGTGCGCGACAGCGAACTCTATAAGATGTCCGACGACACCCGCAACGTATTCTTCGTAATGCAGGGAAACGAAAACACGTCCGTTGAGTACAGGCTGGAGGCAATGAAGCGCATTGAAGCGGACCTGAGACAGGTAAATCCGGAGATGGAATTTGAGATAAGCATAGCGAGCGCGGA
The DNA here is from genome assembly GCA_024403185.1 of Clostridia bacterium. Classification (GTDB taxonomy): domain Bacteria; phylum Bacillota; class Clostridia; order Peptostreptococcales; family Anaerovoracaceae; genus Lentihominibacter. The sequence continues at coordinate 5,799 of JAKSSG010000053.1, forward strand.
TTAATGCAAAAGCTCCTTCTTTTGGAGTATAATAGGTCCTGAGGAGACGTCTCATGAAAGACAAAACAAAGCTGCAGATCATTCTGCTCATATGTTTCGACATAATAAACAGCTTCAACAGAGGAATTCAATAAGGCATGCGCAAAATCACGAAAGCAATTTTAATCATATTAATAGCAGTGGCCCTGGCCATCATCGCATTCTGCATTTTCTATCTGGGCAGATTTGAAACCATGGCTTCCATAGAGAAACTGTCTGATTATGATGACGGATACAACCTCTATTCCATGGATGTGAAATACGATTACAGCACTCAGGACGTTATCGATTCGGGATTTGCAGATACCCAGGGCTATGTGGATGCGGTAATCAAGGAATCGCTTCCGCTGCTTCCGGTAAAGATGGAACTGCCGGAGTACGGCTGCAGCACATACAGTGCAAAGGCAGACGACGGGGATGCCATCATGGGCAGGAACTATGACTTTAAGCTGGACACTTCATGCATGGTGGTGAACTGCAGCCCTCGGGACGGATTTAGATCTATTGGTTTTGCGGCCCTTGATAACATGGGGGCCGATTCTGCCGATAAAAGCATTTCGTCGAAGATGGCCTGCCTGACGGCGCCTTTCGGCTGCCTGGGAGGCATAAACGAGAAGGGCGTTTCCATTGCCGTTCTGACACTGGACAGCGACCCGACGGATCAGAATACGGGGCGTGAAAAGGTAACGCCGAGCCTGGCCATAAGACTTGTTCTGGATAATGCCGCAACGACGGAGGAGGCGGTTGAGCTCATTGACAGCTATGACATGTACGCCGTCAACGGAAGGGATTATCACCTGTTCATTTCCGATGCGACCGGAGATTCGAGGGTGGTTGAATATGACTGCGAGGATGAGGACCGGGCCATGGTTGCGACACCCGTGCAGGCCGCAACGAACTTCTTCGCGATGTATGCGGATAAGGTTAAGCCGAATCAGCATAACGGGATATACGGCCTAGGCAAAGAACGTTATGACATCTTCATGAAAATCATCGAGCAGAACGGCGGAAAGCTGACAGAGGAAACCGCATGGGCGGCTCTGAAAAAGGTCTCGTCCGACAGAGACCCTGACAATGTCACCAGCAACACCCAATGGAGCATTGTGTATAACAATACTGAGAAAACTGCGAAAGTAGTTCTGCGCAGGAACTGGGGAGATGTGTTTTCGTTTGATATTGAATAAAGTGTGAAGGCTTGTTCTGGTCAACCTAAATTGTAATGGCCTTGTGCGTTTTATGTGACTTTTGCCGGTGGCAGACCATGGTTATATGTATGCGGTCTGATGTTATTGTACCAGCCTAAAGCATACGCGTTTACTTCGCGATAAAGCATAGCTTCGTCAACAAATACTTTAACGTTAATTAACTCTGCTTTCAATGTATTGAAATATCTCTCCATTGGGGAGTTGTCATACGGACAACCTGGGCAGCTCATACTCTGCGTTATAATTTTCTTTGCAGAACTCAACAAATTCCTTTGACGTGAATTGGCTGCCACGATCGCTATGCAGAATCATCCCGGTTTCGCCATGGCATGATTTAAGTGCATTTGAAACAGTTGTGATAGCAAGCTCAGTGTCAATGCGATTGCTATTTGCACTGGCTACAACTCTTCTGTCATACAGATCTATGATAGTACAGTTGTATCGTTTTTTCTTATCAGCAAGAAATAGATATGTAAAGTCAATGCACCACTTGGTATTACGTGCATCAGCAGTAAATTCGCGGTTGAGCAAATTTTCTGAGATGTGAAAAGCTTCAGGTCCTTTGTGATAACGATACTTTGGTTTTCTGGTAACAGATTTCAACCCTAGTTCAACATTCATATATTTGCGAACAGTTTGTACACTAAGATGAACGCCTCTGTTTTCAAGTAGCTGTTTCATCATACGATAGCCAGGTTTTCCGCCGGCTTCATGATAGATACGTTCAATCGTTTTTAGTATAGAAGCTTTGGTATTTTGCTTGGCGTTCTTACGGTGCTTCCTGTAGTTGTAATACGCATTTGGGCAGATATTTAAGCGAGACAAAAGCCAGTTGACTCCGTAACGCTTGGCATATCGGTCGATAAATTTGTATAGAGTTACTTGCTTTCCTTCGCGAAGAACGCCGCTGCTTTTTTTAGGAAATCGTTTTCCTTTTTCAGTTCTTCGTTTTCCTTTTGAAGACGGCGAAGCTGTTCCATATTAGCAAGGCGAACGGCTTCTTCTTTATCACGTTTTGTAGTTTCACGATAAGTTATGAGAATTCGTCTGATCACATTACGGGATAATCCGAACTCATCAGCTAAACTGGTTTGTGTCCGGCCATCTTGAAAATGGAGTTTAATAATCTGAGCTTCCAGCTCAGGATCGACATGTATCATGAGATGCTCCTTTCATATAACAATATTTTACAAAAGGCACATACCCATTACAACTTTATTGTACTAGCTCAAAAAAAGTACAAAAAATAATATATTTTGACATAATATTTTTTTTTAGGTTTTTTTACATTTTAATAATCATTATTGGCTTGATTTTATAGATATGTTATACTGATATTGGAATAGTATACATCTATTACGACAATAGGTGCACGAATGGAAAGGAGGCGGAGCGTTTAACTTATAAGTCGTACG
>JAKSSG010000054.1 GCA_024403185.1 Clostridia bacterium
ACTCTACATTCTCGTCCTTTTCAAGTTCAGTATCATCATAGTTTACCCATGTTACTGTGTACTTGATTTCCTTCCACTTTGCAAACAGGTTGTTGCTTGGAACGTTGTCAACCAGGATTCTGTCTCCTGCCTGGAATTCAACTGCGCCGTCTTCTGTCTGTGCCCAGCCTATAAATTCGTAGCCTTCAGGAGCTTTGAATCCGCATGCTTCAAGTGAAAGCACGTCAATCTTTTCATTGTTCTTCAGAGGGCTCTGCGGGTGGTCAGGATCATTATCACCTTCCGGATAGTTGCTGTGATATACAACTGATGTTCCTGCAACCTTGTCGCCCCACTGTGCAACCAGAGTAATCTTGTTGTCTGTAAATGAGTTTGGAATCAGGTATTTGTCGCCAGGCTGATAAGTGTTTTCGCCATAAGCCCAGCCAAGGAATACCTTGCTTGTATCCTTTGCCTTTACGCCTGACTTGATCTTGATTTTGCTTCCTGCAATGTACTTGCCTGAATTTGCATCTGTAGGTAATGATGACCCGTCTGCCAGTTCTTCACCGCCGGCTGCATATTCAACTACGATTGCCTGCTTGGAATCGATGTAGTTAGGGTAAATGCTTACGTTTGCATATATCTTCTGTTCAAGGTCAAAATCATCGTCGTTTCCGTCAACCCAGCCAATCCAGATCTTGTCTTGATCTTCATCAATGGCTGCCTTGATTTCCCGCAGCTTGCTGTAGCAATCTGCATTTGCCTTTACGTTTTCACCGTAAGGAATATTGTATGACTGACTCTCGTCCAGACTTGCATGTACTGTTGCTGATACTACAGGTGGTACCCATCTTGCGTATACAACCATGTTGTGGTCAGGCATCTTCATGCCTTCAAATGAGACCTCTGTTCCTTCGGCACAGTTCTTGTCGCTGCACCAGCAGTCAAAAGTATATCCTTCAGGTATGCCTGCAGGTCTTTCAGGCTCGTAATCCTTTAATGCTGATAAGCTGGCTTCATACTGATATGACCTTGTTGTCTTCTGAATATCATTATAGAAGTCGATATTATACTCGTTTCTGTCATAGTACAGGCTTACCTTATTGTATGAAAAATCTTTTCTGCTATTGTTAAAGCCCGCATCACTCTTGCTCCATCTTGTAAATCCGTCAATCGGATGATACTCTTCCTCATAAGTAATGTAGTTGAAATATGTACTTACTGCCTTATGCTCTGAATAATATCTGGTTTTACCATTATGCCTTTGAGTTGTTCCCGAGTGATCGCCATCAAGGTTTTCAACATAGTAGTAAATGGTCTTCAGGGTGTTTGAAGACTTATTATAGAGATTAAATGTTACATTTGCAGCCGGCATTGTTTCCAGTGTCTGTAATGCATAGCTGTAAACCTGCCTATCACTAGCTTTCCATGCACGACCCTTGTATGTGGTTGTGAAAGGAGCCTCATTGAATTTCTCAGCAATATAAGCACCATACTTGGCCTTGATTGTAGCAACCTTATTTTTTCCATCATTGAATGTCAGAGTGTATACATTTCTATTGTAGTATACATTGAGAATCGTTGTGCCATCGCCGGCGATTGTTACAGTATCTGAATGGTCAAAATGGAATCCCGTGTATGCCTTGCTGTCATATGTGGCGCGCTGTCCGGTTGTTCCTTGCTCGATTGCAGATTCTGCATATGAATAGTTCGTATCATCAGCATTTTCCTGCCAGTATATAACCGTATATTTTGTGTCTTTTGCAGCGTTCCACTTCGCAAAGAGAATGATATCTTCTGAAATGGTTTCCGTTGTGAAATTGAACTGCGTTCCTGTGCACTCGCTGTCCTTGTACCAGCCGTCGAATGTGTACCCCGGCTTTGTAGGATTTGCCGGCCTGGCCACATGTTTGCCTCTTGCAACTGACTTTGATTTAACCTGGCTTCCGCCCTGAGTATCAAATCTAACCCAGTTCTTCTCAACGCCCTTGCCGTATACAACTGCATCCTCCCCGCTGAGTGTTACTGATGTAATGCTGCTGCCAGTGCAGTCTTCATCGTCATACCAGCCTTCAATGCTGTATCCTGAAAGCTTGCTGTCAGCCTGTGTTGTAGCTGCTGCAAATTCACTTGAATCAACAGTGCATGTTGAAGCACTGCCATATTCTCCTGTTGCTGTATAGTAAATCTTGCCTTTGAACATGAAGAATACATAGTTTACTTTATCGTACTGCGGATAAGCATCCACTGTTGTATCTTCTGTTCCGCTTACTGTCTGAGTTCCGAAAGAAATGTCATGGCTTCCCTGGCCGTCAACATATGCCCAGCCTGTGAACTTGTGACCTGTCATTTCAGGTGCTTCCGGCTGCTTAAGTGTGTCACCGTTTTTCACAATCTGAGTGTCAACCAGTTCTTCGCTTCCTGCAGCCTTATGGAACTTGTAAGTGATCGTTACAGTTTCCGAAGTCTGCTTACCATCTACATATACTACATAGATTGAGAAGCTTCCTGCCTTGAACGACGCACCGTTCTCAGATGCGCTGCCGCTTACTGAACTTACACTGCCGCCGGATACGTGGAGAATTCCTGCATCCTCTCCATCTTCCAGACCTGCATTGCTCAGCTTAACGCTTACATTCTTCTTAGGCTGAATCTTCTTGCCATCCTTATAGAATGTAATGTCAACTGCTGCTGCATCTGTTGCATTCTCATCTGCCTTCTGTGCATATGCCAGTGCCTTTGCATCGCTTACGGCACCAAGCTTCATTGTTGTGCCTTCAGGGAATGCTCCCTCAGGTGCACTTACTGAAACCTTTACTCCATTGGATGCAGTACCTGAGAATTTCTGTGCAGGCATCTTGTCTGCATCTTCAGTCTCAACTGCTTCTTCTGAAGCCGGTTCTTCTGCAGCCTCTTCGGCTTCTGCCGGTTCAGTTGCTTCTTCGGCCTCTGCAGGTTCAGCCGCTTCAGTTGCCGCTTCTTCCTGTGCAGGTTCCGATTCAACAGCCTTATCCTGAGCAGGCGCAGGTGCCGGTGCTGCAGGTTCAGCCACTGCCGGTTCACTTGGAGCCGGTTCAGCTTCGTTGCCTTCATTGATTGCGAATGATGATATCGGCATGAATGCGAATATCATCAGAATTGAAATCAATGATGCTAACCATTTCTTTCTGAACATCTTCATTTCTCCTTCTCCATTTCCTCTAAACTAATAATGAAATACGTTCCTTGTAATTGTATAACCCATAAAAAACAGGCCACACAATTAAATGTGCAGCCTGTCGATCGTGCATTTCCATTGGCCGTAAGGCCTGAAATGTTTAGATACATTGCTTTGCGTCGCCGGATTTCTCCGGTTTTGCCCTTGATACATAAAAACCTATATTTATTTGTAGTTTCTATATATAAGGTGTACGCGAGTCCATAAAATGGCTCACTTTTTTTAAAAAAATTAAAAAAATTTTTTTCTCTACCCTAAACCCCTTATATATATAATGTAGCAAACTGATTTTACCTCACTCTGAAGCTTACGTCAAGTTGGGCTGCTTTTGCGCGGCAGGCTTCCAGGGACTCCCGGGATATTGCCGAGCCGACAACGGATGTGGCCACGTATGGCACGTACTTTTTGACGTCACTAATATATTTTATGATTGCCTCGTATGACTTCAGCCCGAAGCGCGGATGACAGAGATTGTTGTACTTTTCAGCATCCGCCTCGTTCATGCTTACGGAAACCATGTCGACGATTCCCTCAAGCCACGGGCAGGTTTCTTCGCCCCATATGAGATCCGCAAGTCCGTTGGTATTTATTCTGATCGGCTTGCCCCAGGTGGCCTTGATGAACTTCGCCAGCTCCAGCAGCTCCTTAAGTCTCTCGGTCGGTTCTCCGTAACCGCAGAAAACCACTTCCTCGTATTTGTTCACATCCCACTGCCTGAGTTCGGCTTTCACCTCTTCAACAGTAGGGTCCTCTTTCAAAACCAGACTGTCCGCATCGCCCAGCGAGTCCGTAAAATTCCTTATGCAAAACTCACATGCGTTTGGACATCTGTTTGTTAAATTGATATATAATCCGCCAAAATAATCGTATACTATTGACATTGTTTTTCCTCTTCTTTTGTCTCTGTTTTTTCTCTGATTTTTATTCTTCTGTTCGCACGTCTGCGAGAGTGAATTCTATTACTTTCGCAAGCTCATCTGTGCTCGTCTGAATCTGGTATCCGATCCTTCCTGCACTGAACATTATCGTGTCAAAATCCGCCGCGGTTCTGTCGATAAAAGTCGGGAAAAATTTCTTCATTCCCACCGGGCTGCAGCCGCCGTGAACGTATCCGGTCAGGGGCAGCAGCTCCTTTTCTTTTATCATTTCGATGCTCTTCTCGCCGGCTGCTTTTGCAGCTTTCTTAAGGTCCAGGCCGCCTGTCACCGGCACCATGAAAACGTAGTGCTGTTTCGAGTGTCCTGTGGTTACCAGCGTCTTGAAAACCTGTCGCTCATCCTGTCCCAGCGTGGCGGCAACTTCAGTGCCGCTTATGGCTCCGGTGCTCTCATATTCATGAGCCGTGTAGGTTGCTTTTTTCCGGTCCAGAATTCTCATTACATTTGTTTTATTCGTGTTGTTTTTGCCCATGATTATTCAGCCTTTATTGCAAAGTATGCGCCCATTTCATTTACGATTTTTCCGTCGCCTCTGAAGGAGTAAAATCTGTCCGTGTCGCAGCATGTACACTCTCTCGAAACCACCAGATTTTCATCGCGAATTCCGGCCTCTCGCAAAACCAGTTCATTGGCAAGTTTCAGATCAAAATGCACCCGTCCCGTGTGAATGTTTTCCCACAGAATATCCTTGGCATCTTCTCCCCAGAGCTCCCATGTTTCTTCTTCGACTTCCGGTCCGACCTCGTAGCATTTTCTGCATATGCAAGGTGAAATCCATGCGACAATATTCGCCGGATCAGCGCCGAAATTCTCACTCATTTTTCTTACCGTTTCAGCTGCGATTTTGCTGAGCGCTCCCTTGCGTCCGGCATGGCAGAGCCCTATTGATTTTGTAACAGAATCCGCCAGATAAATTGCAGCACAATCAGCTACGTCGATAACCAGAACCGCACCCGGAATGTCAGTTACCATTCCGTCGGTGTCCGTGATTCTGTCTCTCTTCAGGCTGCAGCCAACGTCATCGGCAGTAACCACGTGAACATTGTTTGTGTGCTTCTGATTTGCCGTCACCAGTCTGTCCACGCTCAGGTCAAGCTGCTCCAGAAAACGGCGATTGTTTTCCACAATTTCCTCGTAGATTTCTCCCGCTCTGAAGTAGAGTTTTTCCCTCGGATCGCGCAGCGAAAAAGCCGCTGTAACGAAGCCGGTTTTTTCGATGTTTTCGGGTACTATGTAATTGCTCATTTTTCTTCCCCCGCCAGTTGATTAAATCAGCTTTATTTCAATCGGCTGTGCCCCCTCATAGAGCACCTTGCGTCCGAACTCATAAACCTTGTCCAGTCCCTCAACAATTGTCAGGAAGTGATTGCCTGCAAGCTGCCCGTACTGACTCGCAAAACAGCACCTGCCATATGACATGATTATTTCCATCTCACTTATTCCACCCGGGTAAAGCAGCATCTCGCCCTTTGCCGGATGTGATGTATGGTTCTCATAATCCAGTCCCGTTCTGGTGTCGCCATATGGAATCCAGATTCCTTCGCCGCTCCATCGCACGTGAATAAACTCGCTTTTTAACGGCAGCATTTTTTCAAAAACCTCGCAGGTTTTCGGTGCTTCCTCCGTAAGAAGATTTGCTACAAATCTGTAGTCTCCTGAAATGATTTCCACCTGTTTCATGTCGCACCTCCCGTGATTTATTTTTGCATGTTATTTGTATTTATAATATCTGATTACGTGTTCCACATACTTCGGATCACCGTATCCGTTGCTCCCGTTTCCGGCCGCCATTTCTGATGAAAATTCAGCTGCATTTTCCTCGCTGTATCCGCCGTAATTTTTCACCGCCCAGGTGATGTATCCGTTGCCGAAATTGTATCCCTGAATTGCCAGTTTTATTCGCTTCATGTCGCGCGGTCCATGGCACCCCGCCGCATCAATATCCTCTGCCAGCTGATGCACTCCGCAGTCTATTGAGTAGTACGGATCGGTAATTCCTCCCGGTGACTTCGGATATTTTTTGTTGTAGTTTCCTTCAGACGACTGCATGGGGTCTCCGCCCTTGCCGTGAGACTCCTGCATCATTACCGCTTCAATCAGTTCATCGTATCTGCCGATGCCATATCTGTCAGCACACTCCCTGATCGTATCCTCGTAGGATTTTACTTCTGAGCTCAAGGGCAGATGATGTCCGTTGGAATGTACCATCACGTTGAACGCAATGATCGGCAGTGCAACTATCAGCGCCACAAGAACGAAAAATTTCACTACCCTGAATGCGTTGCGACGTTTAATCTGTTGACGTTTTCTGTTTCTTCTCCTTGTCTTGCTTTTGCTCTTCGGATTTCTGTTTGCCATACGTTTATTATAACAAAACCTTAGAGAAAAATGATACCGTTGGGGCAAATATTGCTCTTGACAAATATTGGTAATTTATCTATTATTTGGTTATATATGGAAATTGGAAAAGGAGATTAATTATGGATTATGATTACAATATGCAGGTCTTTCCGGCCGCAACAGAGAACGTTACTGCCTGGTATCGCCAGCGGGAGATGGCAAAGGAGAAATTCCTGCTTGATGAACTGAAAGTTCTGGATAAAGCATGTCCGCATCCGCTGCGGTGGTACAGGAAAAACGGCAGGTTCTATTTCTGGGAATGGAATGGTAAAACACAAAAGGGAATCACTTCTAACCGGGATCGCATATACACTCTGGCCAGACATGATTACTTGTCTTTGAAATACGATGCTCTACGTGATACAAACGAAGCCCTCTGGTGCAAAAGACTCAAAGAACTTCTGGATTCCTTTCTGGAAATCGGTCTGGATATTCATCGTATTATTTTTACCTCTGAACAGTATAAATGGGCAAGCAAACCACAAAGTCAAAACAAAAAGCGTCGCGAAGATCTGATATATGAGACAAACGGAGGCGTTTTAATGCGCAGTAAATCCGAGCAGTTTATTGGCAATATGCTTGAAGAATTGTGTATCCCTTACAGATATGAACCCGAAATGATTTTTGACCATAGAGTGTTCCATCCCGACTTTGTCATCATGACAATTGACGGTCGTCTTATTATTCTTGAACACCTTGGTCGCATGGACCTTGACATTTACATAAAATCAAATATTGAAAGGCTTAGAGCATACAATGCCGAAGACATGCTTGTCGGTCGGGACGTTTTTTTATCATTTGAGGCTGACACAAGAAAGCGCGAGCGCGTTATTAGAATTATCGATAGGATATTGGCTTCGTAAATCGATAGGATATTGGCTTCGTAAATCGATAGGATATTGGCTTCGTAAACGGTTCGATTCTATATTTTCTCATGAATTCGCGTGCTGCTTCCGGACATTATAGAATATTTGTGGCTTCTTGTTTTTTCATTCTATATTTGTGTCTATTATGGCTGTTATTTCAATGGCTCTATAGAATTTCATTTTTCAATTCTATACTCCGCCGTTTTATTGCTTCATATATTGACCTTTTATAGAATCAATTTTTCAACAATGCCGATTATTCTATAAAACATTTCCGAAGCCGTCATATTTCAGCAATAATATAGAATCGCACTACAAAAAGGGGCGACGGCCATAACCGTTGCTCCTTTTTTATGCAAAAGCAAGACTTCCCGAACAACAAAAAAGGGCAACCCGTAACGGGTTGCCCTCTGTTTCCCCTATACCAGCAGACTCTCTTCTGTCTCGCTGTCAAAGAGATGAATTCGCTTAGGCCTGAAGCCGATGTTCATGCGGCTTCCGATCGAAACGTCGTCGCTCTCGACTTCAGAGGTCTGAACCACCGCGATGATCTCGTCGCCGCCGGCATTCATGTGCAGGTGCATTTCGCTGCCCATCATTTCAGCAACTTCGACAGCCGCTTCAATGCCACCGATTCGACCGCCGCCTTCCGCGTTTGAACCAACGTGAATGTTTGCAGGACGCACGCCCACTGTAACGGAACAGTTTCCTATGCCGCGGTCGGCAAGCTTACGGCACTGCTCGGCAGTCAGCGGGTACTCGGTTCCCAGCACTTCAACAGAATAAGTTCCTTCGCCAATGGAGCCGTCACCGTCATC
>JAKSSG010000055.1 GCA_024403185.1 Clostridia bacterium
GTAATATTTAAGGCGTCACTAACAGCGACGCCTATTGTTTTATCTCCTACATCTAATCCTATTTTTTTCATGCTAAATCTTTACGGTCACTTATTTGTGAAGGTAAGCCTTGATCAGTTCTTCTACCAGGTCATCCCTTTCGATTCTGCCGATAACGTTTCTTGCGTTATTGTGGCTTGTAATATAGGATGGATCTCCTGATAAGATATAACCAACCATCTGGTCAATGGCATTATATCCTCTTTCTTCAAGAGCATCATATACTATGGTCAGAATTTCCTCTATTGTCTTCTGTTCTACTCTGTCAAAGTTATCATACATTCTGGTCTGTCTATCCATATGAAACCTCCTAACATTATTTGCTAACAGTATAACATTATTTTACAAATAATTACAACCTATCTTAACAATTATTTATGAGTTCTTCTGCCTTGGCGAATGCATCATTGACCTTTGACGGATCCTTGGCACCGGCCTGAGCCATGTCAGCCTTGCCGCCACCGCCGCCTCCGGCTGCTGCAGCGATTTCCTTAATCATCTTGCCGGCATGCATTCCCTTCTCTACCAGATCATCTGTAAGTGATACGAGGAATGTTACCTTGCCGCCAGATACAGCCGCAAATACCATCGCTACGCCCTTGTTTGAAGCCTTAACCTGGTCAGACAGCTCACGAAGATCATTGATTCCGTAATCATCAAACTGCTTAGCAATGAGTTTTACTCCATTGATTTCTCTGGCATCATCAACCAGACTGTCCATGCCCTTGTTCATTTCAGCCTTCTTGAGCTCTTCGATTTCCTTCTTAAGCGCCTTGTTCTCTTCCATGAGAGCTGCAGCCTTGTCAAGCAGTACATCCTTCTTTGCCTTCAGAATCTCAGCAGTTCTGTTAATGAGTTCTACACTTTCATCATATCTTGCCTTGATTTCCTGCGAAGTAATGGCTTCAATACGTCTTACGCCTGATGCAACACCACTTTCGCTGACAATCTTGAATGCGCCTAGGTCTCCGGCGTTCTGAACGTGTGTACCACCGCAGAATTCCTTACTGAATTCGCCGATTGATACTACCCTTACCTCTTCGCCGTACTTTTCGCCAAAGAGAGCCATTGCGCCTTCCTTCTCGGCATCCTTAATATTCATTACCTGAGTTCTGACAGGAATGAAGTGTCTGATTTTATCGTTTACTATTTCTTCAACTTCCTTAATTTCCTCAGGAGTCATTGCCTGGAAATGAGTGAAGTCAAATCTGAGACCGTATCTGTCAACATAGGAACCTGACTGCTTGACATGATCGCCCAGAACTTCCTGCAGAGCCTTCTGAAGCATGTGGGTAGCTGAGTGGTTAGCTGCAGTAATATTACGATGAGTATCGTAAATCATGGCATCTACATTGTCGCCTTCGGTAATTGTACCCTCTTCAATTACGCACTGATGAGCAAATACCTTTTCATACTTGTACACATAGTCAACTCTGGCAATGCCACCGTTTTCATTGTAGATGTAACCGTCATCAGCAACCTGACCGCCGCTTTCTGCGTAGAACGGTGTTTTATCAAGGATAATGAAGCACTTATCCCCTGCCTTTACTTCCTTGTAAAACTCATTATCAATTACGAGAGCTTCAACATTGGCAGTGCATTCTGTTTTTTCATATCCAACAAATTCTGTTTCACCCTTGTAAATGAACTCAGAAGACTTATCCTTCCAGCCGGCGCCTTCCATTTCCTGTTCGGTTCTGGAACGTTCCTTCTGAAGTTCCATTTCCTTACGGAACCCTTCAATATCCACATCGAAATTCTTTTCTGCAAGAATTTCTCTTGTCAGGTCAATAGGAAAACCGTATGTATCGTGGAGCTTGAATGCCATTGCACCGTCGAGAACCTTAGTGCCTGCGACAACCATGTCTGCAACGTATTCGTCGATTATTTTCATGCCCTGATCGATTGTAGCTGCAAACTTCTCTTCTTCTGAATTTACAACTCTTCTGATCATGATTCTGCGCTTTTCAAGGTCAGGATAAGCACCGCTTGAAGTATCAACTACCTTGTCGCAGAGCGTTGAAAGGAACGGACCTGTAATTCCAAGCTTGCGGCCGTGAATTGCAGCTCTTCTGATCAGTCTTCTCAGTACATATTCTCTTCCTTCATTACCGGGAATGATTCCGTCACTGATCATGAATGTCATTGAACGGAGATGGTCTGTAATGATTCTGATTGAAACATCGGTAGGTACTTCCCCACCCTTGTATTCAACGCCGGATTCCTTTACAACCTGGTTAAGAATAAACTTAATTGTATCTACATCAAAAATTGAATTTGTTTCCTGCATGATGCAGGCAAGTCTTTCGAGACCAAGTCCTGTATCGATGTTTGGATGCGGCAGATCCGTGTATGTTCCGTCCTCTTCCTTATTGAACTGGGTGAATACCAGGTTCCAGAATTCGACGTATCTGTCACATTCACAGCCCGGCTTGCAGTCAGGGCTGCCACAGCCGTGTTCTTCGCCTCTGTCAAAGTAGATTTCTGAGCATGGACCGCATGGACCTGTTCCGATTTCCCAGAAGTTATCATCTTTGCCGAGTCTTACTATCTTTTCCTCAGGCAGACCGATCATGTCATGCCAGAGGTCGTGTGCTTCTTCATCATCTTCGTATATGGTAACCCAGAGCTTCTCTTCAGGCAGTTTGAGAACCTGTGTTGAGAATTCCCATCCCCAGGAAATTGCATCTTTTTTGAAATAATCTCCAAATGAGAAGTTTCCCATCATTTCAAAGAATGTACCATGTCTGTCCGTATATCCCACGTTGTCGATATCACCGGTTCTGATGCACTTCTGGCATGTGGTCATTCTCTTTGACGGTGGTGTCTTAAGACCGCCAAAATATGGCTTCAAAGGGGCCATTCCCGCATTTATCAGTAAAAGGCTCTTGTCGCTTTCAGGAATAAGTGAAAAGCTTTCTCTTCTGTAATGTCCTTTTGATTCAAAGAAACTCAAAAATTCTTCTCTAAGTTTGTTAAGTCCTATCTTTTCCATTAAAAATTACCCTTTCGTTTCCATAAAAATACAGGATATATTATACAATAAAAGCCTTGTGGTTTCAACAGTCCAGTACATTAAAAAAGGTGACAAAGAGCATGCCCCTTTGTCACCCTGCCGGTCGTTGTAAACAGTTAACGTCTGCGTCTAGGCATTGTGTGAGTTGATTCGCCTATGCAGTCTTCGAGAGCTTCCGTAATGCCCTCATTATATGTAGGATGCGGTCTTACTCCTGCCAGCATCTGTTCAACAGTCATGTCGTTTGAAATGGCTGTAGTGAATTCAGCTATCATGTCAGTTGCACGTGCACACATCATCTGGGCACCGAGAACCTTATGACTTGCCTCATCGGCAACAACCTTGACGAATCCCCTTTCCTCATGTGTGATGAGTGACTTGCCGTTTGCACTCATGATGAATTTACCGCTAATTACAGGGATTTCAGCATCCTTGGCATCAGCTTCTGTCATTCCAACCTGTGCTATTTCAGGATCTGTATATACGCAGCCAGGAATTGCCTTGAGATTGAGTTCAGGTTCATTCCCGTTCATGAAATCAACTGCGCAGATGCCGTAAGCGCTTGCGGCATGTGCAAGCTGGGTTTTCCTGATAATGTCTCCGATGGCATATACATTCGGAATGCTGGTTTCAAATTTGTCATTAACGGCAACAAATTTTCCATCCTTTTCGATTTCAACACCGTCACCAAAGAGACCGTCAATGTTAGGTTTTCTGCCGGCTGCACAGATGACAAGCTGTCCAGTGGCCTGGGCAGGCTTATCCTTTTCCTCATAGTTTACGATCAGGCCTTCACCGCCCAGTTCAATTGATTTTACGGATGCTCCCGTATGAATATCTATCTCCTTCTTTTTGAATATCATCTTCAGATTCTGGGATATTTCCTTATCCATGTTCTGAAGTATTCTAGGAAGAGCTTCGACAATTGTAACCTTTGCACCCAGGTTAGCATAAACAGTTGCAAATTCAACTCCGATTACTCCGCCTCCGATTATTACAAGGCTTTCAGGCATCTTTGAAAGTGCGAATACGCCGTCACTTGTAATGACACCCTTAAGATCAATTCCCGGAATAGGAATAAGTGACGGAACGGAACCAGTAGCCAGAAGGACATTGCCTGCTTCAAGGCTGATAAGCTCATTGCCTTCTTCATCGGCTTCCTTAAGCTTAACAGTTACACTTCCATCCTTTTCGAGTGTTCCCTTGCCGTTGAATCTAACCACTCCGTTACCGTCAAGCAGAGCTTCGATTCCGGTTACCAGCTCATCGGTTGTAGCCTGCTTGTATTCAACGATTTTGCCATAGTCAAATGTGACATTTTCAACTGCCAGACCGAGAAGGTTTGCTTCCGAATGAATCTCCTCATAGAGTGATGAGGCATGGATCATTGCTTTTGCAGGTATGCAGCCTCTGTTAAGGCAGGTTCCACCAACGCGGATGTTCTCAACTACCGCAACGCTCATTCCTGCTTTTGCAGCCTTGATTGCCGCAACGTATCCGCCCGGGCCTGCACCGATTACAATAAGGTCAAATTTCTTGCACATGTTAAGCTCCTTTATTTTTTCTTTAATTTATTGAAAATGAATTTTCCGGCTCTTGCCGCATCATCTATTTTGTTCGTAATTCTAGTATAATCGTCAAATGCGCCCTCTTCAATCATCTTTTTGCGTCGCATTGTCAGAGCTTCCTGCTGCAGTTCGGTAACTGCCATGTCTGCTGCATCGCGGATGATATCCCCGGCAGAGAAGTCTTCTTTAGCCATCCTGAGTGATTCCTGCTTTTGCGCAGCTGTCATCTGAACGGGCTTTGGCGTACATCTGGCCAGAAGTCCGTTGTAACGGTCAGAAAGCCCCGTAGAAGCGAATAACTCCTCAAACTGATAATAATCCGTGCACCTGTCTCCAAGAGAGTGCATTTCGGCACACAGGCTCTCAAATTCACCCTTCAGTTCATCAGGCACCTGCATGTACTCTGTAAAGACATTGCATTTGGCATATATGTATTCTTTCATTCGCTCTCTCCTTCCCTCTTAGCCAGTTCGGCCTTTATGTTTTCATATACCTTTCTTGTTATAGGATATTTCCACAGGAAAATGCATGAAATGACAACGAGTATCGGCGGGATAACAAGCATGCTGCTCTCAATCCAGCTCAGTACGAACGGCGTCTGTACAGCCGCATCTCCATTGAAGCCGACCAGCTGGAGCAGAATTCCAAGAAGCTGCACGCCAAGAGCCTCAGCAAGGGCCTCGGCAAGAGACTGGATCGACATGATTGCCCCGACTCTGTCCTTTCCTGTTGTGTATCTGTCATATTCACCAACATCGTAAAGGGTTGTAGGCATCAGCTGCCAGTAGGACATGTTCAGAATTGCATACAGCGTTATCATCAGGTACAGCGAAATGTATCCTGTAATGCCTATAAACTTAAACAGAAATGATCCAACTGAACCGATTATCATGAAGCTGATGAATATGGTTCTCCTGTCAAAGAACTTAGTTGAAAAGTTAATGATAGGCGGCATTACCATGCCTATGATGCAGGCCATGAACAGAGTAAATGAAATCTGTTTAGGGCTGAAGCCCATGTTATATGTCAGGAAATACATTCTGCCCGAGTTGAACATGGTTATGCCTGTAAGAGAGATTACGCTTGTGGCAAGAAGATAATGCAGAGGCCTTATCTTCAGAACATAAGCATAGTCACGAAGCATCTGGCCAACATTGAACCTGGTTTTTTCTTCTTTCGGAAGAGGCTTGTCCTTGCCTTTTACACCGATAAAGCAAAGGAATATTGCTGCACCCGAAATCAGTCCTATGAGCAATGCTGTAAACTGCCAGGAGAGATGCAGGGATATTCCCTCGCTGCACATGTGTTCAACGAGAATGGTAGGTGTTACGGTGCCTATAATGGCGCCGAGACTGTTAAATACAGAGGTATATGCACGGAGTGCCGTACGCTCATCGTAATCATCGGTAAGTTCTGCTCCGAGTGCCATGTAAGGAATGTAATAGCATGAATATGCGGTCCAGAAAACAAATATGACAATAAGATAATAGGCTATTCTGACAGGTACTGTTGCCTCGATAAACGTAAAGAGCAGCATGGTAAACAGCGTGAACGGTATGCATCCGGCAATAAGAAAAGGCCTGCGTTTACCCATTGCACTTGAACAGTTATCAGAAAGATAGCCGAAGACAGGACATGTGAGAATGTCCCAGATACCACCTAAAGCCACGATTAATCCTGCTACTGCCGGAGCTATTCCGGCAATTGTGGTTAAATAAAACAGCAGAAAAGTAGACACCAGCGTATATGCTGTTGCCTCTCCGAAACCGGCAGCGCCATATGAAATTTTATATCTCATTGACAGTTTGTCTTCCATATGCATTCTTTCTCAAAAAAACAACGGCTCGAGAATGTTCCCGAGCCGTCGATTTACAATTATTTGAACTCGTACTTGAGAACCGGATGTCTTGCTGCTCCTACCTCGTCAAGTCTTGTAACAGGAGTCTTGACAGGTGCTGCATGGAGAGCTTCAGGATCAGAGTATGCCAGATCGTTCAGATCCAGGAATACCTGAATTGCCTCATCCAGAGTTTCCTTTGATTCGGTTTCACAAGGTTCTGCCATAAGTGCTTCGTGAACTGTCAGCGGGAAGTACATTGTAGGCGGATGAATGTTGTTGTCAAGGAGCCCCTTGGCAATATCCATAGCCGTAACGCCTGTTTCCTTGGCCTGTCTGCCGATATCCATTACGAATTCGTGCATGCAAACCTTAGGATTGAAAGCAATGTCATACTTGCATGACAGCTTGTTCATCATGTAGTTTGCGTTGAGAACGGCATTCTTTGAAGCTTCAGGGATTCCCTGCTTGCCAAGCATCTTGATATATGTAAGAGCCTTGACAACTACCAGGAAGTTTCCGTAGAAGTTCTTCATTTCGCCCAGACTTGCTTCTGCCTTTGCAAAGGCAAGACTGCCCTCTTCGCCGACAACCTTGATGCCTGGCATAAATTTAGCCAGGTGTTCCTTGCAGCCTACCGGACCGGATCCCGGACCGCCGCCGCCGTGAGGTGTTGAGAATGTCTTGTGCAGATTGAGATGTACACAGTCAAATCCCATGTCACCAGGTCTTGCCCATCCCATTACAGCGTTCAGGTTAGCACCGTCATAGTAGCACTGTCCGCCGCATTCATGGATGATATCTGTGATTTCTTTGATGTTAGGGTCAAATAGACCTGCTGTATTAGGGTTTGTCAGCATGAGTCCTGCGATTTCATTGTTGCCTTCGCAGACTTCACGCAGCTTGGCTGTATCAACCAGTCCGTCAGGTGTTGAATCAACATTGATTACTTCCATGCCTGCCATTACAGCTGATGCAGGGTTAGTGCCGTGAGCTGAATCAGGAACTATGATCTTCTTTCTCTGAGTATCACCGTTTGCCAGATGATATGCCTTGATGAGAAGAAGTCCTGTAAATTCACCGTGTGCTCCGGCTGCAGGCTGAAGTGTGAAGTTGCTCATGCCTGTGATCTCAGCAAGAGCCTCTTCGGTTTCCTTGAGAACCTGCATGCAGCCCTGAGCTGTTTCTACAGGCTGCAGCGGATGAACCTGAGTGAATCCCGTAAATGAAGCTGTTCGCTCATTTACTCTAGGGTTGTACTTCATGGTACATGATCCAAGAGGATAGAATCCGTCATTTACACCGTGTGACTTCTTGGCCAGTTCAGTGTAATGTCTTGAAAGGTCTACTTCTGCCATTTCCGGCAGGTGCAGATCTGCTATTCTCATGTCATCATCAGGAAGTGTATACTGTTCAACATCGCATTTAGGAAGTG